>CAYZOZ010000011.1:26036-45735 GCA_964480295.1 uncultured Phascolarctobacterium sp.
CGCCAGAAGTAATATCGCACTAACAAAAATTTTCTTTAACATAGATTATCTCTCCACACTATATTTTATTCCATAATGCAAACACGACATCCATTTGAGAATTATGAGCTTTATCCTTAGATATTTTTTCTCGCCAAAATTCGCTAGATGTCATTTTTTCAATAGCTTCCAATTCTTCTGGAATAGCTTTTTTCAATATGTTTCTAGCTTTTTTGGCATAATTAGCATTGTCACCTTCACCATCACCAACTAATCCCAAAAAAGCATTTTTAGGACAACCCTTTTTCTGCATACTAACCTTATCCATTATCTCCTTTACCGCTATATCCCAAGCATCTCTAGGAGATTCAGCATCTTCATTTCTAAAGATATCCAAAGCTCTTATAGCAACATTCCCATATTTATTATATTTCATCAACACACCTCCTCTTATAGCATCAAAGGCAGCCCACACAAAACATTTGCAATTTCATGTAGCCTGCCTTTCTGATATTTTACTTCTGCTCCCTTAAGGACGCTGCGATAAAGTCACGGAACAAGGGATGAGGATTGGTCGGACGGGATTTGAATTCCGGATGGAACTGCGCCCCGAGGAACCACGGATGCTCACTTTCGGGCAGCTCCACGATCTCCACCAGACGACCATTGGGCAGCGTGCCGCCCAGCTTTAGTCCCTTATTGACGATCTCCTCACGGAATGCGTTATTAAATTCATAGCGATGACGATGACGCTCATAGATAAGCTCCTCGTTATAAGCCTTCATGGTCAAAGTATCGGGATAAACCTTGCAGGGGTACAAGCCCAAGCGCAACGTACCACCCATATCCTCGATATCTAGCTGCTCCGGCATCAGGTCGATAACCGGATGCTTGCTGTGCTCGTCGAACTCAGAGCTGTTAGCGTCCGCCATGCCGCAGACGTGACGTGCGAATTCGATTACCGCGCACTGCATACCCAAGCAAATGCCGAAGAATGGTACCTTATGCTCGCGCGCGTATTGAATAGCCTTAATCTTGCCCTCGATGCCGCGATTACCGAAGCCACCAGGTACGAGAATGCCGTCCACGCCCTCCATAACCTTCGCCATATCGGTTTCAGGAGCCTCGATCTCCTCGGCGTTGATCCATTTAATCTCCAGCTCCGCCTCGTTAGCGACCGCCGCATGGCGCAGGGACTCGGTAATACTGATATACGCATCCTGCAAAGCGACGTACTTGCCGACCACGGCGATCGTCACCTTGCGCTCATACTTTTTCAAAATGCGCTCCACCATGTCATACCAGCCGCTCATATCCTTCGGCTTGTCCTCCATGTCCAGCTTACGCAGCACGATGGAGTCCATGCCCTGCTCCTCCATGAGCATGGGCACCTGATAAATGCTCTTCGCAGTCAGGTTCTGAATAACGGCATCGGGATCCACATCACAGAACATCGCCATTTTTTCGCGCATTTCCTTGGAAATAGGCTTCTCGCTGCGACACACGATGATATCGGGAGAAATACCGATGCTGCGTAGCTCCTTAACGCTATGCTGTGTCGGCTTCGTTTTCAGCTCGCCGGCAGCGGAAATATAGGGTACCAGCGTCACGTGAATATAAAGCACGTCGTTTCTGCCGACCTCCTTCTTCACCTGACGGATAGCCTCCAAAAACGGCAGGCTCTCGATATCGCCCACGGTGCCACCGATCTCGGTTATTACAAAGTCGGCGTTATCCTGCTTACCTACGAGGAACACGCGCTCCTTGATAGCGTTGGTGATGTGGGGAATAACCTGCACGGTACCACCCAAATAATCGCCACGACGCTCCTTATTGATAACGGATTGATAAATCTTGCCGGTAGTAACGTTGGAGTTCTTAGAAAGATTGATATCGATAAAACGCTCGTAATGTCCAAGATCCAGGTCGGTCTCCGCGCCGTCATCGGTTACGAATACCTCGCCGTGCTGATAGGGGCTCATCGTACCGGGATCGATATTGATATAAGGATCGAACTTTTGAATAGTAACGCGATAGCCACGGCTCTTCAGCAAACGACCGAGGGAAGCCGCAGTAATGCCCTTACCCAAGGAGGATACAACGCCGCCGGTTACGAAAATATATTTTGTCATCTTGTCACCCATTCCTTTCTTACGGAAAATGTCGTACAGAATTTATTTTATAGCTCAAGCAGGAACGCGACCGTCCTGCGATCTTACTTACATATGCTCCGGTGCGGATACGCCCAAAATAGCCAGCGCGTGCTTAATCACATGACCGACTGCCTGCACCAAGGCGATACGCGCCTGCTGCAGCTCGGGATCAACGCCCAAAATGCGGCACTGGTTGTAGAAGGAATGGAACATTCCCGCCAAATCATGAACATAATGCGCAACATTGTGTACCGCGCGATCGCGTGCGCTACGACGCAGCATTTCCGGATATTCGCCCAGCTTCTTAATCAGCTCCAGCTCCTCAGGCTCGACCAAGGTGTTCAGCTTCAGCGCGGAACGTGGCGCTACGACGATGCCTGCCTCCTCCAGCTGACGCATGATGCTGCAAATACGCGCATGAGCGTACTGAATATAGTAAACAGGGTTCTCGTTGCTCTTTTCCGTCGCCAAGGTCATATCGAAATCCAGCTGACTATCGATGGAACGCATAACGAAGAAGAAGCGTGCAGCATCCGTGCCGACCTCCTCGATCAGCTCGTTCAAGGTCACGCTTTGACCGGTACGCTTGGACATCTTCACCAGCTCGCCATTGCGATAGAGGCTAACCATTTGCAGAATCAGCACCTCCAGCTGCTCGGGAGCGTAGCCCAAAGCGCCGACCGCCGCCTTCATGCGGGCGATATAGCCATGATGATCCGCGCCCCAAAGATTGATCACGCGATCAAAGCCACGTTCGAATTTATTGCGATGATAGGCGATATCGGCGGCAAAATAAGTCGGAATGCCATTGTCACGAATAACCACGCGATCCTTGTCATCGCCATGCTCGGTGGAATTGAGCCACAGCGCGCCGTCCTTTTCGTACATATAGCCACGCTCGGTCAAAAGGTCGCACGCCTTATGAATCGCGTCCGCGTCATGCAGGGACTGCTCGCTGAACCACACGTCGAACTCGCAGTTAAAGTCCGCCAGCACCTCGCGCAAAGCTGCCAGCTTTTCCTTATAGGCGATCTCGCGGAACTGAGTCAGACGCTCCTGCGCCTCCAGCGCGAGGAATTTATCGCCATATTTTTTAACGATGCGCTCGGCGGTTTCGATAATATCATGACCATGATAGCCGTTTTCGGGGAATTCGACCTGCTGTCCTAAAAGCTCCAAATAACGAGCATTTACGGAAGCCGCCAAATTATTCATCTGATTGCCCGCGTCATTAATATAGTATTCGCGCGTAACGTCATAGCCTGCCGCCCGCATCAAATTCGCCAAAGCGCTACCTACTGCCGCGCCACGTCCATGGCCTACGTGCAAGGGACCGGTAGGATTGGCGCTGACGTACTCAATCTGAATCTTCTCCTGGCAATCGCTCGTCAAATTGCCGTAATTATCGCCCTCGTCGATGATTTTAGCCAGCAAATCATAAATCCAATCCTGCTTCAAATAGAAATTGATGAAGCCAGGACCAGCGATCTCCGTTTTAGCGATATATACGCAATCAAGATTATCCACAACAGCCTGGGCAATCATACGCGGATTACATTTCAAGCTACGGGCGGACTGCATAGCAAAATTAGTGGCGAAATCACCGAACTCCTTTTGCGGCGGCACCTCCAGCAATACCTCAGGCAGGGTGCCTTCCTTTAATACGCCCTCTGCGATCGCCTTATTGGCAGCAGCATTAATGGCTTCAGCCAGAATGTTTTTAATGTCCAAGTTGTGTGTCCTCCTCTATTTCAATTAAAAGCTTCATTTCGCCATAGGGAGCATCACCATGATAGAGCGTGTACTCCATCTCCAAATGCCATTTACCCTTGCGAAAATATGTATATAAATAACTTGTTTCCGTCACCAGAGGAATTTCCAAATACGGCGTGCGATAAACGCTGCGATCCCTATAATCGCGACAAAACTCCTGCCGATGATCCACCGTCCCGCTGCGCATAAGCACGACTCGCTCCTGATCCCATTTCAGCGTGGTCTTAGTGCCCTCCAAGCCGGACTGCGAGTCCTCCTCGTAAAGCACGTAATGCTTGCCGCCACGCTCGGTCATACTCCCGGAGTATTTCTGCTCCATGGTCTGCTCCGCGCCCTCGGCATCCTTATTTAAGCTGTAAATGCGAATTTTAACAGGTGTCATGTAAATTCTCCGTAAACACGATTAGAGCCTGCTCCTTTTAGCACTTTGATCGAAGGATGATCGAAAGGTCGCAAGCCCTGAAAGATATGTCAATCTAATGCTCCTAACCCAGGCACTAAATAAGACTCCTATATTCTTCAATATTATATAACAGCCACCAATTCGCGTCAAGAAAAGTCGCCAAAAGAGTTTTATAAGTTCTTTTTCCTCCCTCGGCACTATTTTCCCTTGTCTAATTTCTTGTCAACGTATATAATTAGACTATCTATATTTATTCATTTGGAGGGGTAATTTATGAATTATACGGAGATAGTTATCTTTGTACTCTATCTCGCCTGCATGATCGCCGTAGGCGTTTGGTTCTTCATTAAGGACAAAAATGGCGGTGAAAAAACCTATTTCCTCGGCGGTCGCGAAATGGGACCTTGGGTTACCGGTCTTTCTGCTGGTGCTTCCGACATGAGCGCTTGGGTGCTGATGGGACTGCCCGCTTCCGTGTACGCGCTCGGACTTGGGCAAATGTGGATTGGTGTCGGCCTACTAATCGGCTACACCATGAGCTGGCTTTTTGAAGCGCCGCGTCTGCGCTCCTTCTCGATCGTAGCCAACGACTCCATCACCGTACCGCAATTTCTCACAAACCGTTTCCTTTCGAAATCACGCCTGCTACAGATCATCTGCGCCGTCGTATTTCTCGTGGCATACACGATCTACGCGGCCTCTAGCATCAAGGCCTGCGGCACGCTATTCAATACCGTTATCGGCATGGATCCGACGCTAGCAATGTATATGGCGGCGATCATCATCGTCAGCTACACCTTCCTTGGTGGCTTCTCCGCCGTTTGCTGGACGGACTTCTTTCAGGGCTTGATCATGCTGGCGGCGCTTTTGGTAGCTCCACTTTTCGCAGCCTCCCTGATCAATCCGGCAACCGCAGCCACCATTCCCATAAACTATTGGAATCCCTACGCCGATTGGCGTGATATCATCTCTGGTTTGGGTTGGGGCTTAGGCTATTTCGGTATGCCCCACATTATCATTCGCTTCATGTCCTTGGGCAAGCAAAAGGATATGGGCAAGTCGGCTGCCATCGGCATTTGCTGGACGACGCTGATCCTCGTCTTTGCCGTTTTGGTCGGCGTAATCGGTCGTATGTACCTCGGCTTTGACGAATACATCAGCAAGAACTCACTCGTGTTCATCTCCATGGTGCGCCAAATTTTCCCAGCAGTGATTTCCGGCGTGTTGCTCTCCGCAGTTTTAGCGGCCTCCATGAGTACCGCCGACAGCCAGCTTTTGGCGGCGGCGTCCTCCTTCGCCAGCGACGTATATAAGCCGCTCCTCCGCAACGACAAGGCCTCCGACAAGGAAATGCTTTGGGCAGGCCGCTTCATCGTTCTTGCTATTTCCCTGACCGCGCTCTATTTGGCAGCCAATCCCAATGCCGGCTCCATTATGGACCTGGTAGCCAACGCTTGGGGCGTATTCGGCGCGGCCTTCGGTCCCGCTATCTTGCTCAGTCTGTTCTGGCGGCGCTTCACCTTCCATGGCGCGGTGGCGGCGATCATCGTCGGCGCGGGCATTGACATCGCTTGGTTCAGCTTCTTTTCCGCAAGCGGCATCTACGAGATCATCCCCGGCTTCTTCGCCAGCCTGCTGGTAGGCGTACTCGTCTCCCTTATTGACGACGAGCCCTCCGCGGAGGTAAGCGCGCTGTACGACAAAGCGACGAATTACGAGGATCTATAACGCATTTAACACTGCAATAGCACTATAACGATCAAGGGACTGACTCGGTTGAGTCAGTCCCTTTTATATTGAAGATGGAATTATTGCAGGAGCGCGAACTCCTTCAGCAGCTGTTGGCGGAACTCCGCATTGTCGGCAGCACGCTCCAAGTCCGCCGTGCGCCCCGCCGCGATAAGCTTCTTAGTCAGCTTAGCATAGGATTCAAGCTTCGCCTCACCACGACTTAACCCCATAGACAATCCTCTCGCCTCTCCTCTATTCTCCGCATCAGCAAAAGCGTCATACATACTTCTCGAACCTCCTTCGTTATCAACCAATACATCGAATTTTTCGTTTCCGGTAACATATTTTAGCATTCTACCCAAATCAACTCTGTGTTGAATGGGCTGCTTCGACGGCAAATATTTGCCCGTCTCATACACCTGTGCGAAATAATCCGCTATTATTTTAAAATCACTGCTAAATTTCTCCGCCTGCTTGCGCGACATATGCGTAACATCGAAGATATTAAGCCTATAATCATTGACAAACGGCTTTAAGCGTTCGTCAAGCTTCAACACATCAAACAAGCTCCTCGGCTTACGCCACTGCCTCCTGCCAAAGTACAGCACCAGCGTAACCACGGGGTACGGCTCGGCGACATTCTCATCGCTTTGACGCTTGTACTCCGCGCCATCATAGCCAATCACGCGCAAAGGCATGCCCTTATCAATACGCGATTGATTTTCAATACCCAAACAAGCAATGTTAAACGCACCCTTCGTCCATTGCTTAGAAACATCGCGCTCATTGCTGTAAAGAGTGCCCTTCTGCTCAAAAGCGGTGATCGCGAAGCGATCCTGCAAGCTTTGCGGCAGCACCACCTGCTCCCCGTTGTAATTTTAAAAAGGCTGATGCTTACGCATCAGCCTTCGCTAACTCAAAAACTCTAAACCTTGCGGCTACTACAGCAGAATCATTCCTCGCTGAATTGATCCTTACCTACAGCGCACAGAGGGCAAACCCAATCCTCGGGAACATCCTCCCAAGCAGTGCCCGGTTCAACGCCATTATCAGGATCGCCTACTTCGGGATCATATACGTATCCGCAAATATTGCATACCCATTTTTGCATCGGACTTCACTCCTTTCCCATCTTTGATTCTGTCTACATTATAGCATACCTCAATAAAAAAGACAGGTCTGAATTGTAAATTTTTCATGTAATTTATTACTTGAGCGCCTGCTGCTTTTCCGGCAGATCTAAACGGAAAAAGTCGTACAGCGTCTGCGCCGCCGCCATGTTCATGCTTTCCACGGCTGCCAGCTCCTCCACGCTCGCGGCCTTCATCGCCGCCAACGTTTTGAACGCCTTCCACAGCTCCTGCCGCCGCTTCGGACCGATGCCCTCCACATGATCCAGCACCGAGACCAGATTACGCTTACCGCGCAGCTTGCGGTGATAGGTGATCGCGAAGCGATGCGCCTCATCGCGTATTCGCTGAATCAAATGCAGTGCGGCGCTGTCGCGATCCAGCAGAATGCTCGTGCTTTGATGCGGCAGGAAGATTTCCTCCTCACGCTTCGCCAAGCCAACCACGGGCAGCTCCGCCAAGCCCAAGCCACGAATAACCTCCAGCGCGGAGCTAAGCTGTCCCTTGCCACCGTCGATGACCACCAAATCGGGCAAATCCTCGTAATCCTTATAGCGACGATAGACGACCTCCTGCATGGACTTGAAATCATCGGGCTTGCCCTCCGCCGACACGATCTTGTACTTGCGATAATCGCGCTTGCTGATGCTGCCATTGCGGAACACCACCATGGAGGCAACAGTCTCGCTGCCCTGCGTATGCGAGATATCGAAGCAGTCCATGCGTCCGAGCGAATGCTCCAGACCAAGCGCCTGCTGTAGCTCCTCCGCCGCCTGCTGATCATTCTTCAGCGACAAGCTGCCCTTACGCAAACGCTCCTCCAAAAGCTTCTCCGCGTTATCGTTCGCCAGCTGCAAAAGCTCGCGCTTCACGCCCCGCTGCGGCACGAGCAGCTCCACCCGCCGCTCGCTTTTCTGCGTCAGCCACGCCTCGATAAGCGCTCGCTCCGCCTCCTCCGGCAGATGCGGCAGCACGATCTCCTTGGGCACGAAGGTCGCCTCGTTATAATACTGCTTGAGGAAGGCCGTCAAAACCTCCTGCGGCGTATCGCCGGCATCCTGCAAGAAAAAATTGTCCCGACCGATCAGCTTGCCCTTCCGCACGAAGAAGATCTGCAAGCACAGCCCCGTCATATCCTGCCCAAAGCCGATCACGTCCATATCGCCGCCATTATTGGTGACCGCCTTCTGCGACTCGTTCAAGCGCTCCACCGCCTGTAGCTGATCGCGCAGACGTGCCGCCTCCTCGAAGGCATACTCCTCCGCCGCAGCCTGCATCCGCTGCTTCAACGAGCGCTCCAGCTCCGCGGTGCGTCCGTCCAGCACCATGCACACGGATTTAATCATCTCTCGATATTCCTGCACGCTTACCAAGCCAGCACAGGGTGCCAGGCAGCGCTTGATATGATAATTCAGGCAGGGACGATCGGGATTCATCGTGCGACAGGTGCGCAGAGGAAACATACCGCGCAAAAGCTTCACCGTAGCGTGCATCGCCCCCGCGTCAGCATAGGGGCCGTAATACTTAGCGCCGTCCCGACTCAAGCGCCGCGTGGCATAAAGTCGGGGGAACTCCTCCTGCACCGTCACCTTCAAATAGGGATAGGTCTTGTCGTCCTTGAGGCTGATATTATAGCGCGGACGATACTTCTTAATTAGATTGCACTCCAGAATGAGCGCCTCCACCTCGCTCGAGGTGACGATCGTCTCGATCTCGGCGATCTTCGCCACCATAGCGCGCACCTTAGGCGTATGGATCGCCAAATTGCGGAAGTAGCTGCGCACGCGATTTTTCAGCACCACGGCCTTGCCGACGTAGATCACCTTACCCTCGGCATCGTGCATCAGATAAACGCCTGGCTTATCCGGCAGCACCGCCAGGGCGTTCTTTATGCTCTCGCTAAAGCCCTCTGCCAGCTCCGTCATACGTACCACCCATTCTTCTTCGCCTTAGCCAGCTCCTGCTTCACGTACTGTCCCGTGTAGGAGCGCTTAACCTTAGCGACCTCCTCCGGCGTACCGCACGCCACCAGCGTACCGCCCTTGTCGCCGCCCTCAGGACCGAGGTCGATCAGATAATCCGCCACCTTGATCACGTCAAGATTATGCTCGATCACGATCACGCTGTCGCCCGACTCCACCAAGCGCTGCAAAACCTCCAAGAGCTTATGCACGTCGGCGATATGCAGACCTGTTGTCGGCTCATCGAGGATGTACACCGTGCGCCCCGTGCTGCGGCGCGAAAGCTCCGTTGCCAGCTTGACGCGCTGCGCCTCGCCGCCGGAAAGTGTGGTCGCCGCCTGTCCCAAATGGATATAGCCCAAGCCGACATCCTCCAAGACCTCCAGCTTGCGATAGATGCGCTGCTGATTTTTGAAGAATTCGCAGGCCTCGCTCACAGTCATATCCAAAACCTCGGCGATAGTCCTTCCTTTGTAATGCACCTCCAGCGTGTCCCTATTATAGCGCGCGCCATGGCACACCTCGCAGGGAACGTAAACATCGGGCAGAAAATTCATCTCGATCTTATTCACGCCGTCGCCCTTGCAGGCCTCGCAGCGTCCGCCCTTCACATTGAAGCTGAAGCGTCCGGACTTATAGCCGCGCAGCTTCGCCTCGTTCGTCTGACTGAACAGCTCCCTGATAAAATCGAAAACGCCCGTATAGGTCGCGGGATTGGAGCGCGGCGTGCGCCCGATCGGCGATTGGTCTATATTGATCACCTTATCGATATTCTCCAAGCCCTCGATACGATCATGCTCCGCAGGACGCAAACGCGCGCCGTTCAGCTTCGAGCCGAGCGTATTATAAAGTATATCATTGATCAGCGTCGATTTGCCGCTGCCACTGACCCCCGTGACCACGGTGAACACGCCCAAGGGAATCGCGACATCAATATTTTTCAAATTATTAGCACGCGCGCCGTGAATCGTCAGATAGCGTCCATCGCACTCCCTTCTGTGCCTCGGCACAGGAATGAATTTGCGTCCGCTCAGATAGGTGCCGGTGACGGAGGCTTCGATATGCTTAATCTCCTCCACCGTACCCTGCGCCACGACCTCGCCGCCATGCTCGCCCGCTCCCGGGCCGATATCGATAATCTGGTCGGCGGCATACATGGTTTCCTCGTCATGCTCGACCACCAGCAGGGTATTGCCCAAATCGCGCAAATGCTTGAGCGTTTCCAAAAGCTTAGCGTTATCGCGCTGATGCAGGCCGATGCTCGGCTCGTCCAAAATATACAGCACGCCCGTAAGACCGCTGCCGATCTGCGTCGCTAGGCGGATGCGCTGCGCCTCGCCGCCCGAAAGCGTGCCCGCGCTGCGATCCAAGGTTAGATACTCCAGCCCCACGTCGTTCAAGAACTGCAAACGCGCCTTGATCTCCTTCAGCACCTGCTTAGCGATCAGCTGCTGCCTCTCGCTCAGCGCCAGCCCGTCGAAGAAGCGCAGACAATCGCGCACGGTCAGCGCCGTGACCTGACAAATATTCTTCCCCCCGACTAAAATTGAAAGCACCTCGGGCTTCAAACGCGTACCATGGCACACGGGGCAGGGAGTACTCGTCATGAACTCCTCATAGCCCTGACGCATGGCATCGCTGAACGCCTCGCGATAGCGACGCTTGAGGATGTTGAGCACGCCCTCGAACTCGCGCTCGTAAAGACGGTTCTCGCCCTGCAAATTCTCATACCAAAAGCTGAATTTACGCTCAGGAATGCCATTCCACAGCAGCTCGCGCAGCTCCTCCGGCAGATCGTTCCAGCTATTATCCAAGGTATAGCCGTAATCCGTCAGCACCGCGTCCAAATGGCGGATGAAGAAGGAGCTGCGATTAGTGCTGAACGCCGCCAAGCAGCCATCGCCGAAGCTTTTATCCGCGTCGGGAATGATCAGCGCCTTGTCGAACTCCATATTCATGCCCAAGCCGGTGCAGGCAGGACAAGCGCCATAGGGATTATTAAAGGAGAAAAGTCGCGGCTCAATCGCTGGCAGGCTGATGCCGCAATCGTTGCAGGCGAAATGCTCACTGAACAGCAGAAGCTCCGTCCGCTCGCCCAGCACCGCCACCTCGGCAAAGCCGTCCGCCAGCTTCAGCGCCGTCTCCACCGAATCGGTCAGGCGCTGATGAATATTATCGCGCACCGCCAGACGATCGATAACCACCGAAAGGCTGTGCTTCTTATTCTTTTCCAGAACGATCTCCTCGTCCAGGGTGCGCAGCTCGCCGTCGATATACATACGCACGTAGCCCGCGCGCCGCATATCGTCCAGCACGCGCTGATGCTCGCCCTTGCGTCCGCGCACGAGCGGCGCCATAACCATGAAGCGTGTTCCCGCCTCCAGCTCCAGCACGCGATCGACGATCTGCTGCACGCTCTGCTGCTCGATCAGCTTACCACAGCGTGGGCAATGTGGCTCGCCCACACGCGCGAACAGCAAACGCAGATAATCGTAAATCTCCGTCACCGTGCCAACGGTGGAACGCGGGTTGCGGCTGGTCGTCTTTTGATCGATGGAGATCGCGGGGCTCAAGCCCTCGATATAATCCACGTCCGGCTTATCCATCTGCCCCAAAAACTGGCGCGCGTAGGCCGAAAGCGACTCCACGTAGCGACGCTGTCCCTCGGCGTAGATCGTGTCGAACGCCAAGCTGGACTTGCCGCTGCCGCTCAAGCCAGTAATCACGACCAGCCTGTTGCGCGGAATCTCCACCGTGATGTTTTTCAAATTATGCTGACGTGCGCCCTTAACAATCAATTTTTCCTGCACTGCACTCACCTGCTCTTTTTCTTGGGCGTGAGCTTCTGCCCCAGCTGCCCCTTCACTATAATCAAACGATCACGCAGCTCCGCCGCCGCCTCGAAGTCCAGCAGCTTCGCCGCCGCCTGCATCCGCTTCTCCAGCTCGCGCGCCAAGGTCTGTAGCTCCTTCGTCGACTGCCTCTTACCCAACTTCGTTTCGTATTCAAGCGCCGCCGTTTCCGCCACCTTCGTCAGCTTAATCAGCTGACGCTGCTCCTTATACACCGTTTTCGGCGTGATATGATGCTCCGCGTTATACGCTGCCTGCTTTTCGCGCCTGCGATTCGTTTCGTCGAGCGCCCTGCGCATACTGTCCGTAATGCGATCCGCGTACATAATGACGCGTCCATGCTCGTTACGCGCCGCACGTCCTATCGTCTGGATCATCGCCGTATCACTACGCAAAAAGCCCTCCTTATCCGCGTCAAGGATCGCGATCAGCGACACCTCCGGCAGATCCAAGCCCTCGCGCAGCAGGTTGATGCCGACAAGCACGTCGAATTTGCCGCCGCGCAGACTGTCGATAATCTCCGCACGCTCGATCGTCGCGATCTCCGAATGCAGATAGCGCACGCGCACGCCCGCCTGCTTGAGATACTCCGTCAGATCCTCCGCCATACGCTTCGTCAGCGTTGTCACCAAAACGCGCTCGTTCGCGGCGGCGGTCCTATTTATCTCGCTCAAAAGGTCATCGATCTGTCCCTTGATCGGACGGATCTCGATCTGCGGATCTAAAAGTCCCGTCGGGCGAATGATTTGCTCCACCACCTGATCGGCCTGCTCCAGCTCGTAGGCCGCAGGCGTTGCCGAAACATAAATCGCCTGCTTAATCTGCGCCTGAAACTCGTCAAAGGTCAGCGGACGATTATCGTAGGCCGAGGGCAGGCGGAAGCCATGCTCCACCAGCATCTCCTTGCGCGAACGATCGCCCGCGTACATCGCCCTGATCTGCGGCAGCGTGACGTGGGATTCGTCGACCACCAGCAAAAAATCCTTAGGGAAATAGTTTACCAGCGTAAAGGGAGCCTCGCCAGCCTTACGTCCAGCCAAATGACGGGAATAGTTTTCGATACCCGAGCAGTAGCCCATCTCGTTCATCATTTCCAAATCGTAATTCGTGCGCTGCTCCAAGCGCTGCGCCTCCAAAACCTTGAAGCTATGATTTAAAAGCTCCAGACGCTCGTCCAGCTCCACACGAATGTCCTGCATCGCGCGCTCCAAATTCTCCCTGCTGGTAACATAGTGAGAGGCGGGGAAGATCGCCACATGGTTGCGCTTCGCCAGCACCTCGCCCGTCAGCACGTCGAACTCCAGAATACGCTCCACCTCGTCATCGAACATCTCGATGCGCACGGCCTTCTCACCGTAGGCGGCGGGGATGACCTCGATCACGTCGCCGCGCACCCTGAAGGTACCGCGCTTGAAATCGATATCGTTGCGATCGTACTGAATCTCCACCAGCTTATGCAAAATCCTCTGTCTGTCGATCACCTGACCTAGGCGCAGGGAAAGCACCATATCATAGTACTCCTGTGGCGCGCCCAAGCCGTAAATGCAGGACACGCTGGCGACGATGATCACGTCCTTACGCTCAAACAGCGCGCTAGTCGCCGAATGGCGCAGCTTATCGATCTCGTCGTTGATCGACGCGTCCTTCTCGATATAGGTGTCGGACTGCGGGATATACGCCTCCGGCTGATAATAATCGTAATAGGATACGAAATACTCCACCGCGTTCTCGGGGAAGAAGGCCTTCAGCTCGCTTGCCAGCTGCGCCGCCAAGGTCTTGTTATGCGCGATGACCAGAGTCGGCTTACGCACCCTGTTGATCACCTGCGCTATCGTATAGGTTTTGCCCGTGCCCGTAGCACCCAAAAGCACCTGCGTGCGCATTCCCTGCTCCACGCCCTCCGCCAGCTTCTCTATAGCCTGCGGTTGATCGCCTGCCGGCTCGAAGGGAGCCTGAATCTTAAAATCCATAACATCACCTGTGAAGGCTTAACGCCAAATAAGTTCGATAGGTAAATTCGAAGCGCCCGGAGGCGACCAAATGAAGCTGTATTTGCCAGACTTCAGCTTACCCAGCTCCACTGCCTCCTCGATCGTGCCGCCAAGGCTCACGTCATATTCTGGCAGAGCCAGCAGCTCGCGCTTACCCTTCTGCTCCAAAACGCCGTAGCCAGCAAAATAGCCGCCGATAGGATTCAAGATGAAGCTTACCGGCTTCTTCGCCGCCACGGTAAAGTTTACTCTGTAAATAACGCCGTAATTGCCGTAATTCTCCGCTGGCAGTCCCGTCGTGGCATCTACGCCCTGCGCGTAGCCCTCGCCCGCCAGCTTAAGCTTCACGGGCTGCTTGCCGTTGATTTTTTTATCCAAGGTATAATTCCAATCGCTGTTCGCGAACGTGCCGCGCAGAGGATGCTCGTCCATGGGCAGAATCGCCGCCTGCTCGTTAAACAGCTCGATATCCGCCTGCGGCTCGCACATCAGCACGCTGACCTGCGTCGGTCCGTCCAGCTCCAAATCCAGCGTGCCCGTCAGTAGCTTATCCTGCTCCAAAAGCGCGCCCCTGCCACTGATAAGCTCCGCCGTGCGACCGAAGCGCAGCTCGCCCTCGCGCGGTTTTTGCTTATCATCGCTGAAATAATTCTCCTGCGACTCCTTGCCGTCACGCATATAATCATAGGAATAGCCGCCCATGCCGCCGCGCGTCAGCCTATAGCGCACAGGGCGCAATCCCTCGTTCTTCAGCAGCACCGCCAGCTTCTTCGTGCCCTCCACCCCGTTCACATGGTGAAAGAACAGGCGCACCCTGCCCTGCACCGTGTCGCGGTAAAGAATGCCGTTCTGATAAACAGTTTCCGGACTATCGGAAAAAAGCAGCGTCGGACCGTCGCTCTTAAAGCTCACGGCAGCCTCCTCCGCCGCGTAGTCCTCGGGAATACTCAAGGGAAGCTGCGTCGCAGCGAAGCCAGAAGTCTGTAAGCCCAGACTCAAGCCCAATAAACAAAATATTTTTTTGAAATTCATTATTACCTCACCCGTAAAAAGCAAAAGCTCCCCCATGCAGGGGAGCTACGCCTTATTTTAAAGAATTTTGATAATCCGCCATAAATTGAGCCAGCCCCTTATCCGTCAGCGGATGTCCGATCATCTGCGCCAGAACCTTCGTCGGAATGGTCGCGATCTGACAGCCAGTCAGCATCACCTTTTCCACATGCTCCAAATTACGAATGCTGGCAGCAATAACCTCGGTCGTCAGACCATAGAGCTTGAACGCGCGCACGATATTCGCTACCAGCTGCACGCCGTCCTCGCCGATGTCATCCAAGCGTCCGATAAACGGGCTTACGTAGCTCGCCCCTGCGCGAGCCGCCAAAAGCGCCTGCGACATACTGAACACCAGGGTTACGTTAGTTTTAATGCCCTCGGCGGCAAGGATCTTGACCGCCTTCAAGCCCTCGGGAATACAGGGAATCTTGATGACCACGTTGCTCGCGATCTTCGCCAAGCGACGTGCCTCCTCCACCATGCCCTCACATTCGCCGCTGATAACCTCGGCGCTCACCGGACCGTCCACCAAGGCAGCGATCTCGGGAATAACCTCGGCCTGCGTGCGACCGCTTTTCGCGATCAGGCTCGGGTTGGTGGTTACGCCGTAAACAACGCCCCAATCCACATAGCTAGCAATCTCCTCTACATTTGCGGTATCCATAAAAATCTTCATAATAGCTTCCTCCCCATTGCTTCATTTTTTCAGCCTTACTAATTTACGGCAGGAGCACTGCCCTTTCCGCCCGCATCAGACCGGGCATACTCATGGTCATCATCCTGCTCCACACCAAAAGGCGCGCGCCCTCGGTAATGCGTGCCTGCTCCGCGCACGCCTCCTGCGGCACGGTGATCAGCAGATCGCGATTGCGGCTCAGCACCCGCACGGACTGCTCGTCGAGCTTCTCCACTCGCTCCGCCTCGACATACTGCGGCAAATACTCGCCCTCAGCGCCCAGCACGAAGGCATGCGCCACGGTCTGCGGGGGCAGGCTGCGCGTCATGCGCGCGGAGTGATAAAGTACGACCTCCTGCCCGACTGCGAGCGCGCGGGGCAGACGCAGCCTGCCGCGCTCACCCTCGATGATATAGGTCGAGGGATTGACGAGGGCGCACAGCTCGCGCCCGTCCGCGGTACGCACCAGCACGCGCTCGCCCTCTACGGACTCGATACGTCCGCGCGTATGCAAAAGCTGCGCGCTATGCTGACGAGGAATCGACACTCTACTCGTGTTCCCCTCCGCCTGTGCCACCGCTGCCTCCTGCGCCGAAGCGCCTGCAAGGATCAAGCACAGCATACCCATAAGCGTTAAATTAAAAAGCCTCTTACTTAACATTGCTTCCTCATGAATTATTTATTAGTGAAATGCACTGCGACCTCGGTCAGCGTCGCCGCCGCCTTCCACAGGCATTCCTCGTTGAAATCAAAATGGCTGTTATGATGACCAGCGGCGATCCTCGTGCCATACATCATATACAGAGCGCGACCGCCCTGCTGCTGCACACGCTCCATGAAATAGCCGCAATCCTCGCTGCCGCCCATGTCCACGTACTCGCTGACCTCCTCATAGCGGCACTTAGCCTTCGCCAGCTCCGCCACCTCGTGCGCCAGCTCCGCATCAGGCAGGCACGCAGGTGCCGCGCCCGCCATGCTCACCTTCAGCTCCACGCCGTAAAGATCGGCGCAGGCCTGTAGCATTCTCTTAGCCTCGCTCACCATGAACTCATTGATCTCGGTCGTGCCGCCACGCGTTTCCAGCTTCAGGGACGCGATATCAGGCACCACGTTGCGCCCGGTACCAGCGTTCAGCACGCCCACGTTAATGCGGCTAGAGCCCTTGCTATGACGGGAGATCGTGCTCAGGGAAATAGCGGCCTGCGCCGCCGCCAAAAGCGCGTTCTTACCCTGCTCGGGTGCCGCGCCCGCATGAGCAGAAACGCCCCTGAACTCCGCGTCCAGCTTCGTCGTCGCCAAGAAGCCGTCCGTCATCGTCACCAAAGCGTTATCGGTAGTCGCCTTAAAGCCGATGTGACCGCCGAAAAGATAGTCCACTCCATCGACCACACCGGCATTCACCATGGCGTAGGCACCGCGCACGCCCTCCTCCGCTGGCTGGAAGATCAGCTTAACCGTGCCTGCCAGCTGCTCCCTATTAGCTACCAAAAGCTTCGCCACCGCCAAGCCAATCGTCACATGACCATCATGACCGCAGGCGTGCATAGCCTTCGTATGCTTGGAGGCGAAGCCCTCTTTACTCGGACGATGCTCCTCGCCGCGCTCCTCCTCCACGTCGTTGCAATCCATATCAAAGCGGAAGGCCACCGTCCTGCCAGGCTTGCCAGTCGCCAGCTCCGCCACGATGCCTGTTTTGCCGCCCGCCATTTGCTCGACCAGCTCGCGCTCCGCGCCCTCGTCGATAGCTCTCGCCATATAGCCTGCCAGCTCCGCCTCGGAGGGCACACCCATCATCGAAGCAGCATCCACGACCTCGGCACCGAATTTCACGCTATAGCCCAGCGCACGCAGCTCCTTGATAATCATACTCGCGGTGCGGAACTCCGTCCAGCCCGTTTCCGGATGCTGATGCAGATTTCTTCTCCGCGCTATCATTTCCTCACGCAGGCTCTGCGCCTGCTCCCAAATCGTCGTCATACGGATAACCCCCATTAAAAAAGTACAGTTTGCTCGCTGTCCACGGGCAAATAAATCTCCTCCCGCGGCTTGGCGCGATTCCTCTCGCTCACCCAAATACCGCAGCGCGGACAGCTCAAAATTGCGGTCGGCAGCGCCCAGGCCAAATGTCTGCCGCAGCTTGGGCAGATAAACTCCACCTGCAACGGTCCATGCTCTTTCTCTTTCACAGCGCCACCTCCCACCTGCTTACGCTGTATAATTATATCACAATTCAATTACCAGTCAAAGACTAGGCTCAACAAAAACGAAAAAACTCTAAGTCATTCCCTATAATGTTGACTATAAGAAAAATCCTCCGCCCGAGGACGGAGGATAAAGCCTTTATAATCAGTACAGGAGCTTGTTCGCGATAACCAAGCGCTGAATTTGGTTGGTGCCTTCGTAGATTTGCATGATCTTCGCGTCGCGCATCATCTTCTCTACGGGGTATTCCTTAGTGTAGCCATAGCCGCCCATTACCTGCACGGCATCGGTGGTAACCTGCATAGCCACGTCGGCGGCATAGCATTTAGCCATAGCTGCCTCCTTGGAGAATTCCACGCCCTGATCACGCATCCAGCAGGCCTTCTGCACCAAAAGACGCGCGGTCTCTACCTTCATCGCCATATCTGCCAGCATAGCCTGCACCATTTGGAAGGACGCGATCGGCTGACCGAACTGACGACGCTCCTTAGCATATTTTACGGCGCAATCCAAGGCTGCCTGCGCGATGCCCACGGAAACAGCGCCTACAAAGGGACGCGCGCTGTCCAGAGTATTCATGGCGATGCGGAAGCCCTCGCCCTCGCGGCCTACGCGATAGGATTCGGGGATAACCACGTCCTGAAGCACCAGCTCGGTGGTATTGGACGGACGAATGCCCATCTTGTCCTCCTTCTTGCCGATGGAGAAGCCAGGAGTGCCCTTCGGCACGATGAAGGCGGTCAAGCCACGGATACCGCCAGTCTTACGGGTGTTGGCGAACACTAGGAAGATATCTGCCAAGCCACCGTTAGTGATGAACATCTTAGTGCCATTCAGGGTGTAGGTGCCGTTTTCCTTATTCTTCTCAGCACGGGTGGAAACGCCGCCCGCGTCACTGCCCGCACCAGGCTCGGTCAGAGCGAAGGCAGCCAAGCCGCCGTTATTGAGTACGTCGCAGTACATTTTCTTTTGCTCGTCAGTACCTGCCAAAAGCACGGGTACGGTCGCCAAGCTATTAGCAGCCAAAGATGTCGCCACGCCGGCGCAGCCCTTGCCCAGCTCCTCATAGATAGTAGCTACGGAAACGCTGTCCAAGCCGGGACCATCCAGCTCCTCCGGTACGATGACGTTCAAGAGGCCCATCTCGTTAGCCTTATCGATCAGACCGTCACGCATATGGTTCTCTCTGTCCATCTCGGCGGCATAGGGTTTAATTTCCTTCTCTACGAACTCCCTCACCATTTCCTGTAATTCAAGTTGTTCCTCGTTAAGTGCGAACTCCATTATTTCCTCCTTAAATTAACGCGCGCCCCGCAGACACGCTTACTCCCATGCCAGCTTACCATTTGGCGGGTATTTCTTCAAATCGTCCCACGATAAACATCGTCGTTAAAATCGTGGCCATCAAATTATCTTCCGCGTCATACATTTCAGCCTCGATGACCATGGTCGTATGACCGTGATGCCTAATATTACTACGCACATAGACTCTGCCAGCGCTATGCACGTTCCTAATAAAATTCATGCTGAAATTCAGCGTAGCCACCGCCGCGCCCACACTTGCTCCGGTAACGCCCAAAACGGAATCGGATAAGGCTGTCAGGACGCCGCCATGACAAATACCGCGATGATTAAAATGCTTCAGAGGATCGATCTCGATGCTGACGACCGCCCCGCCGCAGGTTATCTCGTCAATATGAACGCCGAAGCTGTTCATAAAGGAATTGTAACCATACATTTTACGAATATAGGCAGGAACATCCTTTACCTGTTCCACCATATCCATCGCCTTCCT
>CAYZOZ010000012.1:0-43005 GCA_964480295.1 uncultured Phascolarctobacterium sp.
GACTGACCTCTCCCACCTCATTCTTCCTATCGAAAACACTATGTAATACCGCAAGTAAAAAACGCAAAACAGCTATATTTTGCGTTTCCGTTTCACCTGCCAAATAACGAAACTCATGAGCGCGCGTTAAAGCCTCCGATAGATTAACCATCTCCATGCGATAATCCTTAGTTAAAACAAAGATCCAAGGCTCATGACACAAATTAAACTCTCTCTCCTCCATCCTGATCCTCCTTTTCATAAACCAATCCACGCTGCTTTGAATATTGCAGCCTATATCCGCAAAGCTCTGCGCTCAAATTTTCATCTAACAGCAAAACCAATTCTCCCTTTAGCCAAGGAGATCTCTGCCATTCAAGCAGCCTCTCGATATTGAGCTTTTCCAGCTCGCTCACGCAGGCATTATATTTATACACGCTGAATAAACGTGGCAGCTGTACCTTTTGTAGCAAAATTTTTCTACACTCCTCTGCCGCTGGCACATGATCCATGGAAAGAAGCTCGCCCCTGCTCTGCCAAGGCAAAAATTCGACATAGCCCTCATCCTTGCTCACCATCAACAAAACGCTAATCGCTGACTCACCGTCACGCACCTGCGCCAAGGCGTCAACCTCACGATTGCCTAAATGCGGATTCAAAAGTCCATGCATGGTCTCGTCAAGCTCTTTTTTACTCAATATTCTATGAGCCTTAGCTTTGCCTTCTTTTATCTTCTGCTTATTAACCTGTTCTTGCCAACATTCATATAACGCCGCATCCTCCTCCAAGTCCCTATAGGTTTCTTGCACCAGTGGCGAAATATCTTTAGGCAATTCTATAGCATCAGTCAACAGCTCATTCGTGCGTCTAAGCAGCCATTCTCCATAAATCAGCTTCGAACCCTCATCCAACTCCCCGCAATCGGTAACAAAGCATATCGGAGCCTGCAATAATTTCGGTCGTACTCTGCCTTCATGCCTGTGTAAACGACCTATTCTTTGCAATAATAGATCCATAGGCGCAAGCTGCGTGATCATCACGTCAAAATCGATATCCAAAGATTGCTCCAAAATCTGCGTTCCGACAACGATCAACTGACGCTCCTTAGGCACGGAGTGCTTGCCCAAGCTTTGCAAAACCTTCTCCTCCAAGCCCTGCCTATCCGCCATCGTAAAGCGCGCATGAAGCAAAACTACCTCGTAATCAGGAAATTCTCTTTGCAAAAGCTCAGCCGTTTTTTGTGCCTGATTGACCGTGTTTAAAATTACTCCCGCACTGCCGCCATGCAGCAATCGTTCTTTTAGTATCGGCGCAACATCGTTTAAGCTGCTTTTACTAATCGCTATCCTTTTACTTTTCGTATCTACGGGAACTTCGCATTGTTTAATTTCATCGCCGTCCGTATAGGTAATCAACGGATACGCCTGATTGTTTTTCCATTTATCGGAGGTAGTCTTAAATTTGCCTCCATGATAAGCCTCCATCAGCTTCACCCTTCTTTGTGAAGGCAGGGTTGCCGATAGCAAAATAACTGGTATGTCATACATTCCCAGCCATTCCAACGCACGTTCCAAATAACAATTCATATACGCATCATAAGCATGACATTCATCCACTATAACTACCTTGCCTGCAAGTCCTAAATGTCTTAACATAACATGCTTTTGCTGCAAAGCTGCCATCAGCATCTGATCCACCGTACCGATAACGAAGGAAGCAAGTAGAGCCTGTTTTCTGCCCTCGAACCAATTATGAACAATCAGCCCACCATCCTCCGCATCCTCATTTTGCGTAGCCGAGCCCTGAAGTAATAATTCGCGATAATCCTTTTGCAGCATAGCATTCTCATGTATAAGCTTGATACTAAACCTATTGCCATCGGTCATGCTTTCAACCCATGCCTTCATTCTAGGGAAAATACCGTTAGCCGTAGCCTGAGTTGGCAAACCGAAAAAAACGCCCTCCAAGCTCCATTTGGCAGCTAAGACCTCGGTCGCGGATAAAGCTGCCTCCGTTTTCCCCAATCCCATTTGTGCTTCAATAATATATATACCGGAGCTATCAGCATTTTCTGCTATTTGCAACATCGCCCTTTGCATAGCGTTGGGTAAAAAGCCATAGCGTTCTTTAAAGGCTTCCTCATCCATAAAGCTATTATAAGGCAGCCATTGATCCGGTAATGCCAGCTTATCCCATAATTCATCTATTCTTTGCGGATAAACAGCATTATCAAAGCTCTCCTCCAAAGGAATCAACGGCGCGTAATACGAATTACTGGCAATCCAATCTGCCATCATCAATAAACCGCTAAGCAGCATTTGCGAGGGTACGTCAACAGCTGGCAGCTCGTCACAGCTCTGATAGCCGACATATTCCAAGCTAAAAGCAAACCAATTTTTCCATATACTCTGCCATATCTGTCCCTGTTGGCTATTTGCTCCACGCTTACCATAAAAATTTTCCTGATAAACCTCTATTAATTTATCAATCGAAGGATCATCATCAGAATAGGGCGCGCCATGATGACTGCCGATAATCGCTGCCAGCTCCTGCGGTACGCCAAAGTCAAATAAAATCGTTTCTCCCGCTAAAGCATGAGGTAGCTTCGAAGGATAATTAAACTCCCCATAAGCAGGAATATCTAAGCCTATCAACCCCTTCAAAAAAGGCTCCCTATCAGAAATCTTTGCCTGAAAGACAGGCGTAGCCTTACCTATATCATGTACCAACGCCAAAAAAACAGCTAATTTATCCCATTCGACACCCTCATTTCTTGAAGAAAGAAGATCTATAATATGCTTAGGCAGCCAATGATTGATCAGTCTTGCCATTATTTCTGCCGTATCTAATAAATGCGCAGTAAACGGCAGCCACCCCTTTTCAGAGCCATTTCCTTCGCCATATTTTGCGACAAGATTGTACTTAGCTACAATTTTAAAATATATGTTATCAGCAAATTGATTCATCACAGCTTATTCTCCCCCAGTATTTAAGCAATTATCTTAAGTATAAGTTTACGCTTTAGCGAACGCATTGTCAAGTATTAGCCTACGTTTTTCATATCATTCACTCCTTATAATAATTTCGCCCTTACCTCATATTATAAATTCTTTTCTTAACTATAGGTCGCCTCTTAGGCGACATTTAATCGTCATTGCGTCATCACACGCTATCTTATGTGTGTTCGCGTAAGCACGGAACGAAAAATCGTTGCTGTTGCGGTAAATCATGCTAATTAGAAATAAAAAAATCCCCGACCTTCACGATCGGGGATTTACTTTTAAATTATGCGCTTTTCTAGATCTATTTGCCGGAGGAAACGCGCGCCATGACCTCTTCGGTCAAATCATAGCCACCGAAAACCATTACGCTGGCATCAACGACATTAGTAATGCCATGTGCCTTAGCGACCTCGCCGATCGCCTTGCGAATCGCGCTGCGAATCGGGGAAAGCAGGGACTCCTTCTTCTTAGCGATTCTCTCGGAAAGCTTCTGACTCAGCTCCTTCTTGCCGTTGTCATCCAGCGTAGCCGCCTTCTGCTCGAACTCGTTCTGCGCCTTTTGACCTTCCAGATCGATCACACTCATCACTGATTGCATATCCGGATAGCTGCGGAAAACGCGCTCCACGTCAACATAGCCGACCAGATTGTTTTCTGCGGCGAAGGCGGAGCAGGCACAGCTCAGTGCCAAAACCAAAGTCATAATCAAAGTCATTAGAATCTTCTTCATCATCATACCTCACTCATCAAAATATTTTTCACATACTCTATATGATAACTTATGAATCTGAAAAAAGCAATTAAAATTTGATATTTTTTACTCTCTCGATCGCTGACTTCGCCTCGGCGATCAGCTTTTCCATAACCTCGGCGCAGGAAAGCACCTCGTTCAGCACGTTCAGGCTCTGACCGACCATAACCGTTCCGTTGACGGTGTCGCCCTCCAAAATACCCAAGCGATTGGTGCCAGTGCCCAGCTTCATCAGCTCCTCATTAGGCGCGCCGGCGATTTCCTTCGCGGTATACGTCTCGGTGAAGGCGTTCGCCAAGCAGCGCACGCCCAAATTACGGCTATAGCCAGTCGCCACGCTATCGGTGTCCGTAGCCTTCACGATAGCCTCCTTCGCCGCGGGATGCGCGGGACATTCGGTGGTCAGCAGGAAGCGACTACCCATCTGCACGCCGTCAGCGCCCATCAAAAGAGCCGCCGCCAGCGCACGACCATCGCTGATGCCACCAGCTACCAGCACGGGAATGCTTTTAATCTGCGGTAAAACGTTCTCCATCAGCGCCATGGTAGTCTGCTTGCCGATGTGGCCGCCTGCCTCCATGCCCTCGATAACCATAGCGTCAGCACCTGCCTTCTCGATGCGCTGCGCCAGCTTAACGTTCGGCACTACGGGAATGACCTTGATGCCTGCCGCATGGAAGGTTTCGATAAAGGGAACGGGGTTGCCCGCGCCCAGGGTTACGAACGCCACCTTCTCCTCGCACAGCATCGCGATGATATCCTTAATATTGGGAGCCATCAGCATGACGTTCACGCCGAAGGGCTTATCGGTCAGGCTCTTAGCCTTGCGCACCTCGTCACGCGTCCATTCCACAGTTCTGCCGCCGCTGCCGATAATGCCCGCGCCGCCAGCGTTGGAAACGGCCGCCGCCAAAACGGCATCGCTCGTCCACGCCATACCGCCCTGAATTACAGGATACCTAATGCCTAAGAGTTGGGTTAATTTAGTTTCCATGATAATTCCTCCTTCAAATTCGTACATTCAGAAACTCATCTAATTAATTATAACCCTTTTGGGCATCTTAATTGGTGAAATAATTGCAAACTCCTATTAAAACTGTAAGTATTGTAACTGTCCTGCGTAGGGATTCTTGAATTTCGTGCCACAAGGGCATTTTCTCACGAGAAAATTTGACTTTTTCCCCTAAAAAATGTAAAATTTTTAAGTACCCTTTTAAGGGGTGCCTTGGTCTGTCTAAATATAATTTTATTAGGGAAAGAGGTCTGAATTATGCGCAGTATAGAAGTTAAAAAGGGTTCTACCCGCGCAGCCCATCGCTCCTTGTTCTATGCCATGGGTTATACTGAAGAAGAATTGAAAAAACCGTTAATCGGCATCTGTTGTGCCGCTAACGAGATCATTCCCGGTCATATGCACCTGGATACCATCGCTAAAGCCGCTAAATACGGTGTTTTGGAAGCAGGCGGCACGCCTATCGAATTCCCCGCCATCGGCATTTGCGACGGCATCGCCATGGGCCATGACGGCATGAAATATCCGCTGGCAAGCCGCGAGCTGGTAGCGGACTCCATCGAGGCGGTCGCTAACGGTCACGCCTTCGACGGTCTGGTACTGATTCCCAACTGTGATAAGATCGTTCCTGGCATGCTGATGGCGGCAGCCCGTCTGAACATCCCCGCGGTAGTGGTAAGCGGAGGCCCGATGCTCCCCGGTCGTATGAACGGCAAGGACATCAGCGTTTCCACCGTTTTCGAGGCCGCAGGTCGCTTTGAATCCGGTCAGATCGACGAATGCCAGCTGAGCGAGATCGAGCATTGCGCTTGCCCCGGCTGCGGCTCCTGCTCCGGTCTGTTCACCGCGAACACCATGAACTGCCTGACCGAGGTACTCGGCATGGGACTACCCGGCAACGGCACCATCCCCGCCGCCTACAACGGCAAACGCATCGCTTTGGCTAAGCACGCAGGCATGGCTGTCATGAAGCTGGTCGCCGAAAACAAATGCCCGCGCGACATCATGACTTTAGATGCCTTCAAGAACGCTATCACCGTGGATATGGCGATCGGCGGCTCCTCCAACACCGCTCTGCATCTGCCCGCTATCGCTCATGAGGCAGGCTTGCAGCTGCCCTTGGATTTGTTCGACCAAATCTCCAAGCAAACCCCCTATCTGACGAAGCTCTCCCCCGGTGGCTCCCACCACATCATCGACCTCAACGAGGCAGGCGGTATCCCCGCGGTTATGCACGAGCTGGATCGTTTGGGCCTCATCAATAAGGACTGCGAAACCGTCAGTGGCAAAACCGTCGGCGAGATTATCGACGGCGCCGAGATTCAACGCCCCGATGTTATTCACAGCATCGAAAATCCGTACAACAAGACCGGCGGTATCGCCGTATTGAAGGGCAATATCGCTCCCGAATGCTCCGTAGTTAAGGAATCCGCGGTTGATCCCTCCATGAAGGTGTTTAGCGGTCCTGCCAAGGTTTACGACTCCGAGGACGAGGCCATCGCCGCTATCTGCGCTAAGGAGGTTAAATCCGGCGACGTTGTCGTTATCCGCTACGAAGGTCCTAAGGGCGGTCCCGGTATGCGCGAGATGCTCAACCCGACCTCCGTATTGGCAGGCATGGGCCACGACAAAGACGTCGCCCTGCTGACCGACGGTCGTTTCTCCGGCGCTACCCGTGGTGCCTGCATCGGTCATATCTCCCCCGAAGCACGCGAGGGCGGCAACATCGCTCTGGTACAAAACGGCGATATCATCGAGATCGATATTCCGAACCGTACCCTGAACGTAAAGCTGAGCGACGAGGAGCTGGCTGAACGCCGTGCTAAATGGGTATGCCCCGAGCCGAAGGTTAAATCCGGCTATTTGGCACGCTATGCGGCACTAGTTACCTCCGCTGCCACCGGCGCTGTTTTGAAGGTTCCTGGTCAGGACTAATACTCATACAGCTAAAAAATAATTAAGCCCCTGAAATTCACATGAGTTTCAGGGGCTTTACTTATGCTGTTTTCAGCCTTGGCTTATTTCGCCTTCTTTAGGAATTTTTCGTACATCGCATGATCCTCAGCCATCATCTTGTCGGCCTCCTCGCCGATGATGCAGGTCGGATCGATGCCCTGCTTCAGGAAGTAATCCTTGAACTCCTTGGATTCGCAAACCTTCTTCGCCGCGGCACGCAGAACCTCCAGCTTCTCCTTCGGCGTATTCTTCGGCGCTACGAGAGTCGCCCAAGCGCGCACGGTCATATTATGACCAAGCTCCTTGAAGGTCGGCACGTTGGGATAAACGACGCTACGGCTGCCTGCCATGACTGCCAAAATCTTCAAATTGCCAGCATCGATTTGGCTCTTGAAGGCGGAGGGATCTGCCAGAGTTGCGTCGATATGCTTGCCTGCCAGCGCCGCCGCGATGTCAGCGGATCCCTTCGGATAGGGAACGTGCTTGAACTGCACGCCGAACTCCTCCTCAAAGGACAGAGCTGCGATATGCCAAATCGCGCCCACGCCGGAGTTACCCATTTGCACCTTGCCAGGGTTGGCCTTGACATAGGCTACGAACTCGTCAACGCTGTTATAGGGTGCCTCCTTCGGCACGATCAGAGCTGCCGGCGCGGCGATGGGCGCGCAGATAGCGGCATAATCCTTGTACGTGTTCTGACACTTACCCTGATGCGGGAACATCGCCAGCTCCACGGTCACCATGCCCAGCGTATGACCGTCGGTCTTGGAGTTCGCCAGCTCCACCATACCAGTCACGCCGCCGCCATCAGGCTTGTTCACAGGCACGAATTTGCTGCCCTTGAGCTCCTTCTCCAAAAATTGGATCACACCTCTGGCGGAGGTATCGGTGCCGCCGCCCGGTGCCTTAGGAATGATCACGGAAATATCCCCGTCGGCGGGATAGGCAGCCTTCTTGCTGTCACCACAGCCAGTCAGCATGGTCGCCATGGTCAGCATGGCCATCAGCACAACTAAAATCTTCTTCATCTTTGCAACACTCCTTATATTTTAAATTAAAGGTCAACCGCGTTAAAACACACGCAGGCGATATTCTGACGCTTCCAGGTATAGCTTATGTACACCTCGTCCCCGTCCGCGATAATCGCTGGGTAGGAAAACTCCGCCACCTCCGTCTCCAGATCGGCAAAACGCTCCCAGCTGTCGCCGTCGTCCCGCGAAAGGAAAACGCTCAAGGGAGAGCGCTGCCCCCAGTTGGCAGCCACGGGATTGCACACCAAAAGCAAGCTTCCGCCTGCCACACGCGTCAGATCCAAGCCGCTGTTATTATTGGGCAGGCTCAGCGGATAGGCGCGGCTCCAATGCTCGCCCCCGTCCTCGCTATCGGCGCGGTAAACGAAGCCCTCGCTGCTGCGCAAAAGCATATGCACGGTGCCGTCGGCTCCCTGCCACAGGCTCGGCTGGATCACGCCACGCCCATAGAAGGACTGCTCGCTGACCGCGATCGCGCTATCCGCAGTTTTTTCACCCTCGCGATAGCTCAGCTTATCGATGTACACCGACTCCGATTTGCGCCAGCTGCGTCCGTCATCATCGCTGATGTCGGCGAAGGCACGCCAAATGCCATGCTCCGTCGAGGCTCCTGCCAAAACGCGACCGTCCGCCAGACGCAAGGGCTTATTGCGCACAGGTCCGCGACCGCCGCTTACATCGCCCGCGACCAGCTCCCGCGGCTCGCTCCACGTGCGCCCGTCGTCCTCCGAAAGCAGCACCAGCGTCCGCCAAGAGGCTATCCGCTGTCCCTGCTTACAAAAAAGCTGGAGCACACCGTCCGCGCGATAAAACAGCACGGGATTCCAGTTCGCGCTGCCGCCATCCACAAGCTTCACGGGACGCGACCACGCGCCCTGAGCAGGCTTCGCGGAACCTTCAACCGCGAAGGAGCGATGCTCCCGTCGCGCCACATAAATCGCCGTATCGGGCTCGCCCTCGTGCGAACCGCCGAACCAGCAGCAAAGCAGACCGCCGTCGCGCGTCCTTACGAGCGTCGAGGCATGGCAAAACGCCGTCGGCAGCCGCTCCATCAGCAGCTCCTTATCCATATGCGTCATACCGCTTCCTCGCTTTCCTTACGCTATTCGCCCAAGCAGCAGCGTGCTTATGGCAACATAATCATTTTATCATAGAGCGCATTAAGCGTAAACAGCTTAACACAAATTTAAGGAAATATTTTAAAGCAAACAGGAAAAAAGCAGGTCAGGAAATACCTCTCCCCACCTGCTTAACCAAGAAGGCTCATTTTTTACGAAAGATCTCCGCAAAGCTTGCCGCCGCGAACTCCTGCACGCGCTCGTTGAATAGCTCGTAATCGCGCAGCAGCTCGCGCCCCTCCCGCGTCAGCTCCGTGCCGCCGCCATGAGCGCCGCCGCTGACGCTTTTCAGCAGGGGGAAGCCCAAATCCGCCTCCGCCCGATGCAGGATCTTCCACGCCTTACTGGAGGACATGCCCATGCTCCTATAGGCGGCGGAAAGCGAGCCATACTCCTCCACCAAGCGCAAAATACAGGCAATGCCCTCGCCAAAGGCGATCTCGTCATTGTATAGACGTACCTTCACATGGTACATACTCGGTGTTCTATACATATTACCAGCCCTTGCCGAAGCCGCACGCCGGATAGGTGCATACGGAGCAGTTTAAGCACAGTCCGCCCTCGCCCAGGCTCGCCAGCTCCTCGGAGGTAACGGGATCGCACGCCAGCACGCGCGGCAGCACCAAATCGAAGATCGTCCTCTTGGCGTACATCACGCAGCCAGGCAACCCCATGATCGGCACGCTCCGCTCACCGTAATAGGCAAGCAAAAACATCGCTCCCGGCAGCACTGGCGCGCCATAGGAAACGATTCTCGCGCCGGTATTCTTAATCGCCAAGGGCGTGCGGTCGTCGGGATCGACGCTCATGCCGCCCGTACAGCAGACTAGATCCACGCCCCGCTCCTCTATCGCTCCGCGAATAGCCTCGGTAACAGCGCGATCGTCATCGCCGAGAACAGTTTTATAAACGACCTCCACGCCATATTCGGCAAGCTTCTCCACGATCACCGGCGTAAAGGTGTCCTTGATACGTCCTGTATAAACCTCGCTGCCTGTAGCGATAATCGCCGCTTTCTTTAATTTATAGGGCAGAAGGCGCAGCAGTGGCTCCGCACCGCAAAGCTCCCTCACCCTGCGCATTTTCTCCTTCTCGATGACTAGAGGAATGATACGCGTGCCTGCCAGCTTATCGCCCCCATGCACGGGCGTATTGCCGTGACGCGTGGCGATCATCAGCTGACCGAAGACATTCACCATCCGCAAGCGCTCGGAATCCACCTTAAACAGTCCGTCCCTCGCCGCGCTCAGCTCGATTTTGCCCTCCTTCACGTCCGACTCCAGCATATACTCGTTCTTGCACAGATCACAAAGAATGCGCGCCGCATCATTCTCATGCAGCATATTCTCGTCCGCCTCCCAAACATAAAGATGCTCCTTACCTATGGAAAGTAGCACGGGGATATCCTCCTCGCGCACGATATGTCCCTTGCGAAAGACCGTGTCCTTAGTCACGCCCTTGATGATCTGCGTCAAATCATGGCAGAGTACGCTGCCGACCGCGTCCTCCGTTTTAATTAGCCTCATAAACCGTCACTCCTATTTCACACGGGCAAAGCCGTATTTCTCAAAGATCTGCATCGCCTCGTCCGTTTGCAGGAAGGTCGCCAGCTCCTTAGCCGCCTCCGCCTCCGGTGCCTTTTTCAAAATGCCGATCGGATAAATTACGGGCTTTTTCAGCGTGCCAGCAGGAGCCTCCGCCACGATCTTAACCTTATCCTTGATCAACGCCGCGTCCGTCGCGTAAACCAAGCCGGCATCGGCACTGCCCTCGCCAACCCAGTTCAGCACCTGCGTTACGTTCGTGCCCAGACTAGCCTTCACCTGCACGCCGTCCCATACGCCCAAGCTCGTCAACGCCTCGCGCGCATATTGACCAGCAGGCACGCTGGCGGGATCGCCGATCGCGGGGTGCTTCGCCTGCGCGATATCCTTAAAGCTCTTGATCGCGCTTTCGCCCTTTGCCGACACGATCAGCACCAATTTGTTTTCCAAAAGCGGCTTAACGCTCTTGCTATCCATATAACCCTTCTGATCCAAGGCCTGCATCTGCTTATTAGCGGCGGAAATGAAGATGTCGGCCGCCAAGCCGTTCTCGATTTGCGATTGCAGCTTACCGCTGGCATCATAAACGCCCTGCACCTTGATCTCCGGATGCTTTTTATTGAACATGGGAATGAGCTGCTGCTCGAAAACCTTCTCCAGACTGGCTGCCGCCGCCACATGTACGACCTTCTGCTGCTTGGGCTGCTCCTTCGCCGCAGGCTTCGCGTCACCGCCGCAGCCGAGCATCGCCAAGGATACCAAGGTCAACAAAACGCAAATAATTTTTTTCATGCTTATCCCTCCTGCTTTTTCACACAATATTGATATAAATTTAAACCGATCACCACTGCCAAGCAAATAGCGACGATGATGACTACGTAAACGGCGGCGCTGTCCCAATCCCCCGCCGCGACCGCGGAATAAACCGCCAAGGGCAGGGTGCGCGTCTTACCAGCGATATTGCCCGCCAGCATCGCCGTAGCTCCGAACTCGCCCAAGCCGCGGGCGAACGCCAAAAGGCCGCCGGCGATAATGCCTGGCAAGGCGTTGGGCAGATGCAAGCGCCAAAAGATGCGCCACTCCGTCATGCCCAGCGAGCGCCCTGCCTCCATGATGCCCTTGTCCACCTGCACCAGCGCGCCCCGCGCCGAGCGATACATGAGCGGAAAGGAGATCACCGCCGCCGCCAGCACCGTGGCGATCCAGTTGAAGGCTATCTGCACGCCAAAAACGTCGATAAAGAAGCGTCCCAGCGGTCTGTTATTGCCGAAGAGTACCAATAGGAAAAAGCCAGCTACGGTCGGTGGCAGCACCATGGGTAGAGTGAGGATGCCGTCGAGCAGAATCTTCGCTGCCTCGCTGCGCAAGCCCTCCACCCAACGAGCGGCGATGATGCCCAAAAAGAACACCACGCCGATCGTCGCGACGGCAGTTTGCAGGCTAATCCATAACGGGGAAAGATCGATCGCGCTCATGCCCGACCACACTCCCCATCCGTACCGCGCAGTAAGCCCAAAGCATGCGCGAGCTGGGGCAGCACGATCGCCAGCGCCTCCTCCACCGCCTTCCTGCTGCCTGGAAGATTAACGATTAGCGTCCGCCCACGCAAAACCGCCACGCCACGGCTCAGCATCGCCCTCGGCGTGATCGCCAGTGAGCCCGCGCGAATCGCCTCGGCGATGCCTGGAGCGAGGCGCGTCGCCACCGCCAAGGTAGCCTCGGGCGTAACGTCACGCTCCGCCATCCCCGTACCACCAGTAGTCAGCACCAAATCGACCTGACGGCTGTCCGCCAAGCGCTTCAGCTGCTGCTCGATAAAGCCGCGCTCGTCCGGAAGCAGGAATTGCTCCTCCACCACGTAGCCCGCCTCGCGCAAAAGCTCCGCCGCCCGCGGTCCACTGGTATCCACGCGCTCACCGCGCGCACCCTTGTCCGACAGCGTGATTACCGCTGCTCTAAAGGGCGCGCCAACGGCAGGCGGCTCCACGCGCAGCTCATCGCCCACGCACAGCACGCCTCCCTGCTCCACCACGGCGAAAATGCCCTCGCGCGGCATGATGCAATCACCCACGCGCTGATAAATCTGACAATGGCTGTGGCACTCCTTGCCAATCTGCGTCACGCGCAAGCACAGCTCCCCGCAGCACAGACGCGTCCCCACGGGCAGGCTGCTCAGCTCCAAGCCGCTCAGCAAAATGTTCTCGCCGAACGCCCCCGCGCCGACCTGCGCGCCACGCGCGTTAAACGCCTCCACCTGCTCGTAGGAGAGCAAGCTGACCTGACGATGCCATTTACCGGCGTGCGCGTCGTTTTCGATACCATGATCGACGAGCAGGCGTACCTCTGACACGCTCCGCTTCGGCGTACCGCGCTTCTCGCTGATACACAGCGCCCGCACCACGCCCACAGCTCCCTGACGCACGTCGGAGCTTGCAGGCTCAACCCTAGCGGAGTCCTTCTCCGTAGCAGCAATACCATCCTCGCCGCGCTCCTGCCACTGAAAATCGCCGCTCTTGCCACCCGACTTATGCAGCAGATGCACCTCGCCGATCTCCATGCCCTTGTCCACCGCCTTACACATATCGTAAATAGTCAAGAGCGCGATCTGTACGCCCGTCAGCGCCTCCATCTCCACGCCCGTCAGCGCCGCGGTCTTTACTAGGCAGCGCGCCTCCACGGCATAGCGACCATGCTCCTCACAGAGCTTTAGGTCAAGGCGGCATTGCGTCAGCGGTAGCGGATGACACAGGGGGATCAGCTCGCTCGTTTTCTTCGTCGCCATAATGCCTGCCAAGCGCGCCACTCCTAGCACGTCGCCCTTGGTGATCTCCTGCCGCAAAATTTTTTCGTAGATCTCCCTACCGACGAAGATCTTACCAACTGCCAACGCCTCGCGTGCTGTGACCGCCTTTCCGCTCACGTCCACCATCACCGCGTTGCCCTGCTCGTCAAAATGATTTAGCTCCTTCATTCGCTCACTCCCTTACCGTAATCTATCAAGCATCTCGCAATAAATACTTCCTCAAAGCCGCTAACCGCCGATCTCGTTCATGGCGAAGCCCGCCGCCTCCCGTTCGAAGGCATGAGCGGAGGGCTTGGCGGCAATCGTCCGCCGCATCGCCTCGATTAGCTCCGCATCGCTCGCGCCACCACGCAAAAGCGCACGCAAATCGCAAACCTCGGAGCTATACAAGCAGCCCTTCAGCGCGCCGACGCTCGTCAAACGCACACGATTGCAGGACGCACAGAATTTATGCTCCAGCGGCTCGATGAAGCCAAGCAGGTCGCCTGCCTGCGTGCGGTAGTAGCTCGCCGGACCATTGCCCAAGCGCGCGTCGGGAGCGGGAGTCAGCGTTAGGCCGCAGCTCGCCAGAGCAGACCGCAGCTCCGCTTCGCCGTAGCCGCGCAGAGCGGTATTACAGCTCAAGGGCATCAGACCGATAAAACGCAGCGGCAGATGCAGCTCGCGCGCATACAGCACCAGCTCCGCCAGCTGCTCAGGCAGCCGCAGCGCCCCCCGCAGGGGCACGCAGTTCAGCTTGCAGCGCAGTCCAGCGCCCACGGCTGCCTCGATGTTGCTTAGAATCGGTGCTAGAGAGCCGCCCGTCAGACTGTGGTAGGCGGCGGCGTCGAGCGTATCCAAGCTGAAGTTCACGCCGTCCAAACCACACGCCGCCAGCTCGTCGATATAGGGAGAGAGCAGTGCGCCGTTCGTCGTCAGCGTTACCTGCTCCACGCCCTCCAGTACCTTCAGCTCCTTGATAAAGCCCACCGCGCCCTTACGCATTAACGGCTCGCCACCTGTAATCTTAAAGCGAGTAATGCCCAAACGCGAAGCGCAGCGCGCCACGCGCATAATCTCCTCATAGCGCAGGATTTCCTCGTGCCGCAGCCGCTCCACCACGGCGGGACGGCAATAGGCGCAATGCAGATTGCAGCGATCCGTAAGCGAAATGCGCATATAATTGATGCTTCTGTGTAAATTATCGAGCATTTGACCACCCTCGTTATCAGTAAAGCCCTCAGCGTTTATCTCACATGAGATAAACGCTTGCTCAAAGAAATGCGGAAGCACATGACCTCCGCATAGAAATTATTTTAAAGGATCCTCCACGCCCATGGCGATCTTCTCTGGCGTGATCGGCAGCGTTCTAAAGCGATGCCCCGTTGTCTGATAAATCGCGTCCGCGATCGCTGGTCCCGGAGTATTGATGACCAGCTCGCCTATGGATTTCGCGCCGTAGGGACCGCTCTCCTCGTAGCTAGAGGCAAAGCGCACATGGATATGACCGATATCCACGCGTGCCGGCACCTTATATTGCATAAAGGAGTTCTCGTAAATGCGCCCCTCGGGGCTATAGGTTACGTTCTCCATCAGCGTCATGCCGATGCCCTGCAAAAGTCCGCCCTCGGTCTGCACCGTAGCCAAATTCGGATTGATCGGCGTACCGCAGTCCACGGAGGCATAATAGTTCACGACCTGCGTCTCGCCCGTCAGCGGATCGGTTTCCATTTCCGCCACGCCAGCCATAAAGGGCGGTGGCGAGAGCACGCTGTTCATCTCCACGGACTCCTGGAAGGACACGTCATTGAAGCTCTGCGACGCAGTACCGATATCCACCAAGCTAATCTGCTTATCACTCACCGTACTGCGCACGTATTTACCATCGAACTCGACCTCGTCCTCAGCGCAGCCCAGCCTCTGCGCGCCGAAGGCACAGATTCTTTGGCGCAGCTTTTGCGCGCAGCTCGTCACGGCGTTGCCCGTGATATACGTGGTACTGGAGGCATAGGAGCCGGAGTCATAGGGCGAAATATCCGTATCTGCGCCAAAGACCTGAATCTGCTCGAAATCGCACTCCAAGACCTCCGCCGCCATCTGCGCCAGGATCGTATCACAGCCCGTGCCCATATCGGCAGCGCCGATATGCAGCATATAGGAGCCATCATCGTTCAGCTTCAGCGTCGCGCCGCCCACGTCCAAATAGGGAATCGCCGAGCCCTGCATGGCGATCGCCATGCCGACGGAGCGAATTTTACCGTTAGGCAGCACGCGCTTGGGGAATTTCTCCTCCCAGCCGCTCATCTCGCGCACCTGCTCTAAGCATCTGTCCAAGGCGCAGCTGGTGTTGGGCGCGCCATAATAGGCGGGCATGATGTCGCCCTCATGGGTAATATTCATCTCGCGCAGCTTGATCGGATCGATAGCCAGCTTCGCCGCCAGCTCGTTGACCAAATTCTCTAAAGCGAAAATTCCCTGAGGCGCGCCATAGCCACGATAGGCACCTGCCGCCTGCAAATTGGTATAAACCACGTCATAGCCGAAGCGGAAGGCCTCGGTACGATACATGGGAATCGATTTATGACCGGAAAGGCCGACGGTCGTCGGGCCATGCTCGCCATAGGCACCAGTGTTGGAAAGCGTATATAAATCGATAGCGCGGATCCTGCCCTCCTTCGTTGCGCCCAGCTTCACGGTTACCTCCATCTCGTGACGCGGACTAGAGGCGATGTGGCACTCATAGCGACTGAAAATAATCTTAGAGGGCTTCTTCAGCTTCCAAGTAACGAACGCCGGATACATCTCGCTCACACAGCTCTGCTTCGCGCCGAAGCCGCCGCCGATACGGGGCTTAGTCACGCGCACCATAGATTTGGGAATATGCAGCGCGTTGGCGATGATACGCCGACAATGGAAAACTATTTGCGTGGAGCTAGTGATGTGCAAGCGACCATAGGGATCGATCGTGCAATACGTACAGAACGGCTCCATCATGTCCTGCTGCACCGCCTTCACGCGACAGGTATGCTCCAAAACGATGTCGCATTCGCTCATTACCGCGTCCACATCGCCGTCGCCAATCACCTCGTGTGCGCAAAGATTGCGCTTATTATCGGCACCCACAGGACACAGTGATTCCCACGTTTCCTCGGGATGCACCAAAATCGGATTATCAAGCGCGGTATGAAAATCCAGCACCGCGTCCAAAACCTGATATTTTACCTTGATTAACGAAAGCGCCTTATCGACCGCCTTCTCCGTCCTGCCCGCCACGATGGCGACCACGTCGCCGACGAAGCGCACGTGCCTATCCAAAAGCAGGCGATCATAGGGACTGGGCTCGGGATAGGTCTGACCGGCATAGGTGCAGCGCCTGCCCTCCTGATCCACGTCCTGATAGGTGAACACTGCCTCGATATCGGGCACACGGGACGCAACCATGGTGTTAATGCTTTCGATAATCGCGTTCGCGTGGGGAGAACGCAGCACCTTGACAATCAAGCAGTCCTTCGGCGCCAAATCATCGGTGTAAACGGGCTTGCCCGTCACCAGCTGCATCGCGTCCTTCTTGCGCAGGGATTGATTAACCAGCTTCATCATGCGTTCCCCCTTCCCTGCTTTTTCCATGCCAAAAAGACCTGTATGCCGCGTAGCTGTCCCTCATAGCCAGAGCAGCGACACAGATTACCTGCCAAATATTCCTTGATTTCCTCCTCGTTCGGATCGGGGTTCTCCCTAAAGAGAGCCAAAGCATTCATAATCATGCCAGGATTGCAAAAGCCACATTGCTCCGCTCCCTGATCGGCGATGAAGGCACCGAACTCCGCCACCTCGTCCTGCAAGCCCTCCATGGTAACGACCTTGCGCCCATCGGCGCGTGCCGCCAGCACGGAGCAGCTCAGTACGGGCTTATCGTCCAAAAAGAGCGTGCAAAGTCCACAGTTAGAGGTGTCGCAGCCACGCTTCACGCTCAAGCAGCCCTCGTCGCGGACAAAATCCAATAATGCCAAATCCGCTTCGATAGAGCGGGTTATTTTACGACCGTTTAAGGTCAAGCTAATCTCCATTAGGCTTTTCCTCCCAACGCTAAAACCGTTCTTTCCGCCAGCACCCTGATCAAATGCGTGCGATACTCAGCGCTGCCGCGATTATTGCTTGCCGTCGGCAGCACGGAGGCAGCGTATTCGGCAAAGGCGCGCGCGCCCTCCTGCGTGGGCTTCATGCCTACCAAGCCCTGCTCATCGCGCACCAAGACGGCCTTGGCGGGCCTTGCGCCCACGGCGATTTGCACACCCTTTGATGTCAGCGCCGCCGCGCAGGTCAGCACGGGAAAATCCGTCCTCGCGATCCGCACCGACTGATAATTACAGCGCAGCTCCTGCTTCGGCAAAAGCACGCGCACCAAAATATCCCTGTCATATTTTCGCTTGGCGAACTCCTCCACGGAGATCACGCCGCCCTTGAACAACTCCACCTTAGCGCCAAGCGCCATGAACAGCGTCAGCACGTCGCTAAAGCCGAAGCGACCGAAGATGCTGCCCCCCACCGTCGCCAAATTGCGAAACTGCACTCCGACGATATGGCGCACCGCCTCGCGCATAGCGCCACCGGTGTAGGCAGCCAACCCAGCGTCCAGCTCCAGCTGGCGCAGCGTCACCATCGCGCCGATGCTAAATTCCTGCTCGTTCTCCTCTATTTTATCCAAACCCAAACCCGATAGATCAATCATCGTTGCCACGTTGCCACGACTTAGGCGCATCCACAGCATCCCGCCCATCACGCGATTGGGACGCTTTTGATTTAGCTGCCAGGCCTCCTCAAGCGTAGCCGGCTTTTTTATCTCGCGAATCGTAAGCATAAAAAATCCTCCATTGTGATACCTACTCATAATATACCTATTACCAGTAATTGTATCATAAATGGAGGGTTTCCTGCCAGTCTTTTAAATAAATTATTTTCCTAATAAATTTTATCCGCGTTCTCCCAGCTCGCGCAAGCGGCAAAGATCGGGCTTGCCGCTCTCGTTCAGCGGCAGCTCCGCCAGCAGCACGAAGCGCTTGGGCATTTCGTAGCTCTCCAGGCTGTGGCGCAGCAGGCTCAGCAGCTCCTGCTTGCCGTACTTCCTCTGGGTTACCAAATAGGCCGTCAGCACGTCGGCATCCGCCTCATGCCTGCCCAGCACCACTGCCTGCTCCACCGCCGGCAGCCGCTCCAGCGCGCTAGCGATCCGCTTACAGCTGACCTTGATGCCGTTCACGTTGCAAATATCGTCCGTGCGTCCCAAAAAGTGCAAACGCCCCTGCTCGTCGATGCGCCCCCTATCCTTGAGCGAATAGGGCAGGCTCACGCCCTCGACATGATAGGGTGTGTCGATAAATATTTCCTCGTGCTTAATGCTCAGGCGCACGCCCTCGAAGGGACGACCAACCAGCGTCTGATCCTCCGTCATCTCCTCGCCTCTGATATAGGTGATGTAATTCAGCTCGCTGGCACCGTAATACAGCGTCAGCTCCGCACGTGGGAAGCACGCCAGCAGCCTGTCTGCCTCCTGTCGTCCCACGCTCTGCGAGCCGCTGACGATTGTGCGCACCAAAAAATTGGGCTGACGCATAAGCTTCGGTAGCAGCATGAGCTTGGAGGGAATCAGATACAGCGCGTTCACCTGCCACCTGTCGAGCAGCTCCAGCCAATGCTTAGGACGAAAGCGCTCCGTCACGACCAACGTGCCACCCGCAGCCAGCACGCCTAGATAAATGCTCAAATTGCCAGTGAACGCCAAGCTGCCCTGACAAAAAATCACCGTCGTCTCCGTAATGCCGAAAACGCGATTCTGCTCCGGGAAGAAATCCGCCCAGCTGTTATAATCACGCCACAGCAGCTTGCTCCGACCCGTACTGCCGCTCGTCAACACCCCCATGCAGGCCTTGGGAGGCACAGCGTCCACGACAAACTCCTGCCCCCTGCTAGCCTCCGTTGCGATGATCGGGCGGGTGCGCGTACCGCTATAAGCGAGAAAGGCGAGCAGCTGACGCGCGATCGTCTGCTCATGAATAAGCACATACTCCTGCTCCAACGACACGTTTTCCCGCAGGTGCGCCGCCTCCTCGTAAAGCTGACCATAGGTATAAACGCGCTCGTCCGTCACTAACGCCGCCTTCTCCCGCGGCCAAGCGCGCAAAAGCGCCAAATATTCCTCGTTTCCCTGCCACATCATTTCGCTTCACCGATTCTTTCTACCAAAAGCGCCGTGCCGATGCCGCCCGCCGCCGCCACGCTCGCACAGCCGAAGCGTCCGTCACGCGCCCTCAGCGCCTCCAAAAGATGTAGCGTGATGATCGCGCCCGAAGCGCCGTAGGGATGCCCATAGGCCAGCGCGCCGCCGAAAATATTATATTTTTCCACGCTATTCTTAAAGGTGCGCGCAAAAAGCACGTCGATCACGGCGAAGGCCTCGTTAATCTCGAAATCATCCACGTCCTGCTCACGCAGCCCATACCTCGCCAAAAGCCTCTCCAAGGCCAGCACCGCCGTGCGCGGACTAATAAGAGGATCACCGCCGCAGGCAGCCGAGCCGATGACGCGCGCCTGTGGCGCAAGCCCCCGCTCACGCGCGTAACGCTCGGAGCAAAGCACGAGGAACGCCGCCCCGTCATTGATCAAGCAGGAATTAGCCGCCGTAATAAATTCGCCGTCCGGCAAGACCTTGGGCAGACGGTTCAGCAAACGCTGGCTCATACGCGGACGAATGCCCTCGTCCTCCGTCGCTCCGAAAACAGGCGCGATTATTTCCCGCAGACCGCCCTCCGCGCGCGCCTTGGTCGCCAAAGCATGACTGCGCAGCACCCACGCATCTAACTCCTCCTTCGTCACGCCCTCGCGCTTGCACGCCAGCTCCGCGCCCTCCAGCATCACGCTCTCGCGATGAATCTCAGGCATGAACTTCGCCACCTTATAGCACTCCTCGCCATGATAATCCGGATGATTAGCGTTATAGCCGCGACGCGGCTGCGTGCTGCTGCTCTCGAATCCGCCCGCAACTATACAGTCCGCCTCGCCACAGGCTATCTTCGCCGCCGCCGTCGCGATGCTCTCCAATCCACTGCCGCATTGCACGTCGATCGTAAAGGCAGGCACGGAAATATCCACCCTCGCCTCCAGCGCCATCAAGCGCGTGATATTGCCGCCCGCGCCCACGCCGTTGCCGCCGATAATATAATCTGGTCGCTCGATAGCGTATTCGTCCATAACCTGACGCAGCACCGCCGCGCCCAGCTTTTCCGCCGGTACATGACGGTAAACGCCGTTAACCACGCCCACGTAGCTGCGCAAACCGCCCAAAAGATAAACATTTCGCATATTCTCACCTACACAAAGAGCCCCGCACCTATGCTTCGCAAAGATACGGGGACTGAATTATTATTTATTGCCAAAGGCTCTGTGAATCGGTCCTGCCAAGAAGGCCGCCGCCGCGCATTTAGCTATATCCAAAGGAATGAAGGGTAGCACGCCAGTATAAAAGGCCTTATCCCAGGGCATACCAGTAACCAGCTTCAGCTGGAGGAAGCCGAAAAGATAGATAATGGGAATACCGACCAAGCAGCCTAAAAGAGCATAGCGCGTGAAATTATATTTCTCGCCACGCGTAGCCGCCAAAAAGACCGCCGTGAAGAGAAAGCCGATAATGTAGCCCCCCGTAGGTCCGAAAAGCTTCGCCGGTCCTGCGGTGCCGCCAGTAAATACGGGAACGCCTGCCAAGCCAACCAAAATATAGGTCAGAAGCGCCAGAAAGGCCTGCTTCGTATTCAAAACATAGCCCGTCAAATTAACCAGCATCGTCTGCAAGGAAATCGGCGACAGGGAAAAGGGCAGCGGAATAATTATATACGCGGACACGCAGTTCATCGCGATAATCAGCGCCATCTTCGTCAATTCCGCCGTTTTGCTAACACTCACATTGTTCGTCATCTTCTCATCACACCAGCTCTCTTAATATTTGATGCTGAAAACCCTAGCGCCGCCCACATACGCCACTAGCTGCTTCTCCTCGCGGAAAACGCGCAGCTCCTCGCCCGTATACACAGGTGCCAAAAAGCTGATCCGCCAATCCAGCTCCGTCAGCCCCAGCTCGCCCTGTAGCCAAGAGGCCATGCACAGTCCGGGAACTATGGGATGCTCGCCCTCGTGGATGATATTCCTATCACCAGTAAAGGCGACGTAATCGCGCACCTCCTGTACGGAAAAGCAATGCTCGGCAAGCAGCTCGCCCGTCGGCTCGACAGGCTCCCGCTTCGCCGCGCTCCCTACGGAGGCAGGCAGCACTAAAAAGGTACGCAGCTCCTTAACCTGGCGACCTGCGGCATCCGTGCCGACAACCTGCATGATACATTTGCGCTTCTTCGCCAGCAGCGTTCTGTTCTCCAACCGCTGCGACGCGCCGTGCAAATGCACCTCCATACCGGCGATGATCCAACCGCCGAAAAAGCTCTCGTCGCAATCCGCCAGCCCTCGTGCAAGCTCTAACATTCTCAACATCCTTTCATGTAGCCTATTATAATACAGCGCGCGCTTTTAGTCAACCTATTTTTTTGTCAAGTTAACCAAAATGCGTCAGTATGACGTTAATCAAACAAAAGTTTTTACTGAAAATCAGTAAAAACTTCCTAGAATCACAGAGTTTTTACCGAAAAAGCAGAAAAACCTCCCAACCTGCGAACGCGCTTCGCAAGCCGAAAGGCTCATTTTATAATTACGCTCTGCAAAATACGCACAAAGCAAGGCGCTAACGCCAATGCGACTCGACCGCCATAAACGCCAGCCCGTCAACCGCTTGAGCGCCGGCAGCCAAAAGCGCCCGCGCTGCCTCGCACATCGTGCTACCGCTGGTGTAGATATCATCGCACAGTAAAACTCGCTTCCCCTGCAAGCGCAAGCGCGGATTAACGGCAAAGCAGCCCGTCAGCTCCTCCCTCCGCTCCCGCGGTGCTAGCTCGTACAGAGGCGCGGTAGCACGTACACGCGTCAGCACATCGCTTCTGAACTCCCCGTCCTGCTCCAAAAGCTGCGCGAAAAGCTCCTGAGGCAAATCGAAGCCACGCTGCTGCCTGCGCTCCGCAGTAGTCGGCACGCAGGTAATCAAATCGTACTGCGCCAGCCAGCGCAGCTTCGCCTGCGGCAGCGCCGCCTCCGCCTCCTCGCGCAGCAGGGGCAAAGCATCGCTCTCCGCCTCGAATTTCGCCCGCAAAAGCGTCTTCTTAAGCACGCCCTCGTACTTATACAGCAAAAACACGCTGCTCAGCACGTCCTCAGGCAGCGCCTCCGCCTGCCCCGCAAGGAACTCCTCCCTGGGCGCGAAGCTTAGCGTCCTTTGCAAAAGGAAGGCGCGCCGACAGGTATCGCACAGCAGGCCGAAATCTATATGATTACCACAGATCACGCAATGCCGCGGAAAAAACAGCTCCTTCAGCACGCGCAGATAATACCTCGCGTTCCGCAGCCGCGACTGCCAATCCTCAAGCCTCATCAGAATACCTCCTGATCCTCCTGCAAGCGCTCCGCCAGCAGGCTATGCCTGCGCCGCGTGCGGTCGTTCTCCACCGCCGTCAGCACAGCGCGCCTGCTGCCGACCACCAGCACCCTTTGCTTAGCGCGCGTCACCGCCGTATACAGCAAATTGCGCTGAAGCATCACGTAATGGCTCGGCACCATCAGCAAAATGACGCAGGGATACTCGCTGCCCTGCGATTTATGCACGCTCATAGCGTAGGCCAGCTGTAGCTCGTCACACTCGCCCTGCTCATAGCTAACATAATCACCCTCCGGACGCTCCGGATAGGTGACAACGAGCCTTTTGCCCTCGATGCTCACGATACGTCCGATATCGCCGTTGAACACGTCCTTCTCGTAATTATTGCGCGTCTGCATCACCTTGTCGCCCACGCGCAAAATATTGCCAAGCACGTTCAGCTCCGCCTTTTCCGGCGCTGGAGGATTGATATACTGCTGCAAAAGCCTATTCAAATTCTGTACGCCGCAGGGAGTTTTGTGCATGGGCGAAAGCACCTGCACCCTACGCCAATCGCCGTCCTGCGTCCAATGCGCATAAACCTTCGCCACATACTCCGCCGCCAAAGGCTCCTCAAGAAACTCACGCAAAGCGAACTCACTGTCCGCTCCCTCGCTGAATTCAGGCATCTGCCCATGATTAATCTTATGCGCGTTCAGCACAATCGGGCTAACCTCCGCCTGACGAAAAACGTTCTCCAAGCGCACGACGGGCATCTTCCCCGAACGAATCATATCCTGCAAAACGGAGCCTGCGCCGACCGAGGGTAGCTGATCCACGTCGCCGACGAAGATTAGGCGACAGCCGCCAGGCACCGCCTTCAGCAAATGATAGGTCAAATTGATGTCCAGCATCGAGGCCTCGTCGATAATGATCGCCTCAGCATCCAACGGCGTTTCGTCATCGCGTCCGAAATTGAGCCCGTCGCCAGAAGGCTGATACTCCAAAAGTCGATGCACCGTAAGCGCGGGATGCCCCGCCGAATCAGCCAAGCGTCGCGCCGCGCGTCCCGTCGGCGCTGCCAGCAGAATGCGGCAGCCCGCCTTCTCCAGAACGTTCAAAATACCCTTCACAACCGTGGTCTTACCTGTACCCGGTCCACCCGTCAGCACGAAAACGCCATGCTCCAGGCTGGTGTAAATCGCCTGCCTTTGCGCCTCCGCCAGCCTTATGCCCGCCTCGCGCTCCCATGCCGCGATCACCTCATCCGCGTTCACGCGCGTGATCGGCTTCGCCTGATCGCGCAGGCAGAGCAAGCGTCGCGCTGTCTGCACCTCCGCTCGATACAAATATTCGGGATAAAGGAAGCGCACGCCGCCGACCTCCTCCGAGCGCAGGCGATCCTTCTCCAAAAGCTCGTTAAACACCTGCTGCACGCACTCTCTATCCACAGCCAAAACGCGCGCCGTCTCCCGCACGAGCAGCTCCTCAGGCACGCAGGTATGCCCCGCCCCGGCAGCCGAAACCAGCGTATAGCTGATGCCAGCCATCAAGCGCTCCGTGCAATCATGCTCCATACCCATAGCCATCGCCATGCGATCCGCGGTTTTGAAGCCGATGCCGTCCACGTCCTGCGCCAAGCTATAGGGGTTCTCCTTCAGCCGCGTGATCGCCGTCGCGCCGTAGACCGCCTGCAATTTAGCCGCATAGCCGCTGCTCACGCCGTTCGCCTCCAAAAAGAGCATCAGCTCGCGCAAGCCCGAAAGCGATTGATAGGCCTCACCGATCGCCGTCGCCTTCTTCGCGCTGATTCCCTTCACTCGCGCCAAAAGCTCTGGCTGTCGCTCCAAAACGCTCAGCGTATCGCTCCCGAAAAGCTCCACGATGCGTCCTGCCATCACCGGTCCCACGCCCGGCAGAGCGCCGGATGCCAAAAAGCGCTCCATGCCCACCGCCGAGGTTGGCTGCACCACCTGTAGGCTCGTGGCGTTAAACTGCTCGCCGAAGCGCGCATGCTGCACCCAATCGCCCGTCACGACGATCTGCTCACCCAAATAGGGCGCGCTGCCGCGATAAACGATCGTGAACTTGCCCAGCTCCTTATTCTCGGCACGCATAACGCTATACATGCCGTCATCACTTTGAAAAACTATATCAGCGACAATGCCCTCCAGCTTTTCCATGTACTTACCACAACCTGTCCGTCAGCTCTGCGACCAAAGCCGCGCGAAAGCTCCTGCGCACGCCTCGATCATCTTTTAAATTTTATTTTACCATATCCTGGAGCTATTTTCACCCCAAACGATAAAGATTTTCCAAGCTTTAGTAGAAATCATCCCCGCTAAAACCTTTACAAGCGTTAATATTTTCGTTATAATGTAGTATACGAATGAGCTTTTTTTATTTACATAATTTAGAAACGAAAAAGCATCAGGACGTTATGATTTATAAGCATTCAGAGGTGCGGATTGTGAAACAAAAAAAATTTGTCGGTAAATTGATAACTGTTGATATGTATAATTGCGGAACCGAGGAGATCATCCTTCCCTCCACGGCCGAGGAGCTGCTTCGCAAGGGCTGCGAGGAATTCGCCTTCAACTGTCAGCAAGTTCTCTGTGCCCAGGAGGACGATTTGGAGGAGTACTCCCTCTTCGCGATTTGCCATCACGGTCACGTAGCTCTACACGTATATTCCAAGCTGGGCTTTATGACGGCGGACGTTTTCAGCTGCAACAGCAAGGCCGATTCCGAAAACATGGCGCGCTATCTGCGCGTGGCCTTCAAGGCAGACAAGTCCAAGATCACTCAGGTGGATCGCGGCGATTTCGGCTCCCAAAACGATATGAAGCCCACGCATCGCTCCAAGATCAAGCTCATCCGCCGAACCAAGAACTTCACGCAGAACATGAGCGATAAATTCGTAGAGATTATGTCCAAGCCCCGTTCTATGTGAACACGCCCTTATTAAGCTGCCAAGCACCTGCTACGGCGGCTTTTTCTATGAACTTTCGTCCTATTCGGAGGTAATACGCATGAAATATCTTATGTGGGATGTGGACGGTACGCTGCTGCTCACGGGTGGCGCGGGCAAAACCGCCATGCTGAACGTCATCAAGGACTACTATTTTCTTGATGCCTTCGACTTTCATCAAAGCCTTGCCGGGCGCACCGATTCCGACATCATCAAAACGGCGGTCACCGAGCTACGCGGTCGTTGTAGCTCAGCCGAGGCGGCGGCGCTTTTGATCCGCTATCATATGGAGCTGCCCAAGCAGCTGCCGCTGCATCATGGACGCGTTATGAAAAACGTCGAAAAAACGTTGGCCTATTTTCAGCGTCCAGACAGCCCCTATTTGAACTGCCTGCTCACAGGCAATACGCGCACGGGAGCGCAGGAAAAGCTTGCCTACTACGGTTTAGCTAAATATTTTTCCTTCGACCACAGCGTTTTCGGCGAGGTGAGCGAAAGCCGCGAGGAGCTGGCGCGCATCGCCTTCGCTCGCTTCTACCTACGGGATCAGGAGCATTTTACGAGCGACGAGCTCATCTTCATCGGCGACACCTTCAACGACGTAAAATGCGCGCAGGCGATCAACGCCCGCTGCGTGATCGTTCTCGACGGCTCCTCGCATAGGCGCGAGGACTTCGCCAACTGTCAGCCGTGGAAGATTATCGCCGCGCTCCCCAACGATCCGGCGGAGTTCGCCGCGCTCCTTGACGAAGCAAGATAAGCCCTACGGGCAAAAGCAGGTGAATTATGAACAGCAAAATTCTGACCGCTCTTTTGATTTTTACGCAAATATCGCTTACCGGCAGCGCGCTTGCCTATAATAACGAGGATCTGGCAGCCGTGCTGGGCGGTGCCTCAAGACCGGGCGGCGATCTTTCCGGCGCCGATCTCTCCGGTCGTGATCTCTCCGGCTTGGACTTCACCGCTGCCGACTTTACGGAAGCACGCCTCGAAAATACGAATTTAGACAAGGCGCAGTTACGCGGCGCGAATTTCCGCAGCGCCATTTTACGCGGCAGCAGTCTGCGCGACGCCGAGCTTACGGAAGCAAGCCTCGCCTACGCGCAGGCCGCCGAGGTCGATCTCACCAACGCGCGTTTACAGCGCGCCGACCTTTTCCGCTGTCAATTGCAGAGCAGCAAGCTTTTGAACGCCGAGCTGCAATACGCGAACCTTCAGGAGGCAGTGCTGGATAACGCGCAGGCGGACTATGCCGACCTGAGCTATGCCTCCCTGCCCTATAGCTGGTGGCGCAACGCCAAGCTGCCCAACACCTGCTTTTACGGTGCCAATATGTACAGCACGCACTGCGCCGGCGCTGATTTCACCAGTGCGGATCTGCGCAGCGCCAAGCTAGCGCACAGCGATTTACAGCACAGCAGGCTGAACAAGGCCAATTTGGATGCCGCGATTTTGGAATACGCGGATCTGCGCAACGCCGAGCTGAACTATACACAATTCGGCTCCGCCTTCAAGGACAGAGCCAAGCTCGACAATTAAAGAACGCCTAGCTAGCACGCTCCTTCCGACCACGGCTCGGAAGGAGCTTTTTTGTGCGCCCGTCACTAGGGCGCTATTAGCTGCACGCTCATTCTGACGTACCCCTGACGCGCGGGCTTCAGCTCCAAATGCCGCACACGAAAATAGCCCTGCTCAGCCTCCTGAAGCCAACGCAAAACCGCGAAATAATCGCCGACCAGCTCCATAGCGATCTCCCGTTGCCCCGCCGCGACCTGCTCCTGCGCGTCCTTAGCAAGAGGCTTCGCGACGGACTGCCGCGTTTCGCCCAAGCTCAGCTCCCTAATCGTCAGTCCTCGCTCCGTCGCCTTCTTTCGCAAAAATAGCTGGAGTCGCGTCCCGTCGTGCTCCATCGGCAGTCTAGCTTGCAGCGTAGCCAGCTCCCTCTCCATGCGCGCACGCTTCGTTGCATAGCCTTCCTGCTCCGCAGCAAAGCGTGCCAAGAGCACCTGCTTCTGCGCCAACGCCTCGCGCTCCTGCCACAGTGAGCGCGCCTCGCGATACGCCGGATAGACTACCGTAACGCAGGTAACGAGAGGCAAAGCCAAGCACAGCAGGCAAAACGAAGCCTTCAAGGGCGTAAGATAGCGTTCAATATAGCGCGCACAGCGCTTTAGCGACCTTCTCATCGCGCACCTCCTCATTGCTTGCCCTGCGCGAGCCTGATATTAAAGCTAATTTCCTGTTTGCTCTCGCCACTCTGCACCAGCTCGACTTTTTTAAAGCTCTCGCCACGCTCCAGCCTCTCCAAAAGGCGTGGCAGCGAAGCGGAGCCGTACGCGCCGCCCTCCAGCGTCCACGTACCGCTCTGCGCGTCATAGCGCGCCTGCTCCAGCCATGCGTCCGCGTCCACCGCCCGACCGATCGTTAAAAGCTGCGCCGAGCTATGCGTCGCCCCGCGCCTCAGCTCCTCCTCCTGCCGCTTGTACGTCTTAAGCCGCGCCTCCATGGCCTGAGCGGAGCGCAGCCGTTCCTCCCACACGGCGTAACGCGCCAGCTCGCCCTCCTGCTTTTCCACTCCCTGACGCGCGAGATACACGCCGCCCTGCGCCACGACGTAGATCAGCACGCTCAGCAAAAGCGAGAGCAGGCACAAGCGTCCACTATAACGCGTCAGCCACGCAGCCGTCGCCAAAGGCTGCCATTCTCGCCGCCCCATGCTCAGCGCGGTTTCAGGCAGTGGCAAGCCCTCGTACCACAAACCTGGCAGCTCGTCCGCCTCCGTGCCGACGAGCACCTTCTCCAAGCGCCAACGCAGCTCCGCGCACAATGCGCGCAAACGCTCCATTTGCTCCTGCGGCCAAAACCACAGCTCCAGCTGCTGCTCCTGCCCCGCCGCGCTCACAAGGCGATGAGCTATGACGGGCTTCCCGTCCGTCTGCGGCAAAAGCTGCTCCGCCTCCCATGTCAAGGCGCGCACCAGCTCGCCCTGCGATAAAAGCGGCATATTCATCTCCTCCCTACCGATAAGGGCACCACGCAAAAGCACGAGCGTCGCCACCTGCTCCTGCAAGCGTGCGAAGGTCAGCTCCCGCCGCAAAGTTTCCGTAAGCTCCTGCCACCACGTCTCCGCGCCACCCTGCCATACTACCATCGCCGACGTGCGCGTCCACAGCAGGCTCGCATCCTGCCAGCAGCTGAGCGTCACTCCCTCCTCGTCCAACACGACTAATAGAAGCTGCTCGCCGCGCCGCCTCCTCTTGCGCCACAGGCACTGCCATTTATAGCGCGAATTATTAAAGCCCCCGTATCCTTTCACGATTGCACCTCGCTAACACCTTGAACTCAAAAGAACGCCTTATACCAAGCGAGCAACACCTCGCCCCGAAAGTACGCCGCAAGAGCGCCGAACGCCAAAAACGGACCGAAGGGCAGCGCCAAGCGCTTGCTAAAGCCCGCTCGCAGCAGGAGCGCCAAGCCAACCGTCGCGCCGCTCACGAAGGCGAGCAGCAGGCAGAGCAGCCCCCGCTCCACGCCCAGCCACACGCCCAAGACTGCCGCCAGCTTGACATCACCCTCGCCCATGCCGCCCCCGCTCAAGCAATAGAGAGCGAGCATGAGCGCGCCCAAGCACAGACCGCCCCATAATGAGCAAAGCACTCCGCCCTGTCGGCAGCAGCGCAAAAGGCCGAGCAGCAAAAGGAAGAGGTTCACGCCGTCATAAAGCAGCAGCGAACGATAATCAGTATACACGTGATAAAAAAGCGCCAAGCAAAAGCAGCCCGATAAGAAAAGCTCCATAACTAACCCTCCTGACAAAAAAGGCCCCTGTACTACAACTGCAATACAGGAGCCTTAGCTCTTCGCTATTTTTTCTTGTTAAGTAGATTATAGAGCGTTAAATCTAACTTGTCAACCGTTTTTAGAAAATTTATTATTAGATTACCAATTCAAATCTTCCACGTCGGCACGACCACGACCAGTCAGAGCGTCCAGCATGATGCGCTGCTCGATCTGCGCTGCCAGCTTCTTCGTGAACTTCACGGTGTCGGGGTTAACGGACATGCTGTCGATACCGCTCTTGATCAGGAATTCGCAGAACTCGGGATATACGCTAGGAGCCTGACCGCAAATGGAAACGGTCTTGCCGCCCTTATGCGCTACCTCGATCAAATGACGGATTGCACGGCGTACAGCCAAATTACGTTCGTCGTAAATATGGGATACGGTGTCGTTATCACGATCGCAGCCCAGTACCAGCATGGTCAAATCGTTGGAGCCGATGGAATAGCCGTCAACGTAATTGTTGAATTGATCCGCCAAAATGATGTTGGAGGGGATCTCCGCCATCAGCCAAACCTTAAAGTCCTTACCACGGGACAGACCGCATTCAGCCATGATCTTAACGACCTTTTCACATTCCTCCACGTTGCGGCAGAAGGGAATCATCACATTCAAATTCTTCAAACCGAACTCCTCGCGTACCTTGCGTACAGCCATGCACTCCAGCTTGAAGGCTTCGATATATTTAGGATCATAGTAGCGAGAAGCGCCACGCCAGCCCAAAAGCGCGGAGGGCTCATAGGGCTCAAACTCGTCGCCACCCTTCAAATCGCGGTATTCGCTAGATTTGAAATCAGAGAAGCGCAGCGTAACCGGTCTCGGAGCCATAGCCTGACAAACCTGACGAATGCCCTCGGCCAGCTGGTCGACTACCTTCTCGGGATGACCGATCTTGATCAAATACAGGGGATGCTCGTGAATATAGGTCGTCCAAATGAACTCCTCACGCATCAAGCCGATACCGTCGCAGGGCAGGGAGCTATATTTTTCAGCCAGCTCGGGATCGCCCAGATTCATGTAAATCTTGGTACCGGTCGGCGGGAAATATTCGGCAGCGGCAACGACCTGCTGCGCGGTGGGCTGAGCAGCCTTGGGCTCCTCGATAATGCCCTCATAAACGACGCCATGCGTAGCGTCCACGGTTACGTCGATACCGTCGGTGATGGTGGTGGTGGCTGCCTCGCCGCGGCTCTTGGTGCCCACGATGCAGGGAATGCCCAGCTCACGGGAAACGATGGAGGCATGGCAGGTCATTCCGCCGCTATCGGTAACGATGGCCTTCGCCTTCTTCATCGCCGGAACCCAGTCGGGAGCGGTCATCTCGGTTACGAGGATCTCGCCCTCCTTAAACTCATCGATGCGAGAGGGATCCAAAATCACATGCACGCGACCTGCTACATTACCGGGGCTAGCAGGCAAGCCCTTCACGATTACCTTACGATCAGTTGCCACCTTCTTCTCCTCCTTCGGTGCGCCACCGTTTTCCTTATTGCGACGGCTCCATACGGTTTCTGGACGGGCTTGCAGGATATACACCTTGTTATCGCGCTCATCAACGCCCCATTCCATATCCATATAGCAGCCATAATGTGCTTCTATCTTCTTCGCGCATTCGGCCAGCTCCTTAATTTGAGCGTCGGTGAGCTTCTGCTCCTCCTGCTCATCAAGAGGTACGTTGACCTCCTCGCAGTCGCCGTCAGCCTTGCGGATCAGCTTGATGTCCTGCGCGTTGACGTTCTTCTCGACGATAGCACCGCTGGCCTTGCTAACGGTATAATTATCGGGAGTTACGGTGCCTTGTACGACGTACTCGCCCAAGCCCCACGCGCCCTCGATCAGGATGTTTTGATCATCGCCCGTAGCGACGTTGACGGTGAACATTACGCCTGCCGCCTTAGAGAATACCATCATCTGTACTGCGGCGCTCAGAGCCACGTCCAAATGGTCGAAGCCCTGCTTTTCGCGATAATATACGGCGCGATCGGTGAAGCAGGAGGCATAGCACTCCTTAACCTTAGCTACGATCGTAGCCGCGCCCTTAACGTTCAGATAGGTGTCCTGCTGACCTGCAAAGCTGGCATCGGGCAAATCCTCGGCGGTCGCGCTGCTGCGCACGGCAACGAATGGATCGGTCTGACCGACCTTCTTGCCCAGCTCCTCATAGGCTGCGGCGATCATGTCCTGCAAATCCTGAGGCATTTCCTTCGCCATAATGGTCTCACGCACCTTAGCGCAGACCTCGCGCAGCTGCGCGCTGTTGTCCACGTCCAAGCCTGCGAGCAGCTCCTTAATATCCTCGTAAAGACCGGTTCCTTCAAAAAAATATCTATATGCGCTGGCAGTAGTCGCAAAGCCATAGGGCACGGGAACGTCCACATGGGAGGTCAGCTCGCCCAGGGAGGAGGACTTACCTCCGGCAATCGCTACGTCCTTTCTCTCTAATTGATCAAACCACAGCAAAAACGCTTTCTCTTTGTCCATAATCTTTAGCTCCTTTTAATATGCTATACTTAATATGGGGTTTAGGACTTAATATAGTGTATACTATATCACATTTGCATCACACATTCAAGAGGTTGGAGGAAATTTTTTATAAGCTAACACGCCAATAAAAGCTTTTCCCAAAGCCCTTTTTGCGCATAAAAATACTCCGATAAGGCTATCGGAGTATTCGCTTTTAAATTGTTAAGCCCTCGCCGTCATCCCAGAGCACGAGCTTATCCTGATGCAGCGATTCCTGCACCAAGATAATGCGCTGATTGGCGCTGCCGCGGAAGCGCAGATTGGGATTCTTCAAAGCGATTACGAACTCGCCATCCACCAGCACGTCGATATTATCCAGCATCTGCTCGGTTATTTCCCAAGGGCCGAGATTGCCAGTCAGCATATCCTGCTCGAAATTATAGCCGCTATAGCACCACAGGTCCTTCTGCGGAAATTTTTCCTTATAGCGCTGTACGAAGGGAGCCAGCACCGCCTGATTGGCAGGCTCGAACGGCTCGCCGCCCAAAAGCGTCAGCCCACGCACATGCTCATTCGCCAAAAGCTTAAAAAGCAGCTTCTCGGTTTCCTGCGTAAATGGCTGACCGTAATTGAAGTCCCACGCCTCCGGATTAAAACAGCCCTTGCAATGATGCGTACAGCCGCTGACGAAAAGCGACACGCGCAAGCCCGGACCGTTGGCGATATCCAAATTCTTGATCTCAGCGTAATTCACGAGCCCTCACCCTCTCTTATAAGTGCATTACACGCGCCTTGATTTCCTTCGTCTTGCCGACGTTCCAGAAATTCTCGCCCAAATAGCCGCAGGTACGACGAATAACCGTCATCTTAGAATGATCCTTATTATGGCAAACGGGGCACTCCCACTCGTTATCGTCGTTAATGGAGATCTCGCCGTCAAAGCCACAAACATGGCAATAATCGGACTTAGTATTGAACTCGGCATATTGGATATTGTCGTAAATGAACTTCACGACCTCCTCCAATGCCTCGAGGTTATGACGCATATTGGGGATCTCGACATAGGATATCGCGCCGCCGGAGGAAATCTTTTGGAACTGACTCTCGAATTTGAACTTGCTCAAAGCATCGATCTTCTCACGCACGTCCACATGATAGGAATTGGTGTAATAGCCCTTATCGGTCACGTCCTCGATCGTGCCGAAGCGCTCCTTATCCACGCGTGCGAAGCGGTAGCACAGGCTCTCGGCAGGCGTGCCGTAAAGTCCGAAGCCCAAGCCCGTCTTAGCCTTCCATTTCTCGCAAGCACCACGCAGACGATTCATAACGCGCAAAGCGAAATCCTCGCCCTCAGGCGTGGTGTGGCTAACGCCCTTCATCAGCTTCGTCAGCTCGTACAAACCGATATAGCCCAAGGAAATGGTGGAATAGCCATTCTCCAAAAATCTATCGATGGTCTCGCCCTTTTGCAGACGAGCGATCGCGCCGTACTGCCAATGCACAGGGCTGACATCGCTCTTCACGCCCTTCAAGGCGTTATGGCGGCACATCAGCGCCTCATAGCACAGCTCCAAGCGTTCGTCCAGAAGCTTCCAGAACTTCTGCTCGTCACCCTGCGCGACGATGCCGATTTGCGGCAGATTCAGGGACACAACGCCCTGATTGAAGCGACCTTCGAATTTATAATTGCCGTTCTCGTCCTTCCACGGAGAGAGGAAGCTGCGGCAGCCCATGGGCGAGAATACGTTGCCCTCGTAATTCTCGCGCATCTTCTTCGCGCTGATATAATCAGGGTACATCCTCTTAGCGCTGCATTTTACCGCCAAGCGAGTGATATAATCGTACTTACCGCCCTTCAGGCAGTTGTGCTCGTCCAAAACATATACCAACTTCGGGAAGGCAGGCGTTACATAAACGCCCTTGTCGTTCTTAATGCCCTGCAAGCGCTGGCGCAGAATCTCCTCGACGATCATCGCGTTTTCCTTCAGATAGGGATCGTCCTCGCGCAAATTCAAGAACAGCGTTACGAAGGGTGATTGACCATTGGTTGTCATCAAAGTGTTGATCTGGTACTGAATCGTCTGCACACCGCCCTTCAGCTCGTATCTCAGACGCTCGTTCGTCAAGCGCTCCAGCGTGTCGGCATCGATATGTCCGTCGCTGGCCTCCAAAATCCCGCTCTTGAACTTTTCATAGCTGCGGCGCAGGTACTTGCCCAAATGGCAGATATCCACGGACTGACCGCCGTACTGACTGGAAGCGACGGAAGCGATGATCTGCGTCATAACCGTGCAGGCGACCTGAAAACTTTTAGGCGTTTCGATCAGCTTGCCATTCATAACCGTACCATTATCAAGCATATCGCCGATATTGATCAGGCAGCAGTTAAAAATAGGCTGAATAAAGTAATCAGCATCATGGAAATGCAGCACGCCCTCCTCATGCGCCTTGGAAATCTTCTCCGGCAGCATAATGCGCTTCGTCAAATCCTTGGAAACCTCGCCGGCGATCAAATCGCGCTGGGTGGCTGCCATGGTGGCGTTCTTATTGGAGTTCTCCTCCATAACGTCCTTATTGCTGTTGCGGATCAAAGAAAGGATGGACTCATCGGTGGTATTAGCCTTACGCACTAACGCGCGCTGATAGCGATAGATGATATAGGCCTTGGCAAGCTCGAACTTGCCCTCGTCCATCAGGCTATGCTCCACCATATCCTGAATGTCCTCAACCAAAAGACGCTTACGGTTGCGCTCTTGTACATAACGGGCGATCTTAGGGATTTTCTCCTCCTCGATGCGATATTCGGGTTCTACCGCATCATTAGCCTTTTGGATAGCCACAATGATCTTACTGCCGTCAAAATCCACGGTCGTGCCATCACGCTTAATAACCTTCATATTTTATCCGTCCTTTCCGTTTATTTTAGCTATCTGTCAATAATGAAATATACATTTTGAAATGTTAAAGGACGCACAGCTAAAAGCATGTGCCTCACGAGCTGCTCAGACTTTGCTCTCTGCAACTCACGAACACATTGTAGCACAATATATCGTGTTAGTCAACGATTTTCAGACCAATATATAGAAGAAATTTTTCTGAGAGTTATTTTTTCACTAATGTTGCACTTCTGCTTTCTTTTGCTAAAAAAGCAATATCTATTTACATTTTTCGTCCCCCGTCAGCCTTCACTCGCTTAATTTTCCTGCTCAAATCAAGCTCGCCTCGGAGTACCTAAAGCATACGAAGAACAGCACTTATATCCTAACTTCGCGATTAAAAGGCGATTAAAAAGCGCTGCCCCGTAGGACAGCGCCTTCCTAGCACCCATGTGCCCGATTTTAGTAATTGATGACCTTCAATTCGAAATATCCCTGCGGATGATCGCAAACGGGGCATTTCTCGGGAGCATTCTCGGCAATGACGATCTTGCCGCAGTTGGTGCAGATCCACACCTTTTTCTCCTCGCGCTTGAATACGCGATCGTTCTCAATATTGGCAAGCAAGGCACGATAGCGCTCCTCATGCGCCTTTTCGATCTTGCCCACCTCGGCGAACTGCACAGCCAGCTTCTCGAAGCCTTCCTCCTGCGCGGTCTTAGCGAACTCAGCGTACATTTCCGTCCATTCGTAGTTCTCACCAGCAGCAGCATCCTTCAAATTCTCGATCGTGCTGGGAACGCTGCCGCCATGCAAGGCCTTGAACCACAGCTTGGCATGCTCCTTCTCATTACCCGCGGTCTCGCTGAAAATAGCGCCGATTTGATTATAGCCCTCTTTTTTAGCGGCACTTGCGTAATACTGATACTTAGTATGCGCCTGGGACTCGCCTGCGAAAGCGGTCAACAAGTTTTGCTCGGTTTTGCTACCTTTCAATTCCATGATAACACTTCCTTCCTGATAAACACGTCAGCAGCCCACTGACTTAATTTCTATCGTCACCCAATACATCATCGCCCTCGGCGTTAAAATGCTCCTTCTTCTGACAGTCGGGACAAATACCGCTGAAAACGATATCATGGTGATTCATCTGATAACCGGTAACCGCCGCTACCTTAGCATCCATATCGGGAATATAAGCGAAATTCTCGACATTACGGAAGGCACCGCACTCCGTACATTTAATATGATAATGCCTGCTCAGCACATGGTCGAAGCGATCCGCGCCATTAGGAACGGAAACCTTACCCAAAAGCCCGCATTCCACGAGGCTGTTCAAATTACGGTAAACCGTACCCTTGCTGATATCGGGGTACTCCTTGGTGATCTCGTCATAAACCTCTTCCGCACTAGGATGATCGGCAAGCGCACGCACAGCGCTGATTACCAGCTGCCTTTGAATTGTATTTCTTCTAGCCATCATACTCCTCCTCTATCAAGCGTTTATCAAAAACTATTCTCAATAAGTATTATACATTTTAATTTTTTATTGTCAAGTGTTTTTGAGTTGATATTACACCAAAATCGCAATTACGACCGCTAATTTTGGAAGAATATTTCAGTTATAATGAAATTCCTCTCATTTAAAGTCAAAGAACTTACGCCAACCATCCCTTGTGTTTCCCTTAGAATTTCCGTTGTTATCGTATTTAAGCAGAACTCTCTCGACTACGTTGCCGTTACAGTTTCCACAATTATGGCATTTAAGCGGAGCCTTCTCACCGAAATACTCCAAAAGCAGCTTGCGCAGACACGCATCGCTTCTGCAATAATTGACCATCACCTGCAAGCGTTCCAGCTCGCGCGCCTTCCAAACCGGATCCGGCTGATCATTTTCGATAAGATAGGTATTTATCTCCACATCCTGCTTGTTATGCAAAAGCAGGCACTCCGAGGGCAAGCCGTCGCGTCCCGCGCGCCCCGCCTCCTGATAGTAGCTCTCCATATCCTTGGGCATATTGTAATGCACGACGAAGCGCACGTCCGCCTTGTCAATGCCCATACCAAAGGCATTGGTCGCCACGATGATCGGCACCTGCCCGCCGACGAACAGATTTTGATTCTCACGCCGCTCCTCCGCCGTCAAGCCCGCGTGATAGCGCAGCGCGAGGTAGCCCTGCAAAATTAAAAGCTGCGTCACCTGCTCCACGCTTTTGCGCGTCGCGCAGTAAACTATGCCACATTGCTTCTTATGCTTCGCCAAAAACTCCAGCAGACGACGATCCTTATCATGGGTATATTTTACGGCGAAGCGCAGATTCGGTCGGTCGAAGCCCGTCACCACGACCTTAGCGGACAGCATCTCCAGACGCTGGCAGATATCCCTGCGCACCTCGGGCGTAGCGGTCGCCGTAAACGCCGCCAAAAGCGGTCGCCGCGGCAGCTGCGCTAAGAACCACGGGATATTGTAGTAATCCTTGCGAAAGCTGTGCCCCCATTGGGACACGCAATGCGCTTCATCCACCGCCACCATCGTAATATACGCCTGCTGCGCGAAGCTCAAGAACTGCGGATTCGCCAAGCGCTCTGGCGCGACGTACAGGAACTTGCACTGCTTATTCAGCGTCGCGTGCAGCACCCTACCATACTCGTTGGCGGTCATGCTGCTGTCGAGATAGGCAGCGGGAATGCCGCGTACCGTCAGCGCCTCCGCCTGATCCTTCATCAGCGAGATCAAGGGCGAGATCACGAGCGTCACACCCTTGAGCAAAAGCGAGGGCAGCTGAAAGCACAGGCTCTTGCCCGCGCCCGTGGGCAGCACCGCCAGCACCGAGCGCCCTTGTAAAATTTCGCCGATGATCTCCTCCTGCCCCTCGCGAAAGCTGTCATAGCCATAATAATGCTTAAGCGCGCGATGCAGGAAATCGCTGTCAATTACTCTGCTCATCATCTTGCCGACATACGCCGCAGCGCCTGCAACCGTCAAAGCACATCGGTGTGAATTCGCCCTGCTCGCTGCGTGCCAATTCCTTCGCCAAATATTCCCTGCTTACGCCCATATCCAAATGCTCCCATGGCAGAGGCGCGTCAACCGGCAACGCGCGCGTCGCCAGCTCCTCGGCATCCAAGCCGTACTGCTTGAGCACGAACTTCAAATTTTTGTCCTCCGTATGCGCCTGCAAGAGATACTCGCCCATGCGCCTGTCGCCACGCGCCAGCACCGCCTGCAAAACGGTTTCCTTGAGCGATTCAGTGATCAGCTTGATATGTCTATCACGCTTCAAGCCATCGTGCAAAAGCTTAAAGCGCTTCTTCAGCACGGAGGGAGCGCACAACGGCGCCCATTGATAGGGAGTAAATGGCTTGGGCACGAAGCCGTTCACGCTCACCACCAGCTCGCCCCTATTACCGAGCGCGTCCATGCGCTGACGCACGCGCAGAATCATCGCCACGGTCTCCTCGATATCCACGTCCTCCTCGCCCGGCAGTCCGATCATATAATAAAGCTTAATATTGCGCATTCCTGCCGCCGCCGCCAGCTCGATTGCCCGATAAACATGCTCCTCGGTGATACCCTTATTGATCGCGGCGCGCATTCTCTCGCTGCCTGCCTCCGGCGCGATCGTCATCGTCCGCTGACCGCTCGCCGCCAAGGCCTCCGCCAGCTGCGGCGTCAGCATATCGGCACGCATACTAGCGACGCTAAAGGGAATATTATGCTCATGCAGATACTGCGTCAGCTCAGCCATCTGCGGATAATCGCTCACGGCAGCGCCCATCAGCCCCACCTTGCGCGTGCGCGCGGGGCGACGCTCGATATCGGCGATAATCCGCGCCAATTTACGCGGACGGGGCTTGCGGAAGCAATAGCCCGCCATACAAAAACGACAATGCCGCCCACAGCCGCGCGCCACCTCGACGATATACATATCCTCGAATTCCGTTCCTGCCGTCACAATAGCGGAGGTATGCGGATACGCATCCAGCTCGCGCACCCATTGACGACGTACACGCGCAGGCGCACCTGCAGCCGCACGCGCCTCCAACGCGACGAAGGCTCCCGCCTCATCATAGCGCGCCTCGTAAAGCGACGGTACATAAACACCCGGTAGCTCCGCCAAGCGGCGCAGCTGCTCGCTCTTGTCCGCGCCTTCGTAAATAAGATCAAGAATACGCTGCACGGTTTCCTCGCCCTCACCAATCACGAAGGCATCGGCTACCGCCGCCAAGGGCTCGGGATTAAAGGTCGCGCAGGGACCGCCGATAATCAGCAGCGGTTCCTTCTCATTGCGCTCCGCCGCCCGCAGCTTGATATTTCCCAGCTCCAAAACCGTGAGCAGATTATCATAATCCATCTCGAAGGAAAGCATGACGAAAATAACCGCGTTATCCGCCAAGGCGCGTCCGCTTTCAATGCTCAAAAGCGGCGTTCTACTCTTGCGATGCTCCTCTAGCAGGCGTTGCTCCGGCAAAAAGAAACGCTCGCAGGCACTATCCCCACGTGCGTTGATAATTTGATATAAAATATGCATGCCCAAATTGGACATTCCCAAATGATAGACATTGGGATAAACGAAGGCCACGGGATGGCGCAGCCCCGGCGGATAAGCCTGAGCGCCCCATTCCCCTGCTCTGACGTTTTGTAAATAGTTCTTTATTTTCCAGGACAATACTAATACCTCTGTTATTTACCCAGCTTTTTCTCGAACAGCTCGACGATCGTCTTAACGACCTTCAAGCGTGCGTAATATTTATTGTTGCCCTCCACCACGGTCCATGGCGCGTAGGAGGTGTCCGTGCGCACCAGCATCTCATTCACAGCGTCCTCATAGGCATCCCATTTATCGCGATTGCGCCAATCCTCATCAGTAATCTTCCACTGCTTCTGCGGATCGTTCTGACGATCGTTGAAGCGACGCAGCTGCTCGTCCTTATCGATCTGTAGCCAAAACTTAGCGATCGCGAAGCCATGCTCCGCCCATTGCAGCTCCATGTCCTTGATCTCGTCATAAGCGCGCTGCCATTCATGCTCCTTCGCGAAGCCCTCGACGCGCTCCACCATTACCCTGCCGTACCATGTGCGGTCAAAGATCGCGATATTGCCAGGCTGCGGCAGATGCACCCAAAAGCGCCACAAATAGTGGAACTGCTTCTCCACCACGTTCGGCGCGGAAACAGGATGCACGCTAAAGCCCAAGGGATCTAGCGCCGCCGTCAAACGCCGAATCGCGCCACCCTTACCGGCAGCGTCCCAGCCCTCGAAACAAATCACGGTCGGGATCCCCGCTTGGAACATTTCTATTTGCAGCTGCTGCAAACGCTTCTGATACTTGTCCAGCTCCTTCTTATACGCGTCCTTGCTCAGCTCCTGCAAGGGCTGCACCTTGGAAAGAACGTCATACTTCGTACTCGTACCCAGCACCAGCGGCGGCTCGAGCGCAGGCGCGTTCACCGCCTTCTCCACGGTTTCCACTATGGAGCTAATGATCTCGATCTCGGCACTGCGGCGATCATCGGCGGCAATCAAATGCCAGGGCGCGTTCACCTTATCGGTCGCCTCCAGCATCTTTTCGTAACGCTCCAAATACTCCGTGTAATGCTCGCTTTCATCGATCGCCTGATTAACCTCGCGCCACGCCTTGCCCAAGGTCTTGGTGTTCTTCGCGATGTTTTCCTTCTGCTGCTCATTAGTCAAATGCAGGAAATACTTGAGAACAATGTAGTTATCGTCCGTGAGCATCTTTTCAAATTGATTAACATGGTCATAGGAAACATTATTATAAGAAACGCTGCCAAGATTCTCTGGCGCGTTGTCAGCATCCAAATCACTCAAATTCTTCAAATAATACCAGCTGCGATGGTACACGGCGATATTGCCCAGCGCTGGCAAATGCTGCCAAAAGAAGGTGAAGAAGGGCTGCTTGCGCTCCTCCTCAGAAAGACGCACCGTCGAATAAACATTGAAGCCACGCGCGTCCATATTCTGCATCAGCGTATTGATAATGGCGCTACGCCGCGCGCCACGCCAGCCCTCGAACACGATGATGATCGGCTTCTTAGCCTCGCGAGCCAGACGCTGCACCTCTCCTAGGCGTTCGCCCAGCTCGTCCATCACGGCGTTGTATTTACTCTTGGAAATTTTCTTCTTCAAATCCAGCTTTTCCAGCATCTGCTATCCATCTCCTTTATAACGCTTCCTCTAAAGCTGCTCCTCCTGCTCATAGGGACGCAGGGCGCGGGGCTTTGCCAAAACCTGCGACATAATAAAGCCCTGTACCAAGCCTGGGTGCCGCAAGCGTACCCGCGAACAGCGAACTGGTAGCTCCTGCACGGCGATCGCCGCGGGGCGCACGGTACGCTCGTCATCATCACCCCCGCTAACGCGATAAGCATAAGGCGCATAGTTCTCGCTGTAAACGCGCTCCTTGGTGGCATGCTTAAACTCGTCATCGGTGCGCACGCGTCCCTTGCTGTCATGAGCAAGCTCGGAGTCGGTATGCACGCGTCCCTTGGAGTCATGCGCAAGCTCGTAATCCGTATGCACGCGTCCCTTGCTGTCATGAGCAAGCTCGGAGTCGGTATGCACGCGTCCCTTGGAGTCATGCACCACCTCGGAATCGGTATGCACGCGCTGCCCGTCGGTACGCGCAGGACGCACGTCGAAGCTCTCCTCGTCCGCCTGCTGCGACTTTTTCAAGCGTCGCTCGAACTCCGCCGCCAAATCGGGCTGCGCGTCGCCAAGCTCCTCGTGCTTTTTGCGGCGGCGCTTATGCTTTTTCTTGCGCGGCTCTTCCTCCTCGGTACGCGTATCCTGCTCCGAAGGCTCCTCGCCGTCTCCTTTATTCTTTTTAGATTCCAGCATACTGCTAAGCAGCATCAGGAATATAACGATCGGTACAAGATAATGCGTTAATTTAAACATCATACAGCCTCTTATTTAGTCGAAGGCTTATAACCTACTTCTTCTCCCTCGGGGCTTACCTCGGCAATGGTCTGACGCATCTTCGTATCGGCCTGAATATTATTCAAACGATAATAATCCATCACGCCCAAGCGACCGTTAGCCAACGCCTCCGCCATAGCCGTCGGCACCTTCGCCTGCGCCTCCACAACCTTAGCCTGCATTTCCTGCGTATAGGCCTTCATCTCCTGCTCCTTCGCCACCGCCATAGCGCGACGCTCCTCGGCTCTGGCCTGAGCGATACGCTTATCGGCCTCGGCCTGATCAGTCATCAGCGCCGCGCCGATATTACGTCCCACATCAACGTCCGCGATATCGATGGAGAGAATCTCAAAGGCGGTACCTGCGTCCAAGCCCTTATCCAAAACGGTTTTAGAAATATAATCGGGGTTTTCCAGCACCTTGCTGTGATCAGCACTAGAGCCGACATTAGTAACGATACCCTCGCCGACACGAGCGATGATCGTCGCCTCACCCGCGCCGCCGACCAAGCGATCGATATTCGCGCGCACGGTCACACGAGCCTTAACCTTCAGCTCGATGCCGTCCTTCGCGACGGCGCTGACCACCGGCGTTTCGATAACCTCGGGGTTAACGCTCATCTGCACGGCCTCCAAAACATTACGGCCTGCCAAATCGATCGCGCAGCCACGCTCGAAGCTCAGGTCGATCTCGGCTCTGTGAGCGGCGATCAACGCGTCGATCACGCGATCCACGTTACCGCCTGCCAAATAATGCGCCTCCAGCTGGTTGACGTTCACGTCCAAGCCCGCCTTGTTCGCCTTGATCAGGGGGAACACGATCTGCGAGGCAGGTACGCGACGCAAACGCATACCGATCAGGTTGACGATACCCACGTTGACACCAGCGGCGATGGCGCTGATCCACAGTCCCAGGGGGACAAAATTCAAAAAGATAGCGATAGCGGCAATGACGATGATGAACATAAAGCCACTGCCCAAAATAAGGTTGATTAACAAATCCATAGCTACACTCCTCCTAAATAAACTTCATATAAAAAGCAAAACATATAGCATTTCTCCTACATGTTTATTCAAATTTTCTCCCATGGTTCTATTTGCGTCAAAATTGCATTCGGAGTAGATATCAACTGAACATCAAACTTTAAGGAAGGCTCAACTTTTGAACTAGCGTTATGTATTCTCATAGATACATTCCAACCTTCATCACAAACAACTACAATAGTATTTTTAGAA
>CAYZOZ010000013.1:0-39273 GCA_964480295.1 uncultured Phascolarctobacterium sp.
GATCAATGAGAGGCTTCAAAATCTGCCGTTCCTCTTTTGCCTTATCAATAACCCCTGCTTCATAGAGCATGGTCTTATAACAACGTCCCAGACGCACCAATGTGGCATCCGTCCAACCTGCCACTTTTTCATCTTGCTGTTGTTTATCCTTGAAGAAAATACGCACGTCACTATCGGACAATGTATTGTTCCCGATGATCATTTTCTCCCGAATGACCTCATATACAAAATCAAAAAACAAAGTATCATACGCCATTGCTGCTACCAAAGCAAACAGCTTTTGGCTTGCAAGGTCACTGGATAAAAAGATCGGATAAAAGCTCTCGTCCAGTGTCTTCACACGGGCAGAGACTGTACTAAAAATCTGATTCGCTCTCAAAGGCGTAGGAGCTGAAAAAATATTTTCTTCTGCATTCAATTTCTTAACGTCTTCCATGCTCATCCCATTGGACAGTAGCTGGACTACTTTGCGAAATTCCATAAACCAGAAGGACATCTTCACTGCTCCGGCACTATATTCTTTTCGTTTCATGGTCAAAGATTGTTCCTTCCCTTATTATTTTACATCGTTCTCTGTCCAATTTTCAGGACTTGTATCTGGGATAATCTCTGCGATGTCACTCAGCTGGCAATTTAATTTCAGGCAAATCCTTTCAGCAACATCCATCATTACATTTTCGCCATTCTCCAATTTTGCCATTGTCGAATAGCTAATGCCAGTCAAATCCCTCAATTTTTTTTTCTTCATATCATGGTCTATTAACAGTTTGAAAAGTTTTTTATAAGATACTGCCACTGATTTCCACCTCGTACAACCTTGCTTTCGTTAGTTTCAACAGTAGTTACACCATATCACCGTCTATTATATCACAAAAGTGACGTATGCAAATAGTTTTTTCGGAGTTCTCGTAATTTTTTTGCTTATAGTGTGAATTTTTGAAGTGGTTTGTTCTTGAAATGTTTCAGCAAAATATGCGGCAACTTGTCTCAAAACCGTCCCCACTATAAATTAGGAGGCTTTTTTCTATCTGAGAGCAAGTTTCGCCTTGGCTGCCAATAATGCAATTTTGCATTTTTGGAGCTCGACAACTTGTTGGGGATTACGGTTCCCCAAGCCCTCGTTCTGGTGCTTCGCACAGTCTTTGAAAGTCTCCTACTTTTCAAAGGGAGGTACGCACCTATGGCATGACCTAAAAAAGAATTGCCGCCAGCTAAAACTTACCGTGTAACTGTTCGCTTAACGGAAGTGATGTATGAAGTCCTTCAAAATAAAGCAAGGAATGCAGGACTACCGATAGCTGAATACATTCGAATGAAAATCACGGATGTTCATCCGGTGGTGAAACAGGAAATCCTCTTTGACAGCAAGGAGCTTCTGGAGGTCTTCCGCAATCGGGGGTGCGGACATTTTTTTGGACCTAAACAGCCAATCCTAGAGTTTATCTGTACTCCCCACTCTTTTATTATTTATATTCTTTAGTAGCTTTTCCCCACACTTCCTTGCTTGCCCAAATACAAAAACGACCTCAATCATTAGCGCATAGCTAACGCTTGAGGTCGCTTAATTTCGTGATAAAGCCTAACTACCTAAGCTTAAAAATATTCCAAGTCCACCTTTAGCTTCTCTCCTCCCTTATATACTCCAGCAAGCGCTCTGCGATCGGCGAAAAAAGCTGATGCTTTTTCCAAATAAGATACATCTTAGATGTTAGGCGCGGATGAAGCGGTCGAAAGCACAGCTCCTCGTCCTGCTCGATATTGGCCAGCTTGTCAAAGGACAGCAGATAGGCATCGCCGGCACGCACGAAAAGACTACCATTATAATATAGGTTCACCGTCCCCACGAAGTTCAACTCTTCAAGGCGTTCGCCACACCACCGCGGAAAATCCGCCTCCAAGGACTGTGGCGAGGTCAAGAGCGGCAGCCCTACCAGATCATCGACCTCCACAAACTCCTTCCGTGCCAGACTGCTATCCTTGCGCATAATCACGCCCCAGGTATCAGCCGCGGGCAGCTCCATATAATTATACTTTTGCAAATTCGGTGGCTCGACGATCACCGCGAAATCCAACAATCCCCGATCCAGCCTTTCGCAAACCTGCCCCGTATCGCCGCTCAAAATATGATAACGCGTCAGCGGATATTGAATGCGAAACTCCTTGATGCGCTCCGCCAAGCCCCTAATCTGATACGATTCGGCACAGCCTATATAAACGTCGCCGCCGATGAAATCCTTCATATCCTTGAACTCCTGCGTGGTTTTATCCACCAAAGCCAAGATATCCTCCGTGCGCTTGCGCAACAAAAGCCCCTCATCGGTCAGCCAAACATTTCTGCTGCCGCGTTTAAAAAGCTTCTTCCCCAGCTCCTCCTCCAGATCCTGCATCTGCTTAGAAAGCGTCGGCTGGGAAACGTGCAAGCGCTCGGCAGCACGCGACATATTGCCCTCACGGGCGATCTCCAAAAAATAACGCAAAACTCGCAGCTCCATACTATCACTCCTTGGTACCAGTATAGACCATTATGATATTCCTGTAAAGTATATCACGGTATGAATTATAAGTATTGGAGATAACAGCTTAATTTAAGTATAATAGCATTGTAAGTAAAACGTACCTTAAAGTGCTGCGAGTAAAGCGCTTTTATAAATTTTAACAAAGGAGTCATGCACCATGCTTAACAAAAAATCTCTTGCCAAATTAACAACACTCTCCCTGCTCTGCGCCCTATGCGGCCTCATAGCCACGCCCAGCGGCACCGCCCATGCCGAAAAATGGGATAAGCTCTTCCCACAAAGCGCCAAAGTGGAGCATAGCAAGATCAGCTTTCATAATCGCTACGGCATTACGCTCAAGGCCGATCTTTACGTTCCCAAAAACGCGCAGGGCAGACTGCCCGCCATCGCTGTGAGCGGTCCCTTCGGCGCGGTCAAGGAGCAGGCATCGGGCTTATACGCGCAGGAAATGGCGGAGCGCGGCTTTCTGACCATCGCCTTCGATCCCTCCTTCACGGGGGAAAGCGGCGGCAGCCCGCGTTATATGGCCTCGCCCGACATCAACACCGAGGATTTTCAGGCCGCTGTGGACTACCTTGCCACCAATAAGCGTGTTGACGCGGACAAAATCGGCATTATCGGCATCTGCGGCTGGGGTGGCATGGCGCTGAACGTCGCCGCGATCGACACCCGCATCAAGGCCACGGTCACCTCGACGATGTACGATATGTCACGCGTGAACGCTAACGGCTACTTCGACGCGGAAAACTCCGCTGACGCGCGCTATGCTAAGCTGCAAGCCCTCAACGCCCAAAGGATCGCCGATTATCAAAGCGACAGCTACGCCCGTGCCGGCGGCGTGGTCGATCCCCTGCCTGCGGACGCGCCCCAATTCGTCAAGGACTACTACGATTATTACAAAACGCCTCGCGGCTATCATCCACGCTCTCTCAACTCCAACGACGGCTGGAACGTTATCGGCTGTATGTCCTTCATGAACCAACCGATTCTGCGATACAGCAACGAGATTCGCAGCGCCGTACTCATGCTGCACGGCGAGAAGGCGCACTCCCTGTACTTCAGCAAGGACGCTTACGCCAATATGCTCAAAGACAATCCATATAAGGATAATAAGGATCTGGTCATCATCCCCGGCGCCGTCCATACCGATCTTTACGATCGCAAGGATATCATCCCCTTCGACAGAATCGAAGCCTTCTTTAAAAAATATCTCGGCTAAGCCATGACGAAAAAGCTCCCCGATTGCCAACGCGCTCGGGGAGCCTTCTATTTATATATGCAATTTATTCCTCGGGCTGAATCCGCACGCAGGCGGCGGTCACCGCGCGGTGCCAGCCGTGCAGCAGACGTTCCCTTTTGCCCGCGTCCATATTCGGCGTAAAGGTTTTCGCGATTTCGTGATTCTGCTTGATTTCCCTTTTGCTCTCCCAATAGCCCACCGCCAAGCCTGCCAAATAGGCAGCGCCCATGGCCGTAGTCTCGATGGTACGCGGACGAGCGACGCGAACGTTCATGATGTCCGCTTGGAACTGCATCAGAAAATCGTTCGCGCAGGCACCGCCGTCAACCTTCAGCGCGGCTAAGCGGATCCCGCTGTCCTCCTGCATGGAGCGCAGAACGTCGTTCACCTGATAGGCAATCGCCTCCAAGGTCGCGCGCACGATGTGATTGCGGTTCACGCCACGCGTCAAGCCGACGATCGCGCCACGAGCGTACTGATTCCAGTGCGGCGCGCCAAGTCCGACAAAGGCAGGCACCATGTAGCAGCCGTTAGTATCGGGCACGCTTGCCGCCAAAGCCTCGCTTTCAGCAGCATTGCGCACTAGGCCCAGCTCGTCACGCAGCCATTGAATCGCCGCGCCGGCGACGAAGATCGAGCCCTCCAAGGCGTACTCCACCCTGCCGTCCACGCCCCAAGCGATGGTCGTAACCAAGCCATTCTGCGATACGACGGGCTTTTCTCCTGTATTCATCAGCATGAAGCCGCCCGTACCATAGGTGTTCTTCGCCTCGCCAGGCTTGAAGCAGGTCTGACCGAAGAGCGCGCACTGCTGGTCGCCAGCCGCCCCCGCGATGGGAATGCGATGCTCGAACAGCTTCGCGTCCGTCTGTCCGTAAACGAAGCTAGAGGGCTTCACCTCGGGCAGCATGGCACGCGGAACGCCCAGAATCGTCAAAATCTCCTCGTCCCAGCAAAGCTCGTGAATATTGTACATCAGCGTGCGGGAGGCATTGGAGTAATCCGTAACATGCACCCTGCCACCCGTAAGCTTCCAAATAATCCACGTATCAATCGTGCCGAAAAGCAGGCGACCATCATCCGCCAGCTTGCGCACGCCGGGAACGTTTTCCAAAATCCAATGCAGCTTCGTGCCGGAGAAATACGCGTCCAGCACCAGTCCCGTCTTCTCGCGGAACATTTGCGCGTAGCCCTTCATCTTCAGCAGATCGCAATACTCCGCAGTACGGCGACACTGCCACACGATCGCTCTATACACGGGGCGACCTGTGAGCTTGTCCCACACGACGGTGGTCTCGCGCTGATTGGTGATGCCGATACCAGCGATATCCGCGGGCGTGACGTTGAGCTTACTCATCGCCTCGTACATCAGTCCCAGCTGCGTCGCCCAAATTTCCTCCGCGTCATGCTCCACCCAACCGGGCTGCGGGAAATATTGCGTGAACTCCTTCTGCGCCACGCTACAGATCTCGCCCTCATGATTGAACAGAATCGCGCGACAGCTCGTAGTGCCCAAATCTAGGGCCATTATATATTTATTCTGCATGGCAAAACCTTCTTTCAGCCTAGAGGTTCGGCAGGAACATTACCAAGCCCGGCACATAGGTTACGATCAGGAGCGCCGCCAAGAGCGCGATGATGAAGGGGAATACCTCCTTGAAGAAGTCGCCCAGTGGCGTGTCCGTAATCGCGCACACCGTAAACATCATCGAGCCGAAGGGTGGTGTCAGACCGCCGATCATGATATTCACGATACAGATAATGCCGAAATGCACGGGATCGATGCCCAGCTTCGTCATTACCGGTACCAACAGGGGAGCGAGGATGATCAGCGCCGCGCCGCCCTCAAGGAACATACCCAAAACCAAAAGCAGCACGTTGACCAGTATCAGCATCAGATACGGGTTCTGCGTAAAGCTCAGCATCGCCGAGGTTATGTGCTGCGGAATGCGCTCCCAGTTCATGTAATAGCCGAAGAAGGAGGCCGCCACGATGATCAGGCACACGGAGCTAGTACCATAAATGGTTTCCTTCATAATGGGCCATGCGTATTCCCATTTCAGCTCCTTATAAATGAATGCACCGACCAAGATGCAATACACGACCGCCACCGCGCCTGCCTCGGAGGGAGTGAACATGCCCATGCGCAGACCGGCGATGATGCCGAAGGGAAAGAGCAGCGCCCAAATGGATTCCTTCAGCTGCGCCAAAATCTCGCTTAGGGAGGCACGCTTAGCGCGCGAGGGCTTGTAGCCGCGCCTTTTAGAGATCATCGCCACCACCAGCATCATCGCCACCGCCATCAAAATGCCGGGCACATAGCCAGCCATAAACATCTTGGTAACGGAAACGCCAGCGATCAGCGCGTAAATAATCAGGTTGATTCCCGGAGGAATAACGGGCGTGGTCGCGGAGGAGGCTGCCGTAACAGCCGCGGAAAAGGCTCTGCTATAGCCGCGCTTTTCCATCTCCGGCACCAGCATCTTACTCTGCATCGCGGCATCGGCGTTCGCACTGCCAGAAACGCCGCCCATCAAGAGGGAGAGCAGGACGTTGACCTGCGCCAAGCCGCCAGTGAGATGCCCCATGAGCACGTCGGTGAATTTCATCAGCTTATCGCTGATACCGGCATAGTTCATAATGGAGCCTGCCATGATGAAGAAGGGAATCGCCAGCAGCGGGAAGGATTGCGTGCTGGTGATAATGCGTTGGAACATCAAATGCGTGGGCGAGGCGCTGTCGATAAAGGTAAAATAGGACACCGTCGCGCCGAAGAGCGCGTAAGCGATGGGAATACTGGAAAAATATAGGACAAAGACGATGATCACCGGTAAATAAGCCATTATTTTTCCACCTCCTGCTTGCCACACACGTCCTCGATAACGAATTTAACAGAATAAACGGTCATCAATACGAAGGCGATCAGCACGGACGCGCTGATATACACGGAGGAGATACCCAAAACCGGAGTCATCTTCGTGGAGGAGGTCTGAATGTACAGCACGGACAAATACGCCATATAGCCGTTCAGCACCACCAGGATCACGTCGGTCAGCAGGCGTACCGCCCTTTGCAGCACGGGCGGAAAGCGCTTCACGAGAATATCAACGCCCACATGCCCGCGATGCTTGAACACCGCCACGGCACCGATGAACACGGACCACACGAAGCAGCCCGTAGCCACCTCCTCGGACCACACCAGACCCGAATTTAAAATGTAACGCATAACGATATTAACGACGACAAGGACCGTAGTAACGATCAAGAAGAGCGAGGCTACGAGATCCTCAAGATTTTGCAAAATAAACTTCAAGCTCATACCTATCATTTAGCAGCGCGAATCTTCGCCAGCTCGGCCTTCAGCTTCTCATGAATACCGGGGGTAGCGCCCTCTTTTTCCTCCATTTGCTTGAATACGGGCTCGGTAGCCTTCTCGAAGGCAGCATGATCAACGTCGTTGAACTTCACGCCCTTGGACTCCAGCTCCTTATACACCTTGTTATAGGACTCGGTGCCGATCTTGGTCATTTCCTTACCGCCGTAAGCGAACTCCTCGGCGATGATCTTTTGATCCTCGGGAGAGATCTTATCCCAAACCTTGGTGGAAATATACACGCCGCAGGTGCCGAGGAAATGCTTGGTGGTAGCAACGTTCTTCACATGCTCATAGCATTTAGTGCCGATATTGGTGAACTCGGAGCCTTCCAAACCGTCAACTACGCCCTGAGAAACACCGGAAAGGGTTTCGGAGAACGGCAGACTGGTAGCAGTAGCGCCCATAGCGTTAATGGTATCGATAAACAGCTTGGAGCCGGGGGTACGCAGCTTCATGCCCTTCAAGTCCTCGGGCTTGGTGATTACCTTATTGGTGATCAGATTACGGAAGCCGAATACATAATCCAGCGCCAGCACCTTGATGCCCTTCTTCTCAGCCTTGGCAACCATATCCTTAACCAAAGGAGTTTCGATCATCTTGGCATATTCGTCATAGCTTTGGTAGAGCATCGGGCCTACCAAGGGCTTGAAATCGGGAACGTAATCGCCCAAATAGGACGGATCCTCGACGGAGATGAAGTTCGCGCCGTTGGCTACCTGTTCCAAGCCGTCCTTATAGCAGGCCAGCTGATTTTGACCGTAGCACTGAATCTCCACGCGACCGTTGGTTTTCTTGTTGATGCGCTCGGCAACCATTTCCATGGATTTATAGAGCTGCTCATCGGGAGAGAAAACATGGCTCAGCTTCAAAACCACCTTTTTGTCGGAAGCCGCGCTCTTGTTATCGGCCTTTTTGTCGCCGCCGCAGCCAGTCAAAGCGAGCATCATCACGGTCATCATCAATAATGCGATTATTTTTTTCATACTAATCCTCCTTATTTTCTGCGAAGCCTACTTCGCCTTTTCACACGTACCTACATATTATCAAAGCTTGTCGTCAATGTCAATGATTCAGCATAAATTTGTAGGAAACGCATTATTTAATAATTTTTCAATATAAAAAAGAACTCCGAAACAGCTTAAAGCATATTTCGGAGTCATATTTAGTTTTAAGCCTAGCCTTTATTTTGACAGCACTTCGGCAGCTTTTTCTGCTTAGGCTGGCGTACCTCCGTACAATGGCAGCAACCGCTGCCGCCAGAGTCACAGCCAATACAGCCACCGCTCTTATGTGCCTTCAGAACCTGCTTAAAAGCTAGGTACACAGCACCCACGATAATCAATGCCACTATCCAAGTTGCCATGCTCATCCCTCGATTCACTAACTAAACAAAGATTACTGAGCGTCGATGCTCAAAACATTACTGCCTGCCTCGACCTTTTTAGCGGGACGTACCAGCAGATAGATGAAGCCGACCAGCATAACCACCGCCACGGCAGTACCGGCGCTGAAGGCCTCGCCCATAAGCAGTACCAAGCCCAGCTGGTACATTACCAAGCATACGCAGTAGGAGAATAGATTTTGGAAAATCAAGGTGGAGATCGTCCACTTCTTACTGTTCATTTCCTGGCTCATGGTGGAGATAGCCGCCAAGCAGGGGGAATCCAGCAGATTGAATACCAGGAAGGAGAAGGCTGCCATCGCGCTGGGGAACATCGCCGCTACGGCAGTCCACAGATCAGGCTCGTCCTCGGCAGCCTCTGCCAGGCCTGCCAAAATAGCCATGGTGCTGACGATGGACTCCTTAGCGACGAAGCCGGAGAAGGCAGCCGCCACAGCCTGCCAGCTGTTGAAGCCCAAGGGGGCGAAGATCGGAGCCAAGCCAGAGCCGATAACGGCGATGAAGCTATCCTCGGTTTCCTCAACCAAGGTCAAAGCGCCGTCGACGATGCCGAAGCTTGCCAGGAACCACATAACCACGCAGCAGAGGAAGATGATCGTGCCGGCCTTTTTCAGGAAGCCTGCGACACGCTCCCAGGTATGCAGGAAGAGGTTCTTCAGCGCGGGGAAGTGATACGGGGGCATCTCCATAACGAAGGGAGTCGGATCACCAGCGAAGAGATCGCTCTTCTTCAAGATAATGCTTGCGGTAATAACGGCGAAGAAGCCGATGAAGTACATGATCGGAGCCATGAACCATTCGCCGCCCATGATCGCGCCGCTCATCAGCGCGATTACCGGCAGCTTAGCGCTACACGGAATGAAGGTGGTCGTCATAATGGTCAGGCGACGATCCTTCTCGCTTTCGATAGTACGGCTGGACATAATGCCCGGAACGCCGCAGCCGGAGGAGATCAGCAAGGGAATGAAGCTCTTGCCGCTCATGCCGAACTGACGGAAGAAGCGGTCCATGATGAACGCTACGCGCGCCATATAGCCGCAGTCCTCAAGGAAGCTCAGCAGCAGGAACACGATCGCCATCTGCGGCGCGAAGCCCAAGGGAGCGCCGATGCCGCCGATAATGCCGTCAACGACAAGGGAAACGAGCCAATCCTCGGTTTCCATAGCCTCCAGCTGCTCCTGTACCCAGGGCTGGATCCATTCGCCGAACAGCGTGTCATTGGTGAAGTCCGTAACGATGGTGCCCAAGGAGTCGATCGCGATATAATAAACCAAGAACATGATCACCGCGAAGATCGGCAGCGCCAAGAAGCGATTCGTTACGATGCGGTCGATCTTATCGGAGGTGCTCAAGCCCTTCTGTCCCTTAACGACCGCCTTTTGCATAATTGTAGAAATGAAATTATAGCGCTCATTAGTGATGATGCTTTCGCTGTCATCGTCCAAGGCATCCTCGCAGGCGGTTATAATCTGCTCGAATTTCGCCTTTTCAGCCTCGCTAAAGCCCAAAGAGGCGATAATCTTAGCATCGCGCTCGAAGATCTTAATCGCCAGCCAGCGTTCGCTCACGCCGCTAATCTTATTGCCAGCCTCGCGGATGATCGCTTGCAAAGCCTCCTCAACCTCGGAGCAGAAGCGCATATACTTAGGAGTCTTGCCCGCGGAGGCGATAGCCTGCTCCGCCGCCTCGTGCGTACCCTCGCCGTTCAGGGCGCTGGTCGGAACGATCGCACAGCCCAGCTCGCTTGCCAGCTTATCAAGATTCAGCTTATCGCCGTTCTTGCGCACGATGTCCATCATATTCATAGCGATGGTCACGGGCACGCCCATTTCCATTACCTGAGTAGTCAAATATAAATTACGTTCGATATTGGAGCCGTCCACCAGATTCAAAATACCGTCAATATTGCTTTCCAGCAAATAATTACGACTGATGACCTCCTCCAAGGTATAGGGAGAAAGGGAGTAAATACCTGGCAGGTCGGTGATGATCACGTCATCATGCCCCTTTAGGCGGCCCTCCTTCTTTTCTACGGTTACGCCCGGCCAGTTACCTACGTATTGATTGGAACCAGTCAGATCGTTAAACATCGTGGTCTTACCACAGTTAGGGTTACCTACTAATGCGATCTTGATTTCTTTCATTCTTGAGCCTCCATCCTATTCAACGACTATGTTTTCCGCTTCCATTTTACGCAGACTCAGCTCATAGCCGCGCACGGTCACTTCCATAGGATCACCAAGCGGAGCGACCTTACGCACAAAAATCTCCACGCCCTTCGTAACACCCATATCCATAATACGACGCTTCAACGCGCCCTCACCCGTCAATCTTCTTACAGTAGCCTTTTCACCAACTGCGACATCCTTTAATGTCTTCATTATAGCCTCCTTAAATAAAAATCTTAGCAGCCATCGTCTTGCTAAGCGCGACTCTGGCATCCTTGACATTCACGATCAAATTCCCGTCAAACTCACTTACTACGGTGATAGCGGCACCCTCGACAAAGCCCATGCTTTCGAGAAAACGCTTCGTTTCGGATTTGCCACGCACTGCCATAATCTGATTTTGTTCTCCACAGCGAGCCATTAGTAAAGGCATCATTACTTCCTCCTGCTCTTCCTTATTCTACATGTAAGCACATGCTAACCATATTGCAAAATATATGTAGTTAGGAAGCTCTAACTACATAGTATAGTTTACATGAGCAATCAGGCTTTGTCAAGAAAAATTTTAGCTAACACAAAGCTAATTAAGTAGGTTAGTTAGCCTAGGCTTTATATTTTTGAGAAGCAAAAAAGCTTTAGCGAAAAGCAGCGAGTCGCCTTTCGCTAAAGCTTATAAATAACTTTTTCTTGCAATACGAGCTCTATGGTGTATAATATCATTTATCCGCGGCGTGCGCGCAAGCGGATAATCAAAATGAATAAAGCTATTAAAATAAATATAGGAAGTGAGCATTTATGAGATTTACCGAAGCCGAAATTAGAAAAGCCCTGATGTTATATGCTGTCACCGATCGCAGCTGGCTGAAGGAGGGCGAAAGCCTGATAGATATTTGCCGCTTAGTCCTGCAAAATGGTGCCACCCTTTTGCAGCTCAGGGAAAAGAAGCTGAACAAAGCCGCCTTCACCGAGGAAGCACGGGAAATGAAATCCCTGTGCGCGCAGTTCCGCGTCCCCCTCATCGTCAATGACAGCGTGGAAATCGCCCTCGAAGTCAATGCGGACGGAGTACACGTAGGTCAGTCCGATATTCGCGGCAGGGATATTCGCGCGCTGATCGGCAAGGATAAAATTCTCGGCATTACTGCACGAAGCGTAGACGAGGCCGTCGCCGCGCAAAAAGCGGGAGCCGATTATCTCGGTGTCGGAGCGGTGTTCGGCACCAGCACCAAGGAGGACGCGAAGCCCATGACTCTGACGAGGCTGCACGAGATCTGCCACGCAGTGACTATCCCCGTAGTCGCTATCGGCGGCATTAATGCCAACAATATCAGCAAGCTAAAGGGCAGCGGCGTAGCGGGAGCAGCCGTAGTATCGGGAATTTTTGCCGCCGAAGCTCCAGGAAAGGCGACTGCCGAGCTTCTAAAGCTAAGTCAAGCAATGCTGCAAAGCAAAAAATAATCTATAAAGACAATATTAGTAAGTAAAGCCTCAAGCTCAAAGCTCCGCGATTTCGCGAAGTACTGAGCCTGAGGCTTTGTTTTTTACTATGATATGCAAATGCTTAGCGGCGAAGCGTTCTCACTCCTCCGATTCGTAGACGGAAAGCGCCTCCAGTGCCAAAGCGTAGCCGGCGAAGCCCAAGCCGCAGATCTGACCGATACAGCCAGCGACGGTCACGGAATGATGACGGAACTCCTCGCGCTTATGGATATTGCTGATATGCACCTCGATCGCCGGCAGGTTCACCGCCTTCAACGCGTCAAGGATTGCCACGCTGTAATGCGTGAACGCAGCGGGGTTGATCACGATGCCGTCAAACTGGCCATAGGCCTTTTGAATGGCAGTAACGATGTCGCCCTCGTAATTGCTTTGCAGCAGCTCGACCTCCACGCCAAGGCGTGCCGCCGCGGAACGGATGTAGGCGCACAGGCTCTCGTAATCCTGACGACCGTAGATCGCCTTCTCCCGCGTACCCAGCATATTGATATTAGGTCCGTTCAAAACTAAAATTCTCCGCATAGAAATCACTCTCCCAACCTCACTGCTATATTTTCCAGCTGCGCCAGCGTTTTGCCGAAATCGCCGTTATTCATGATCACGAAGTCGGCATAGCGACGGTAAAGCTCGATGCGCTCCTCGTAAAGCTTGAATACTCTTTGCTTGTCGCCTGCCAAAAGCGGTCTGGCATCGCCCTCGAGCGAGCCGAGGATCTGCTCCGGCGCGCGGTCGATGAACAGCACCACGCCATTCTCCTTGAGCAGGCGCATATTCTCCGCACGCTTCACCGCGCCGCCGCCTGTGGCAATCACCGCGCCGTCTAGGGCGGCGAGATAGCTCAGGGTACGTGTTTCCGCCGCGCGGAACGCGTCCTCGCTCTCGGCAAAGAAGCTCTTAATCGTGCGCGCCTCCCGCTGCTCCAGCACCGCGTCCGCGTCATAAAAGGCGCGTCCCAAGCGTCGCGCCAGACGCTTACCGAAGGTGCTCTTGCCGCAGCCAGGCATACCGATTAAAATGATGTTCCTCATAGCTGCTTCTCCAAGGCCTGCATAATGCGCACGATCAGCTCGGCATCATAATGCTCGTCCTGCCAAATCTCCTGCGCCGCCACGGCCTGCGCGACTAGCATGAAAAGTCCGTTGACCGCCTTGTGCCCGGCATCTGCCGCCTGCTGCAAAAACAGCGTGCGCGCGGGATTATAAATTAGATCCACAGAGGCCTCGAAGGCGGCGCTGACCTTCGCATCGACCGGTGCCACGCCCGTCTTAGGGAACATACCCACGGGAGTGCAGTTGACCAAAAGCTCGCCACGCAGGCTCGCCAAGCGCGCGTAATCGATGACGCACACGCCGAAACGCTGAAAATCCTCGGGCACGCGCATCACATCACGCGTTACCAAATACAGGCTGCCGACCTGCTGATCCGCCAAATATTTTACCACCGCTCTGGCTGCCCCGCCCGTCCCCAAAACGGCGACGGTCCTGCCCGCGAGCTCAATCCCGTTATATTCCAGCATCCTGCCGAAGCCGAAATAATCGGTATTATAGCCCTTCACCAAGGAAGGCGCAAGCTTCAGCGTGTTCACCGCGCCAATCGCCGCCGCCTCGGGCGCGATCGCGTCCAAATAGGGCATCACGTTGCATTTGTGCGGAATCGTCACGTTCACGCCCGCGAACTCGCCGCGCAAACGCGCCAGTAGCGGTTCCAGCTCCGCCTGCTCCGTCTCCAAAAGCTCGTAGCTGCCCTGCTTGCCAGTAAACTCGAAAAAGAGCCTGTGGATAGCCGGCGAAAGGCTATGCCCCAGCTTCCCTCCGATCAATCCATATTTATTCATCATCTACTCCTTCTTCTCATAGGCACGATAATTGCCCAAAACCTTCAAATACGTGCTCTTGGCCTTAACCTCCTCCATCACGTCGGCGACCAGCGGATCGGAAAGGTTACCAGTCACGTCGATATAGAAGAAGTATTCCCAGGATCTGCCCACCATCGGACGCGATTCCAGATTCATCAGGTTCAAGCCCGTATGATAGAAGCTTGCCAGCATCTTATACAACGAGCCCGTCTCGTGCTTCACCGCCACGATCATCGTGATCTTGTTAGCATGGGGCACGACCTCCGCCTTCTTCGCGATGATGATGAAGCGCGTGTAATTATTATTATTGCTATTGATCGCAGGAGCGATGATCTTCAGCTTATACAGCTCGGCAGCCGCTCTGCCCGCCACCGCCGCCAAGCTTGGATCCTGACGCTCGGCTACCTCCTCCGCGCTCTTGGAGGTGCTGAAGAAGGGGATCTGCTCCATTTGCGGATAGTCGTGGAAGAACTCCTTGCACTGCTTGAAGCCCTGCGGATGCGAATAAACGGTCTTGATGTCCTTTAGCGTCGCGCCCTCGCAGCCCAAAAGGTTCTGCTCGATCTTCACGCATTGCTCGCCCACGATATGACAATCATAATGACGCAGAAGGTCGTAAACCTCGGTGATGCCGCCCGTGGAGCTGTTTTCGATGGGCAATACGGCGTAATCCATATCGCCCTTGGAAATGCTTTCGATGACCTCCTCGAAGGTATTAAAATGATGACGCTGAACGTTCACGCCGCGGAAATACTCCTCCAGCGCCTGATGCGTGAAGGAGCCCGCAGGTCCGAAGCAGGCCACGTCAAAGACCTGATCGGAAGGCTCGATCAGCGCCGCCTCCTCCAGCACGCACGCCTGATCGATAATGCCGCGCATGATGTTCTTAACGGCGATGGAATAATCCTTATTCTCCAAAAGGCTTGCCACCTTAGCGATCACCTTAGCCTCGCGATTCTTGTCCTTCACGGGCATTCCCTTAGCCTTTTTATAGGCGGCGACCTGCATAACCAGCTGCAAGCGGTTCTCCAAAACCTCAGCCAACTGCGAATCCGCCTTATCTATTTCCTTACGAATGGCTTCTAAATCCAAATCCTGCATCTTATTTCTCCCATTTCTTCGCTTCTATCAGTAGATCCCACAGCGTCCACGCCGTCACCGCCTCTAGGACGGGCACCGCGCGTTGTACGATGCAGGGATCATGCCTACCGACGACGGTCAAGGTCGTGTCGCGCTCCTGCTCAAGGCTAATCGTCCGCTGCTCCCGCGAAATCGAGGGAGTGGGCTTCATCGCCACCCTGAACACGAGGGGCATGCCGTTCGTCAGACCGCCGGTAATGCCGCCGTTATGATTGGTGAAGCAGCGCACGCTACCGCCGTCGTAGTGCATTTGGTCATTGGCCTCCGCGCCCGTCAGCTTAGCGAAGCCGAAGCCCTCGCCAAACTCGATGCCCTTCACCGCCGGTACGGAAAAAAGCAGCTGACTCAAGCGGCTCTCCACGGAATCGAAATAGGGAGCGCCCAAGCCTGCCGGCAGATTCAGCGCCATGACCTCGATCTCGCCACCGACGCTATTTAACGCGCCCTTCGCCGCCAAAATACATTGACGCATTTTTTCGCCCGCCGCGTCATCCAGCACAGGAAACGCCTTGGCAGCCACGCCGCGCAGCGTCGCCTCCGTCTCGCCCATGGGGTTAAACCGTTCCTCCACCACATCGTGAACGCGCAGAATATGCGCGCCGACAAGCACGCCGTACTGGGCCAAGGCCTGCTTCGCCACCGCGCCGGCAAAAACCAAGGGCGCTGTCAGGCGACCGCTGAAATGACCGCCGCCGCGATAATCGTTGTAGCCCTGATAGCGCACATACCCGGCGTAATCACCGTGTCCGGGACGCATCTTATCCTTGAGAACGCTGTAATCCTTGGAATGCTGGTCGCCGTTCACGATACGCGCGCACAGGGGCGTACCAGTCGTGAAGCCGTTGAAGAAGCCGCTTTGAATCTCCACGGCATCCTTCTCCTTACGCGAGGTCGTCAAAGCGCTCTGTCCGGGAGCACGGCGCGCCATTTCCCGGGAAATAGCCTCCTCATCCAACGCCAGTCCCGGCGGCAGACCGTCCAGCACCACGCCGATCGACCTGCCGTGCGACTCGCCGTAAATGCTCATTCTGATATTCATACCGTAAATTCCGCTCATACCTCTTCCTCCACAAGTCCGCCCAACGCCTTATAATCCTCCCAAAAGCTCGGATAGGACTTAGCAACGCTCTCCGCGCCGCTCAAAACTATCGGCTCGGCGCATTTTTGCGCCGCGATCGCTAGGCTCATGGCGATGCGATGATCGTTCCACGCGTCAACGCTTACGCCGCCGCGCAGTCCCTCGGGCTTACCGATGATCGTTAAGCCCTCCGGCTCCTCCGTCACAAGCGCGCCCATTTTATTCAGCTCGCTGCTGATAGCCACCAAGCGATCACATTCCTTAATGCGCAGACGACCAGCGTTGATAATCCTCGTCGTTCCCTCGCTCACCGCCGCCAGCACCGTCAGCACGGGAATGATATCGGGGCAATCAGCGGCATCGATCAAGGTCGCGCGCGTTACGCCGCCGCTAACCCTCACGCCGCCGTCCTGCTCCTGCAAATTAGCGCCCATACGTCGCATAATCTCTATCACAGCGCGATCACCCTGCAAGGAAGCGCCGTCCACGCCCTCGCAGACCACCTCCTCGCCCAAGCTGCCGCCGACGGTCCAAAACGCCGCCTGCGACCAATCGCCCTCCACGGCGATGTCCTGCGCGCGATAATGCTGACCGCCGCTGACGAGATAGCGTCGATGCGCGCCGCCCTCGTTGACGACCTGCACGCCGAATTTAGCCAAGCAATCCAGCGTCATGTCGACGTAGGACGCAGACTCCAGCGGCGAGGTGATCTCGATCACCGAATCACCGTGCAAAAGTGGCAACACGAACAGCAAACCGCTCACGAACTGACTGCTGACGTTGCCCGGCAGGCGATATAAGCCCGCTTGCAGGCGACCACTGACCGTCAGAGGCAAATTGCCGCCATCATTGAAATATTGCACGCCCTGCTCGTCAAAAATATCGTAATAGGCCTGCAAGGGACGACTGACGAGCTTGCCGTGTCCGATGAAGGTCATGGGGCAGCGCAGGTTCGCGCCTAGGGGCAGGAAGAAGCGCAGCGTCGAGCCGCTTTCGCCGCAGTCCACGCTGTCCGCCGCCGCCATAGGATGACCTGTACCAGAAATTTGCAGAGCCTTGCGCCCCGCAAGCATACTGGGGATCTCGTCAACAGCTACGTTCAGGGCACGCAGGCAGCGCATGGTCGCCTCGATGTCCTTGGACATACTGATATTGTCCACGATGCTCGTGCCGTTCGCCAAGCCAGCGCAGATGATCTCGCGATGCCCCATGCTCTTAGAGGAAGGAGCCTGCACCGTACCCTTTAATTTTGTCGGTATAATTCTTACTGTTTTCATATTCTATCCCAAATACTCCGGCACCCTTGCAAAATCGAGCTTCAGCAGCTCGGAGATACCGATTGCCTTTATAGTCACTAGGGTAATGCTCTTACCGTTCTTCTTCTTGTCATGGGACATGGTTTCCAAAAGCACGCCCCTGTCCGCGTCCGCCTGCACAGGCAGGGAGTAATGCTCCAGCACGCTTTTAAGGCGCGCCGCCGTTCCCGCCGCCGTCAGCCCCAGCTCCTCGGTACGCTTAGTCAGCTGATACATGCCGATCGCCACGCCCTCGCCATGGGTAAAGCCGCCGTAGCCATAATATTGCTCGATCGCGTGCCCCAGCGTATGACCGAAGTTCAGCGTCGCGCGCAGTCCCGTATCGAACTCGTCCTGCTCCACGAAATAGGTCTTGATCGCGCAGCAGCGAGCGACCACCTCGTCAATACGCGCCAAAAGCTCGTCATCGTCCGCAAAGCCCTCGATCAAAGCGAACAGCTCCGCGTCATAAATGCAGCCGTACTTGATCGCCTCCGCCAAACCGTCATGCAAAAAGCGCACGGACAGGCTGTGCAGGCACTCCGTATCGATGAACACCGCCTTGGGCTGGTAGAACGCGCCCGCCAGATTCTTTCCAGCCTGCAAATCCACCGCCACCTTGCCGCCGACGCTACTATCGATCTGCGCCAAAAGCGAGGTCGGCACCTGAATAAACGCCACGCCACGCATAAAGCTTGCCGCCGCGAAGCCGCCCAAATCGCCGACCACGCCGCCGCCCAAGGTCAGGACGACGTCGCTACGCGTCATGCCCTGCTGGGCGAGCTCCTCTAGAATCGCGCTCAAATTGCGCATATTCTTGCTCTGCTCGCCCGCCTCTATTTGAATCAAAAAAGGGCTAAGCCCCGCCGCCTGCAGGCTATCGCGCAGGCGCTCGTAATACAGGGGCGCTACGTTGGTATCGCTGATCACCGCGGCGCGCACCGCCTTGGGCAGCAGCGTCCTCACCTTCGCACCGATCGCCGGCAAAAGACCTGCGGCGATCTCTATATCATAAGCATGCTCGCCTAAAGCAACATGTATCGTTCGCATCAATAAAGCTCCTTTCTGCGTGCGGCAGCGGTGCGCATCAAAGCCTTCATTTTCTCGCCGTCACCGGCACGCAGGGCTTGCCGCCATAGCTCCAACTGCTCCATATATTTATCGATCTCGTCCGCCACCTTCTCGCGATTAGCGAGGAAGAGCGCCGCCCACAGCTCCGGATTGATATCCGCCACGCGCGTGCCGTCCTTAAAGCTGCCAGCCACGAAATGCTTCGTCTTTTCGTTATAGGAGGAGCTGTCGATTAGCGCCACCGCCGTCACATGGGGAAGATTGCTGGTAAAGGCGATCGTGCGGTCGTGCTCCTCGGGCGTTACGCGCACCGTATGCCTACATCCCAACGCCTTGGCGAATTGCTCCAGCCAGCTAATCGCTGCCTCGCTATTGCCCTCCTCCGGCACGATGATGTAATTCGCGTTCCGAAAGATCGCCGCGTCCGCCATCGCCAAGCCACTGCTTTGGCGACCTGCCATGGGATGCCCGCTGATGAATTCCATCTCCGGCAGCAAAAAGCTCTGCACCTCGCGGATCATATTATTCTTAATACCAGCGACATCGGTGATCAGCACGTCCCTTTTCAAAAGTCGCACATTGTCCCTGATGAAGCCAGCGATCGCCTCGGGATAGATCGCGCAAATCAGCACGTCGGCCTGCGCCAGACGCTCGTCTGCGCACGTCATTCCCACATCTATAATTTTAAGCTCCCGCGCCATGCTCAACGCCGCCTCGTCACGCTCCACGCCGATGATCTGCCTCGCGCCCAGCTGACGCAACGCCTTGGCGTAGGAGCCACCGATCAAGCCCAAGCCGACGATGGCGAAGCTTAAATCCTTCCATTCCGTACTTCTAAAACCAGCCTGCAAAAAACTCACTCCACTTCTACGTTTCTACCATACTGCTAAATACAAGGCTAGCTCCAGTGAGGGAACACTGGAGCTATATACCTGCCTTACCGTTTATATTATAAATCACGACCTACTATTTGAGCAATAGCCCTCAGCTCGCCCATCAATCTGTCGAAGCGCTCGGGCTTCAGGGATTGCGCGCCGTCGCACAGGGCATGCTCGGGATCATTATGCACCTCGATCAAAAGACCGTCCGCGCCGACCGCTACCGCCGCCTTCGCCAAGGGCTCGACCATCCACCACAGGCCTGCCGCATGACTGGGATCGACGATCACGGGCAAATGGCTCAGCTTCTTGACCGCGGGAATCGCGCTCAGATCCAGCGTGTTGCGCGTATAGGTTTCAAAGGTGCGCACGCCGCGCTCGCAAAGAATGACGTTCTCGTTGCCCCCTGCCATAATGTACTCGGCGGACATAATCCATTCCTCGATGGTCGCCGCCAAGCCGCGCTTCAGCAAAATGGGCTTATTCGTCTTGCCCAGCTCCTTGAGTAGCTCGAAGTTCTGCATATTACGCGCGCCGACCTGAATCAAATCCACGTCCTCGACAAAACGCTCGATCTTGTCCGCGGACATGATCTCCGTCACGATTGGTAGGCCGGTCGCCTCCTTAGCTGCCTTTAGGTAATCCAGTCCCAGCTCCTTCAAGCCCTGGAAGGAGTACGGCGAGGTGCGGGGCTTAAACGCGCCGCCACGCAGGAGTGTGGCACCGCTTGCCTTAACGTCCTTCGCAATACCCGTAACCTGCTCAATGCTCTCCACGGAGCAGGGACCTGCGATAACCTGTAGCTTACGACCGCCGATCGGCACGCCGCAAACATTCACGATACTATTTTCCGGATGAAACATACGGTTCGCGCGCTTGAATGGCTCCTGTACGCGCATAACCTTCTCCACACCCTCGTTGACCAACAGCAAATTCATATCCAAAGCGCTGGTATCACCGACCACGCCGAAGAGAGAGGCGTTCACGCCCTCGCTCGCGTGGATCTGGTAACCGCGGCTTTCCAACTGATTCTTTAATCTTGCCTTATCCTCGACAGTGGCAGATGCTTTAAAAACGATGATCATAATAAATCTCTCCTTCTAAACTATACTACAATGCTACAATACTACTCCATAGTCCAAACGGGGACAAGGCAACTCTCAACCGAACTACCTGCCGCACGCCTCCGCGGCGCGCGCTACGACGCTCGCTACATCCCCCGATGGCAAGCGCGTGTAAATTACATCTCGCGACCGACGATGCGAGCGATACCCTTCAGCTCGCCCATCAGACGTGCGAAGCGTTCCGGCTTCAGGGATTGCGCGCCGTCGCACAGAGCCATTTCCGGATTATTGTGAACCTCGATCAAAAGGCCGTCCGCGCCGACTGCGACCGCCGCCTTAGCCAATGGCTCAACCATCCACCACATGCCTGCCGCATGGCTTGGATCGACGATTACAGGCAAATGGCTCAGCTTCTTCGCCGCGGGAATCGCGCTCAGATCCAGCGTGTTGCGGGTGTAATGCTCGAAGGTGCGGATGCCGCGCTCGCAGAGGATGACGTTCTCGTTGCCACCAGCCATGATGTATTCGGCGGACATAATCCATTCCTCGATCGTAGCGGACAGACCGCGTTTCAGCAGAATGGGCTTATTAGTCTTGCCCAGCTCCTTGAGTAGCTCGAAGTTCTGCATATTACGAGCGCCTACCTGAATCAGGTCAACGTCCTCAACAAAGCGTTCGATCTTATCGGCGGACATGATCTCGGTTACAATCGGCAGACCGGTCTCCTCACGTGCAGCCTTCAAATAATCGAGGCCAAGCTCCTTCAGACCTTGGAAAGAATACGGGCTGGTACGGGGCTTGAACGCGCCGCCGCGCATCAAAGTCGCGCCGCCAAGCTTTACAGACTTAGCGACCTCGGTCACCTGCTCCTGAGATTCCACGGAGCAGGGACCTGCGATAACCTGGATCTTCTTGCCGCCGATAGGCACGCCGGATACGTTGATAACGCTGTCATCGGGATGAAAGGCGCGGTTGGCACGCTTGAACGGCTCCTGTACGCGCATAACCTTTTCCACGGCGTCATCGATACGCAGCATGTTCATATCCAAAGCGCTGGTATCGCCGATGATACCGAAAATCGTCATATTGACACCATTGATCTCGTTGATTTGGAAGCCCTGACGTTCCAAATTAGCACGCATTTTAGCTTTACTTTCCTCTGGGGCACCCGGTTTGAATACGATTACCATAACAATCTCTCCTTTAGCTCCTACTCCTGCGCAGGTCGTAAAATATTTTGCAAGTTAATTTGAATGATTTTTACTATAAAAAAACAGGCTCCGTAAAGAGCCTGTCTAAAAGCATCGTGAAAACACGCATGAAAATCGATTAAAGGCTACTGTTACGCTTACTGGAATATGCTTTTTGCCATGCAAAATAACCGGTGCTAAAGTAGTGGCTAAAGACCGGTGCATAATAAAAGCCATATTCAGCTACAGCATTTACTTTAATAGAATCCATAAATTTCACCTTCAAATTACTCTATCGCCATATCAGCGATTGCAGTAATTGTACTGCTAACCCGCGTTAGCGTCAAGCAAAAAGGTATACTTTGATTTAATTTTTTATTTTTAGCATAAAACTGTAAAGTAAATTACAGATTGTGACGAAAATGTAAATCCCAAGCCATAGGGATACAGCTCCACGGCTTGGGATTATCAGCTTATTTAACTACTACGTCGATAGCTCCGTCGCGCAAAACCACCTCGGCGTGCTCGCCATTGCGAATCTCGCCAGCGACGATCTTGCGACCAAGAAGATTTTCCACGGTGTGGACGATCAAGCGCTTCAACGGCCTTGCGCCGAAGGCGGGATCAAAGCCTGCCTCCGCCAGGAAGGACACAGCCTCGTCGCTCGCCGAAAGCGTCAGCTCCAGCTGCTTGTTCAGCCTGTCGCCCAGCTCCTTGAGTACCAGCTTAACGATGTCCTTGATCTGCTCCGCCTGTAGGGGCTTGAAGGTCACGATATCGTCCACGCGGTTCAGAAACTCCGGACGGAAGAAATTCATCAGCATCTGCTGAATCTCCTCGCGCTCCATGCTACCGTTATGCTTCATAATCTCGCTGCTGCCGAGATTGCTCGTCATAATGATCAGCGTGTTCTTGAAGTCCACGCTGCGTCCCTGACCGTCGGTCAAGCGACCATCGTCCAGCACCTGCAAAAGCACGTTAAAGACATCGGCATGAGCCTTCTCGATCTCGTCCAGCAGGATAACGCTATAGGGGTGACGACGCACGGCCTCCGTCAGCTGACCGCCCTCGTCATAGCCCACATATCCCGGAGGCGCGCCGATCAAACGGGATACGGTGTGCTTCTCCATGTACTCGCTCATATCGATACGCACCATATTACGCTCATCGTCAAACAGCACCTCCGCCAAGGTCTTCGCCAGCTCCGTCTTGCCCACGCCCGTAGGACCGAGGAAGATGAAGGAACCGATCGGACGATTGGGATCCTTGATGCCTGCACGCGCGCGCACCACTGCCTCGCTAACGGCCTTCACTGCCTCGTCCTGACCTACTACGCGCTGATGCAGGATCTCCTCCAAATGAATCAGCTTCTCGCGCTCGCCACTGCCCAAGCGCGCTACGGGAATGCCCGTCCACGTGCTTACTACCTTAGCGATATCCTCCTCGTCGACCTCCTCCTTTAAGAGGACGTTGCCGTCGGCGGTACCGTTCTTGCTTGCCAGCTCGGTCAGCTCCTTCTCCAAGGACGGTAAACGACCATATTTCAGCTCCGCCAGCTTATTCAAATCATAATCGCGTTCAGCCTGCTCCATTTCCTGCTTAACCGCGTCGATTTCCTTCTTCACCTCGCGTACTCGCGCGATCGAGGCCTTTTCGGCATCCCAGCGCTTAACCAGCTCCTCGTTGGCGTTACGCAGCTTAGTCAGCTCCTCGTTCAGCTTCGTCAAGCGCTCCTTGGACGCGGAGTCCTCCTCCTTCGCCAAAGCCTGCGCCTCGATCTCCAGCTGCAAAATGCGACGCTTGCTCTCGTCCAGCTCGGAGGGCAGGGAGTCGATCTCGGTACGCAGACGTGCCGCCGCCTCATCCACAAGGTCTATCGCCTTATCCGGCAGGAAGCGGTCATTGATATAGCGATTGGAAAGCACGGCCGCGGCTACCAAAGCGGCATCCTTAATGCGCACGCCGTGATGCACCTCGTAGCGCTCACGCAGACCACGCAGAATGGAGATCGTGTCCTCCACGCCAGGCTCCTTGACCAAAACAGGCTGGAAACGACGCTCCAAAGCACTGTCCTTCTCGATATATTTGCGATACTCGTTCAGCGTAGTCGCGCCGATACAGCGCAGCTCGCCCCTTGCCAGCATCGGCTTCAGAATATTACCCGCGTCCATCGCGCCCTCGGCGGCACCAGCGCCGACCACCGTATGCACCTCGTCGATGAACATGATGATCTGTCCAGCGCTGTCGGCAACAGCCTTCAGCACCTTTTTCAGACGCTCCTCGAACTCGCCGCGATACTTCGCGCCAGCGACCAAGGCAGCCAAATCAAGAGCGTAAAGCACCTTGTTCTTCAGGCTTTCGGGCACGTCCCCGGCGACGATACGCCTTGCCAAGCCCTCGGCGATCGCCGTTTTACCAACGCCTGGCTCGCCGATCAGCACGGGGTTATTCTTCTTGCGTCGACTGAGGATCTCAACCACGCGACGAATCTCCTCGTCACGACCGATTACTGGATCCAGCTTGCCCGCCTTCGCCTTAGCGGTCAAATCCTGACCATATTTCTCCAGCGTTTTCTTAGTTTCCTCGTCACCGGCGGAGTTTTGGTACTGCAAATAAGCAGCCTCCACCTTCTTACGATCGATGCCGTATTTTTTGAACAGAGCTACGACCTCGCTGTCGCCGTCGCTGACCATGGTCGCCACCAAAGCGCCCACGCCAATCTCGCCCTTATTATCCTGATGCAGAAGCGCCATCACGCGAGCAAAGGCCGTGCCCATCATCAGCTGGCGATCCTGTCCCTTAACGGAGGGGAGCTTATCCACCAAGGACTTAGCCTCCTGCTCGAAGCGTTGCTCGTCAACCTTCAGGCTTTGCAGTAAATATTTAAAAAAGCCGTCACCGCCGCATAGAGCGACCAGCACGTGCGCGGTCGTCAGCTCCTGATGATAGTGCATCACTGCCTGCTGCTGCGCCGCTTCCAAAATAGCCTTTACTTCTTCACTATAATTCTCATTCATAATTCCTTCCTCCAATCTCTTTTCTATTACATCCCGTGAGGGAGCTGCTGACTTAAAAGTCTTTCTATACTGTATTATAGCAGTAAAAGTCAAAAAGTCAAATGCTATTTTTTGTTAATTATGTGAAATCTTTGCCCCGCTTTTCTTGACTACGCTCGACTGGTGTGTCAAAATAAGAGTTACTTTTTAGCTTTTATGAGGAGGAATTATTATGACACCGACCTCGCTTTTACGAGGAATAGCTCTACTACTGCTGCTGCAATGGCTGGCAAGCGTAATTATCGATATACTGGCGATACCCTTTCCGCCCGCGCTACTGGGGATGCTGCTCCTAACCGCGCTCCTATGCCTCAGGATTATTCCCGCCTCCGCCGTCGATGGCATCTGCGACATCCTCATCTCCAAAATGGGTATGCTCTTTCTGCCAGCGGGCGTAAGCGTCATTCTTTACTGGGATCTGATCCGCGCAGAATGGCTGCCAATTCTTTTGACCATCGTTCTTTGCAGCGTCGCCGTTTTGGCAGCCACCTCGCTCTTTTTAGAATTTATTCTAAGAAAGGGGGAGAAATAATGCTGCCCGAGATCATTCTCAATTCGCCGCTTTTCGGCATCGGTCTGACCGTCATCTGCTACACGCTCAGCGAGCTTTTGATCGAACGCCTCAGCCTGCGCGTACTGCCGCCCTTTCTGCCTGCCTGCGCGCTGATCATCGTTACCCTGCTCTACACGCCCAACGTCGAATATAAGCACTACGCGGCAGGAGCGGAATTCATCAATTTTCTGCTCGGTCCAGCGACGATCGCCCTCGCCCTGCCGCTTTACAAAAATCGCAAAATCATCATGGAGAAAAGCACCGCCATTTTAGGCGGCACGCTCATCGCCACCATGGTCGCCATCATCGTCGTTTACTGCGCCGCCAAGGGACTGGGCGCTAGCGAAAGGGTGCTACTGAGCCTGATTCCCAAATCCGTCACCACGCCGATCGCGATCGACATCTCCAAAACCTTGGGCGGCATTCCCGCCCTCACCACCGCCGCGGTCATCTTCACCGGTATGCTGGGCGCGACCTTCAACCACCGCCTGCTCAAGCTTTTCGGAATCAAGAACGACATCGCCGCGGGACTTGCCATCGGTGCCTCCAGCCACGGGCTCGGCACCAGCGCCTGCGCCTCAGTTAGCCCCGTACAGCTGGCTATCGGCGGCGTCGCCATCGCGCTGACGGGCATCGCCACCTCCATACTCGCCCCCATACTGCTGCCACTGCTACAGGCGCTGCTTTAAACCGCACATAGCAAGGAGCCGATCCTCGTCACTGAGAATCGGCTCCATTTTATTTTTCTACTTACCGAAAACGCTATTCACATAATTTACCGCGCTAACCGCGTTGGGAGCGTAATGCTCGGCACCGATCTCGTCAGCGTAATCCTGCGTCAGCACCGCGCCGCCGACCACGATATGGCACTCGGCACCCGCCGCCTTCAGCGCCTTGATCGTTTCCTCCATCGCCCCGACGGTCGTCGTCATGAGCGCCGAAAGTCCAACCAAGCGCGTCTTAGTCTCCAGCGCCGTGCGCACGATCGTTTCCACGGGCACGTCCTTGCCCAAATCAAGTACGCGATAGCCATAGTTTTCCAAAAGCACCTTCACGATGTTCTTGCCGATGTCGTGAATGTCGCCATGCACGGTCGCGATGATGACGGTCTCTCCCTGCGTCTCTCCCACGCCCACGGCCTCGCGAATCACCTCGAACGCCGCCTTAGCCGCATCCGCGCTCATAAGCAGCTGTGGCAAAAAGACGGTTTTCTTCTCGAAGCCATTGCCCACGAGATCCAGTGCTGGAATCATCTGCTTATTGATCACGTCCAAGGGAGCGTCGCTTCGCAGCGCCAGAGCTGCCGCCTTGCGCGCCGCCTCCGCCAAGCCCTTGACGATCGCGTCATGCAAATTAATCTCGCTGACGATCGTCGCCGCAGCCTTAGGCGCGTCGGCGAAATGACGCACATATTTCTTGCAGCCCTCGTCGAAGCCCGCAAGCGCGCGGAAGCCATAATAGGCATCCAGCATCGCCTTGCTTTGCGGATTGATGATGCCGCAGGAAAGCCCCGCCTGCAACGCCATGGTGAAGAAGGTGCTGTTGACCGCGTCCCTGCCTGGTAAGCCGAAGGAGATATTGGACACGCCCATCACCGTGTTGATGCCGCGCGCGCGCATCGCCCTGATCACCTCGCAGGCGATCGCCGCGTTCTCCGCGCCTGTGGAGATCGTCAGTGCCAAGGGATCGACAACGATATTGCGCGCCTCGATGCCCAGCTCCGCCGCCCGTGCGATGATTTTATCGGCAACGGCGATACGTCCTGCCGCCGTCGTCGGGATACCGTCGTCATCCAAGCACAGAGCTACTACGACCGCGCCGTATTTTTTCGCCAGGGGCAGCACTCTTTGCAGGCTCTCCTCCTTGCCGTTGACGGAGTTCAGCATGGGCTTGCCGTTATAAAGCCGCAGCGCGCGCTCCATAGCCTCGTAATTCGAGGTGTCGATCTGTAGCGGCGTATCCGTGATAGCCTGCAAAGCGGGCACCGCCTTAGCGATCAGCGCCGCCTCGTCGATACCCGGAGTGCCGACGTTCACGTCCAAAATCTGCGCGCCAGCGGATATTTGCTCCAAGCCCAAGCGGCAGACGTAATCCAAATCCTGCGCGAGCAGCGCCTCCTTTAAGCGTTTCTTACCCGTAGGATTGATGCGCTCGCCGATCAGCATGGGATCAGCGCCCAAGCGCACCGCTCTGCCATAGCTGGAGATCGCCGTCAGAGCGCACTCGCGATAGCCGCCGGCAGGCAGCTCGCGGCACTTCGCGATCATTTCCGCGATATGCTCCGGCGTGGTGCCGCAGCAGCCGCCCATAATGCTAGGACCCGTCTGCCCAAGCTCGTACATCAGCTCGGCGTACTCCTCCGGTCCGACCTCGAAGCAGGTTTTGCCGTCCTTCTCCACAGGCAAGCCGGCGTTGGGATTGATGATTACCGGCAGCTTAGTTGCCGCCAGCATTTGGGGCAGAAGCCTCCCCACCTGCACGGGGCCAAGACCGCAGTTGAAGCCGACGGCGTCCACGCCCAAGCCCTCGCACATAAGCACCGCCGCCTCCACGGTCGCGCCCGTGAGCAGCTTGCCGTCCACGTCGAAGGTCATGGTCACGAATACCGGCAGATCGCAGTTCTCCTTCGCCGCCAGCACCGCCGCCTTGATCTCATAGGTGTCGCTCATCGTTTCGATTAGGATCAGGTCCGCGCCTGCCGCCGCGCCGTAGCGCACCATTTCAGCATAGGCTGCCACCGCGTCCTCGAAGGGCAAATCGCCGTAGGGTGCCAAAAGCTTACCCGTGGGGCCGAGGTTCAGCGCCACGAATTTATTCTCCCGACCGCCGCACGCACGCTTAGCGATCGCCACAGCGGCCTCGATGGTTTCCCTGCAGTCCAAGCCCGTACCCTGCAATTTTAGGGGATTGGCACCAAAGGTGTTAGATTTAACGATATTAGAGCCGACATCCAAATAGCCGCGATGCACCGCCTCCACGATCTCCGGATGCGTGAAATTCCAGCCTTCCGGCAGCTCGCCTGGCTGCAAGCCGCGCGCTTGCAGCTGCGTACCCGTCGCTCCGTCAAAAAAGAGCATTTGCTTACCTAACAAATCCTTTATACTCATCTTCTTCTCTCCTCATTCACTTCTATAGGGACAATTAACATTGCCACAGGTCATACATTTATTCCAAACACATTCGACCTTCTCGGATAGCCCGATGATCGCCGTCACTGATTTCGCTGGCGCCATCATACAGCTGTCGGTCAAGGTTAAACCGATCAGCTTCGCGCAATTCAAAACGGGAAAGAGCAGTTTTTGCTCCTCCAAGCGCCAATCGCCATAGCCCGGCGAAAAGCGCGGCCTTTGCGCCAAGCCGTCTACCTCGGCGTGCGCCTGCACCTCGTCACAATAGCTCTCGATCAGCGCCGCCGCCACGGCCTGCGCCGCCGCGCCCTCGGCAACGCTCGTCAGCGTCAGTCGACGAATCGCCGCGTCCACCCTGCTGCCCAAGGTCGCCGCCAAAAGCAGCACCTCGTCACAATCGCGCAAATGCGCCGCCAAATCGCGCGAATGCAGACGCACGCCGCACGCCAGCGTCACGCCGTCCTCATGCACGATCACGCTCTGCCTTCGCAGGACATGACGCGCCTGCACCTCGTTCCGCAGCTTCAAATACACGGTATCGACCAAAACGCCCGCCGCCTCGTCGTTCTGTCGCGCCCGCAAATAGCGCAGCGCCTCCCTACGATTATATTCCATAGCCTATTCCTTAACGATCTCTGACAAATTATGCAGAATACCGCCGATAATTTCCGGTCTGTTCATCGTATAAATATGAATATGATTGAAGCCGTTGGACACCAGATCGATGATCTGACCGACCGTGTACGCCAAGCCAGCCTGCTGCAAGGCCTGCGGATGATCGGCGAATTTTTCCACCATCGCGCGGAAATGCGGCGGCAGCTTTGTTCCGCTCAGCTGACAAATGCGGATGATCTGCTTCGCATTAGTAATCGGCATGATGCCGGGAACGACGGGGACGTTGATGCCTGCCTGCAAAAGGCGGAACATATAATTGTACAAAATCGTATTATCGAAGAACATCTGCGTCACCAAAAAATCCACGCCCGCGTCGACCTTATACTTGGTGTTCTCGATGTCCTGCGCCAGGGAGCCGGATTCGGGATGTCCCTCGGGATAGGCCGCGCCGCCGACGCAAAAATCGCCCTGCTCCTTAATGTAACGCATCAAATCGCTGGCATGAGCGAAGGAGCCGATATTGTCCTTCTCCATACCCGCCGGAATATCGCCGCGCAAAGCCAAAATATTTTGGATTCCGTACTCGCGCAGCTGCCCTAAAACGCCGTTGATCTTTTCCTCATCCGCCTTCACGCAGGTCAAATGCGCCAGAGCGGGGATGCCGCTGTCCTGCACCTCCTTCGCCAATGCCGCCGAATAGCCGACGGTGCTGCCGCCCGCGCCATAGGTCACGCTGATATAGGAGGGACGCTCGTCCGCGATTTTCTTCACGATCTCGATGCTGTTTTGCAGCTCCGTACCCTGCTTCGGCGGAAAGACCTCGCAGGAGATGCTCACGCGATCCTTATGTAAAATATCTATAATTCTCTTTTCATTCATTTATACTCACTCCCTAAAGCAAAAACTTTTACCAGTCATTGTAACAGCTTCTTGATGTTTTGGCAAACCAAAAATCATATTTTACAATTTCACTAGGTATTGTAGGTAAATAGTGTGACGAAATTTACAGTTTCCGAATAGGACGCGGCGTTCAAGCTGGCAATCTAAAGACCGCGAAGCGCGCGAATTATCCTTTTGCCACAGAGCGTTATTTATGATAAAATAGTAGCGTTATCATCCCTGCCCGCGTGGCAGGCGATGTCCCTAAGCAATACGGGCGTAACGCCCTAAATAATTTAAGGAGTGAAGCACATGAGTTCCGGAGCTTATCAATTAAGATTAGTACGTACCCTCTACCAAAACGTTTACGGCTGCATGCTGTTCAACGAAAATCAACAGCCCATCGGTCAGCTGGAGATCGTTCCCAATATTCCCCTTGACCGCAGTGAGGTGCCCGAGGATGCGCCCGAGGTACCCGCGTACCTGCTGGTCATCGTCAAGGATGCCGACATCAACAAGGATAATCTGATCGACTTCGAGGAGCGTGCCTCCTACGCGCTGCTGAAGCGCTTCTCCACCGAGGTGGTTTCCTTCCAGCACTGTCAGTTCTACTATCCCTCCCCAGCGTTCATCTTCGAACAACCCGATGCCATGACCGCCCCCCTGCAATAAGCGTAAAAGCAAAACGCTGATGCTAAGGCTCTGCTAAATGCAAGCCCAAGCATCAGCGTTTTTTTATTTTTCCAAGGCTCAGCGCCGACGCACCGCCAGACTGCGGATCGACACGTCCACGTTCTTCACCTGCATCGCCGTCATGTACTCGACCTTTTCCTTAATCTTCGCCTGTAACTGCCTAGTAACCGCGAAAAGCTGCTCACCGTAATAAAGAACGATCTCCAAGCTAATCACGATGCCCTTGGAATTATCGCTGCGGCGACGCACACGAATCGCCGTCACTCGCTCCACTCCCTCCAGCTTTTCCGCGATCAGATGAATGATGTCCTCGATCGCCCGATCCGCGATCAAAAGCTTGCCGTAGAAGCTGAAGGAGGGACGCACGATGCTGCGATCCCCGTCCTTGCCCTGCCGTCTTTGACCGGAGAAAAGATTATAGGGTAAATCAGCAAAGTAGCCTGTGAAATGCGGCTTCAGCTCCACTGTCGGCACGGGGACAATGTGCTTGCCCTCCTGCAAACGCGAATAGCGCGCCTTCTTGATCTCGGACTTACTGGCAACGTCGCTGATATACACCGTCTTGAGCGGCGCATCCAGCTGCAAGCGCTTGGTGATCTTATTGATCATATTATCCGAGGTCGCGATGATCAGCAGGCGACAAATACCGCTCCTGTCCAACGCCTCACGCACGTCGCGCGCGTGCTCGTCATCCGTGAAGATCGCGCGCTTTACCGCCTGTATTCTGTTTTGCTCGTTCTTGGCAGAGGTTCCTGCCAAAATCTTCGTTCCCTTGATCAAGAGACCGTCATCAATGATCGCGTCGCACTTATTATCGAAGGCCACGCCGATCGCATGGTGACTTTTACCCGTACCGCTGGGACCGACAAAAGCGATTACTTCCATTCTATGACTTCCTTAACCTGCGCGTACTCCACCTGCCAAATTCCCAGCCGCTGCGGAAAGCGGTCGGGGATCGCATGAAAATCGCTACCGCCGCTCACGAGCAGTCCCCTGCTCCGCGCCAGCTCCAGCCAACGCGACTGCGCCGCCGCGTCCGCGCTGGGGTGATAAACCTCCAAGCCGTCAAAGGGGATCTGCGTCAGCAGGCGCTCCGGCAAGCTCGCGTCGTTCATCTCCGAGGGATGCGCCAGCACGGCGATGCCCCCCGCCCGATGAATCAGCTCCACCGCCTCGTTCGGTAGCAGCTTCGGCTGCGGTACGTAGGCAGGCCGCCCCCGCCGCAGCAGCACGTCGAAAACCTCCTGCACCGTCGCGAAATAGCCCTTCGCGACCAGAGCCTTTGCCACATGAGGTCGTCCCACCGCCCGATTCTTCGGATCGCAGGCCTCGACCTCGATGTGATAGCCCAAGGCATCCAGCTTCGCGAGCATCTTCAGCAGGCGTTGCTCGCGCCGCCGCCGCATCTCCTGCATCTTCTCATGCAGGGGAACGCAATCCATATGCACATGATAGCCCAAAATATGCACGGAATCGTTTTCGAACTGAGTGCTCAGCTCCACGCCCGTAAGCACGCGCACGCCAAGCTCCTCGCCCACGCTCTTGGCCTCGTCCACGCCGTTCCACGAATCATGATCCGTGAGCGCCACGATGCCGATACCGTTCGCCGCCGCCTCGCGCACCAGCCTAGTCGGCGTATAGCGACCGTCTGAAAACGTACTATGCATATGTAGATCGACAAGCATTATAAACTCTCTCCCAGCCTAATCAAGGTCAGCGTACCGAACGCCGTGCCTCCCTTGACCTTCACTCCTTCGGTTTTCTCGGCGGTGGACGTACCACCGATGTCCAAATGCGCCCACGGCACTTCCTTATCCACGAATTCGCCGATGAACAGACCGCCCGTGATACAGCCGCCGCTGCGACCAGCGCTGTTCAGCAAGTCGGCAACATCGCTCTTAATTGCCTCCTTGCATTCGGGCAGGCTCGGCAGCTGCCAATAGCTTTCGCCAGCACGCTTGCCCGCGCTCCTTATTTGCTCCACCAAAGCTTCGTCATTACTGATGATTCCGCTCGTTTCCTTGCCCAGCGCCACGATTACCGCGCCCGTCAGGGTGGCGATGTCGATAACGCGCCGCGCGCCCAAGCGGCACGCGTACCACACGGCGTCCGCCAAGACCATGCGTCCCTCCGCGTCAGTAGAAACGACCTCGATCGTCTTACCGCTCGCCGCACGCACGATGTCGCCGGGACGCTGCGCCCCGCCGCCAGGCATATTCTCCGCGCACGCCAGCACGCCCAGCACGTTGCAGCGCGCGCCCATGGAGGCGAGCGCCTCAAGCGCGCCCAAAACCGCCGCCGCGCCGCTCATATCGTCCTTCATCTCGCCCATATTATCATCGGGCTTAATGGAGATGCCGCCGCTGTCGAAGGTAATGCCCTTGCCGACGAAGGCAGTATAGGGAGCATCGCCCGCGCCATTATACCTAAGCACGACCAAGCGTGGCGGATTAACGCTTCCCTGCCCAACCGCCAAAATCGCCCGCATATCTTTCTCCGCCAAGCTGCTCTCGTCCAGCACCTCGACCGTAAGGGGCAGCCTTTGCGCCAAAGCAATCGCCTCCTGCGCCATAGCCTCCGGCGTAACGACGTTACCCGGTTCGTTTACCAAATCACGCGCATGGCTGACCGCCGCGCAGCGCAGCTCCGCACGCTCCAGCAGGCTCTCCGCGCCATCTATGGAGGTCATCAGGCTAACGGAGCAGGTCTTCTTAGGCTTCGCGTCGCTCTTGAATTTATCAAAGCTATAAGCGCCCAAATACAAGCCTTCGGTCACGCACTCCAAATACGCCTCGCGTCCCGCATGCGTCAAAATCGGTGCCGCCAGCACCGCACGCTCCGCCTTAATCAGACGCAGAGCGCGCGCAGCCTCGCCTGCCGCCCTACGAAAGGCGTTCGGCTTACACTCCTTACCAGCGCCACAGCCCACGAGCAGCAAATGCAAAAGCCCCTCGCCCTGTGGCACTGCCAGCCTGCTGACCTTGCCACATTCCAAGCAGCCCTCGTCGGCAAGCACGTATTGACGCACCAAGCGCGCCAAATCTTCAGGCAGCTCGATCGCCGCCAAATATTCCACACATTCCTTGCACAGACACAGCACCACCGCGTCCGCGCCCGCATACGCGTCGGCGCTCACCGGCACTGCCGCGATTTTATAACCGTTAAGCATACTCTCTCTCCTTATTTTTAGAAAAACTCGACCGCCGTACTCAAATCCTCAAGGAAGGTCTTACCAGAGGCACGCTGCAAGGTCAGATCGCTGACCACGACGCTCATCTCGCTTCTGCGCGCGCCGTTGGCAAAGTACGAGCCCAACGCGTGAATCGTGTACGGGCGACCGTCCAGCATACCCAAATAAAGCACCACGTGCCCGTCCATAAACAGGCCTGCACCGGGCTGTAGCTCCTTGATCACGGAGGTTTTCTGCTCCGCGCTCAGGGACTCCAAAAGATTGCGCGTTCCGGCAGTCGCCTCCTGCTCGTCCTCGTTGCGCGGCAGGATGATGCCGACCGTGCGATAAGCGTTCAGCAGCAGCGAGGAGCAATCCACGCTATTATTCAAGCCGCCCCAGCCATAGGGCATACCGTAAAACTTAAACGCCGAACGCACCACATTATTCGAGGTGTAGGGCAAATAGCCCCTGTGTACCGCGTTAGCGACCTTCGGCACGTTGACGCTCAGGCGCTGCAAATTGCCGTTAGCCAGACGCACGGGTGCTTCCACGACGTAGACGCTCGACTGCTCAGCGCTGATTGGCAGCCTTGCGCCCTGCTGATAGCTCACCAGCTCGTTGCCCGTTTTAATCACGTAATTCGCATCCGTCACCACGAGGAAATTCTTCGGCGCGGCGAACTGCGACCAGATTTTCTTATCGGTCAGGGCAACGTTAAATTTGCTCACCCAGCCACTGTAATTATAGCTTTGCACATAATAGAAAAAGCCGTTGGCGCTTTGATGCAGCACCGCCAATGGTTCTCCCGGATCTAGCTCCGTTTCCTGAAGCGCATCAAAATCATGATCCGCGGCATAATAGTACAGAGGCTCGCCCGTAGGCAAATTGCGCACCGACGTGCGGCGCACCGTCACCGCGTAGCGCACGTTCACCGTATCGGCGATAGCCTTGGTATTGGTCTGCGCGCGCAGGATGTTCTTATAATTATCGCTTACCTTATTGCCATGCAGATAAAGCTCGTCCTCCAGCACCTGATAATTCATGATCCGCGTTTTCAGCGAATCGCCACTCACCGTCGTCGGATAGGAGGACATATCATAGACCGTACGCGACACCTCGCGTACCTTAGCGTTGAACGCCTGCACGCCCGCCTCGTCCAGCAGCAGCTTATCCCCGTTCTTGTTTTGCTTATTCCAATAATCGGCACTGACCAGGCTCGAATAATTCGTGATGCCCGCGGCGGCGGCGACGAAGCTCTGACAGCAAAGCAGCAGCGCCGCCAAAATACCGACGATATATTTACTACGCAAATGTAACCCTCCTCGAAAATGCTTTAATACGTATTTATTCTTGTAGCAAGCCGAAAATCCTGCCGTCTGTAGCGCGTTTACGAAAATAAAAAGCACCCTCCGCCTAAGCGAAGGGCACTGAAGCGATGTAGCTAAAAGCATCGATATTATTTATTAAGAAGCTCGTCCTTGAGCTGCGCTATCGTTTTCTTGAGCAGCGGATGCACGAGCTGCGGCGCGATCTCCGCCAAGGGCAGCAGCACGAAGTCGCGGTTCTGCATATCGGGATGGGGCAGGACCAGCTCAGACAGGTTCAGCACCCGCTCCTCGTACAGCAAAAGATCGAGGTCAATATTACGCTCGCCCCAATGGCGCAAACGCACGCGCCCCAGCTCCTGCTCCAGCCGCAAAAGCAAACGCAGCAGCTCCAATGGCTCCAGCTCCGTGCGCACTCTGCATACGGCGTTCAAGAACTCCGGCTGATCGGTCACGCCATAGGGCTCGGTGCGCAGGAAGGAGGACACGCGCTCCACCACCTGCCCGTTCGCCGCCAAAAGTGCCAGAGCGCGGCGCAGGTTTTCCTCCCTGTCGCCCAAATTACTGCCCAAGGCGACATAGGCGATGTGGGATAACGATTTATTTCGCGTCAAGATTCCTGATCGCCTCCAGCATACGAATCGCGCGGACGTTAGCCTGCACGTCATGCACGCGCACCATCTGCGCTCCGGCGTAGACCGCCTGTAGGCTGGTGGCTATAGTGCCCTCCAAGCGCTCCTCCGCCGGCACGCCGCCCAGCACCGCGCCAATCGTGCTCTTACGCGAGGCCGCCAAAAGCACGGGATAGCCAAAGCTCGTCAGCGTATGCAGATCGCGCATCAGGCGCAGGTTCTGCTCCACGTCCTTCGCGAAGCCAATGCCGGGATCGAGAATGATCTTCTCCGCGCCCACGCCGCGCTCACGCAAAAGCTGTGCCCGCCCCGCCAAATACAGCGCGACCTCCTGCACCACGTCCTCGTACTGACAGCTCTGCTGCATATTTTTCGGCGTACCGCGCATGTGCATCAGAATGATCGGCGCTTTGCTCCGCACCACAACCTCCGCCATGCGTGCGTCCGCCTCCATCGCGCTGATATCGTTGATGATGTCGGCACCTGCCGCCAAGGCACGCTCCGCCGTCGACGCGCGATAGGTGTCCACGGAAAGCACCGCCTGAGGATATTCCCTGCGCAGAGCCTCGATCACGGGCAGTACGCGACGGCACTCCTCCTGCTCATCCACGCTGTCGCTGCCAGGACGGGTGGACTCGCCGCCGATGTCGAGAATCTCCGCGCCCTGCTCCAGCATCTCGCCCGCACGGCGCAGCACGTCCTGCATTTGCGGCACACGGCTGCCCGCGTAGAAGGAATCGGGCGTAATATTCAAAATGCCCATCACGCACAGCTTCTCATAGCTCAGCACGCGTCCGTCCGCCAAAACAGTTTGCAGACGCTCCGGCAGCAGAGCGGCACGCAAATCCTCCGCCACCCTGTCCAAGCCGAAGAAGCGCATATGCTCCAGCTTGCGCAGCAGCATATTATAATGCTTAGGCGTACCCAAAAGCAGCACGTCAACATATTTATCCGTATTCAAAATCGTGCCCACGGGAACGACGGCATCGCCGCCCACGCCCAGCATCTCCTGCTTTAAAATATTCGCCGCCGGCGTGCGCACCTGCACCAGCTTAAAGGGCAGCAGCTCCGCCTTACGCGCGAAGATCGGCAAGCTGTCCTGATGCGCGCCGATCGAGGCGATCGCCTCTGGCACAAGCTCACTATTGATCTTTAAAAGCATTACAGCACCTCCTTTTCTACCACGGCGAAGGCATTATGATTATGAATGCTCTCCATGCTCTCCACCTCGGCGCGATACCATGTGATACGCTTATCGGCCTCCAAGAGCAGCGCCAGCTCACGCACCGCGTCCTCCACGAAGCGAGGATTATCATAGGCACGCTCGGTCACGAATTTTTCATCCGGACGCTTCAAAAGTCCGTATACGGGAGCGCTGGCGGCGGCATCCGCCATCTCCGCCAGCTCCTCCAGCCAAACAAGCTCGTTCGCCTCAATCTCCAGCTTCGCCCAGGCACGCTGGTTATGCGCACCATAATCGCTAATCTCCTTCGAGCAGGGGCACAGCGTTTGCATGGGTACGACGGCCTTAATCCTCAGCTTGAAGCTCGCGCCCTTTTCCGCCTTATACACGCAATCGATATCCATAGGCGCGGACATACCGCTTACGGGAGCGGTCTTACTGATAAAATAAGGGAACTCCAGCTTCACGAACGCCTTCTCCGCCTGCAAATGCTCCTTCAGCTGATCCAAAAGGGACTCCAGCTCCGCCAAGCCCAGTGGCTTCAGCGTGCGCAGGCACTCCACGAAGCGGCTCATATGCGTACCGCGCAAATCATGGGGCAGATCGACCGCCAGGGTCACCCTCGCCACGCTATGCTGAATGCCGTGCGCGCGATCGCGCAGCTCCAACGGCCAGCGCAGCTCCTTAATGCCCACGTGCTTCAGTGGAATATTACGCAGATCCTTTTCACTCTGTACATCCTTCAAATCATTCACCTCGATACACGCAGCCGCTGGTGCGCGTCTCCCAAACCTCTACCTCGTATAAGCGATAGCGCTCGCTTTTCAGCAGCGCAACCAATTTGCTCCACACCCAAACGCTGATATTTTCCGCCGAGGGCACGGGAATGATATCGTTCAGGCAGGCGTGATCCAAATGGCACAGGACGTTCTCCTTAACGATCGCCTTCAAGCGCAGGAAGTCGATCACCATGCCCTCGTGATCGGGCGTTCCCTCCACCTTCACGACCAATTTATAGGTATGCCCGTGCAAGCGCTCGCATTTACCGTTATATGCGGGCAAATAATGCGCCGCGTCAAAATCGAATTCCTTAATAATGATCATTTATATTCTCCTCCGTAAAGAGTCAGACCAGCGAAATTATCTACCTGTCGCAGAGCCTCATAGGCGACGATCGCGACGGAATTAGACAAATTCAACGAGCGCGCCTCCTCGATCATAGGAATACGCACGCAGGAATCGGGATACTCCTCGCGCAGCTTGTCGGGTAGCCCCGCCGTTTCCTTGCCGAAAATCAGCAGACTATCCTTATCATAGCGCACGTCCGCATAGGATTTATGCGCCTTAGTCGTCAGCAGGAACTTAGAATTGTCCTTATATTTTTCCAAAACCTCGTACACGCTGTCATAATAATGAATATCCACCAAATGCCAATAATCCAAGCCAGCGCGCTTCAAATACTTGTCGTCCACGGAAAAGCCCAACGGACGTACCAAATGCAAATGACAGCCCGTAGCCGCGCACAGACGCGCGATATTGCCGGTATTGCCGGGGATTTCCGGCTCCACTAACACGATATGCATGCTCAATTCTCCTTCATTAGCTCGGCAATGCGCTCACGCATACTCTGCTTTCTCTTATCCTTAACGGGTGGCTTCTTCTCCTCCGGCGGAGCGACCTTCATGCTCAGCATTTTTTGATAGGTCGCCATGATCTTCTCGCAATACAGCGAGCCCATAGCCCAGGTGCCGTTCAAGCCGTACCAGGTATCGACCACGCCGCGCTCCACTCTGATCTTATGCGCCAGCTCGTAGCGCGGATCTACAATCTCGGTCTGCGGGCGCTTCTTTTGCGTATATGCCAAAAGATGCTGAATATGCGCGCGCACGCCTAGCTCAGGAGTTTTGAAGGATGCGCCACGCACGCCACCGCCCGTCGTGCCCAAGCCGCAGAAATTGTTTTGATTATGCTGCACGTCACCGCCATAGGCATACGTGCCCGTTTCCACCAGGGACTGGCTCAAAGCCAAATCGGGGCGCACACCCTCGCGCTCCGCCTCCTGCCAATAAAGGTCGACCAGCTCCTCCACGGAGCAGGCCAAGCGCACGTCGGGATTGCTTTGCTTAATGAAGGCTACCGCCTGCGCCTTATTGGCCTCTGGCTCGCCGTAAATGCTGATGCTTTTATAATCGCGAGGCAGCTCCGTGCCGAGAAAATAGCTTCTGCCGTCACGCTCCACCAGCATGGACGTACTCTGCTTCGGCTTC
>CAYZOZ010000014.1:0-33854 GCA_964480295.1 uncultured Phascolarctobacterium sp.
CGCTCAGAGCTGAAAAGTGATTTTTATATAGTTAAAAAATAGAGGCTGTGGGAGGGAACGCTTCCACAGCCTCTGTTTATAGTTCTTCAAAAAAGGTCTTTCTTCTCATCAGTATCCCCGGGAAGAAATGGTAAAAGCATAAATAATGGTAAACAAAGCACATAATAAAACGTATACCGAAACGCCTTAGCGATAGGAGCCGCCAGCACCAGCGTTAAGCTACACAAAACTGCCGGAGCTAAAATTAAAAGCATTTTATATTTTCTTTGATAAATCAAGATTACCCCTATAGCAACACTTAACCATAAGCAAATACCGCTGGGAATATATTTGCTATAATCCCATAAATAGTGCCCCAATTTTTCCTTCATAGCCTTAGGTACAACATTCAAATCGCTTACTCTAAAGCCGTCAGCCAATCCCACCTTATGCTTTGTCTTAAAAATTTCATATTCATAAGCATGCGCGAACCTGCTTTGCCACTCATGTCCTTCAAGATATCCCCAAAAGCCCTGAGTATTCAATCTCCAAGCATCAAAATAATCTCGGGGATATAATCGCAAAAGATCAAGCCAAACCCGCAGAAATTGCTTACGATGAGTATCGACAAAACGGCGATGATAGGTCTTAGACCACTTAATGCGGTCAACATTCCGCGGATGATACTGCTTTTTGATTTGCTCAATAGGCATCATTTTGTCTATATACTCCAAATCATGTGCCGGTATTTCACGATTGAGCGCCACTACCCTACACACCTGTTGTAAAGGAATACCTATTCCCTCCGTAAAATTTTTCCCCATGAAAAATGATGGCAACATACCTATCAAAAAAATAGGTACCGCAAGCTTAACGAAGCTCTTTCTGTTTTCCTTGATAAAAATAGCTATCAGCACGCTCATAACCAAAAAAATATGCGGGCCATTATTACGCGTCCACATCATACAAATACACAAAACAAAAAACGGAGCTATCTCTTTAAGTTTAAGACTTTCTGGCTTCTTCCTCAATAAATCATAGCTTACAGGTATCAAAAGCAGCAAAATTACACCAAACAGCTTATCCTTTACTGCCGCAATAGCGAAATCAATAATAATCGGAGTAAAAGTAAAATATAATCCATAAAGCACCACTAATTTAATACTACTGGTTCTTTGTCGCACCCAATAAAGCACATAAGCTATCGAAAAAGCCATGAACGCCATCATCAAAAAGACTACTACGCCCATTCCCAACAAATCATCACCAAACAGCTTCAAGCAAGATTTATAGAAAAACGCCAACAATAAATTATACATTATCGGTTGATTGCTAGTCCCCTTAGGGTTTTGTGACACATAGATCTCGTCGTGCATCCCCACCCCGGGATAAAAGGTCAAAAAAAAAGGTAACCAAATCAACAAAATCATGCTACCAAGCTTCAATATCCAATTAATTGCTTCTCTATTCTTACACATCCCTTACCTGTCCTCCCAAATTAAAGCCTCTTATTTCATCAGTAAGCGCAGCATATTCATCTGTATTTCGAAATTCTTACGCGTATTCTTCGCGTTCGTATCTAAGATTAACGCGCACACCAAGGACATTATCGCCGCCAGCATAAAAAACGCGCTGATCACCAAGGTCGGCATACGCGGCACCAAGCCGGTATACAAATACTCCATAAACACCGGCATAAACATACCCAAAGAAATCAAAATCAGCAACGCTCCCAGCAACCCGAAAAATTTTAACGGCTGATAATCACGATACAAATTAAAAATCGTCAGCAAAACCTTCATCCCATCGGTATAGGTGTTGAGCTTGCTCACACTCCCCTGCGGTCGATCGCGATACATAACGGGAATGCTTTTCACAAGCAGGTTATGGTCTAAGGCGTGAATCGTCATCTCGGTTTCTATTTCAAACCCCTTGGACAAGATTGGGAAGCTTTTCACGAACAACGGGCTAAAGGCTCTATAGCCCGTCATAACGTCTAAAATCTCCTCCTTCGGATGCCACAGCGTATTAATACTCTTTCTGACGATGACATTACCAAAATTATGGAAGGGACGCTTATTTTCGGCAAAATAGGTCGAGGAAAGGCGATCGCCAATCACCATATCCGCACCATATTCCAACACATATTTACACAGCTCCACCGCGTTCTCCGCTGGATAGGTATCATCACCGTCAATCATCAAATAGCAATCCGCCTCGATATCCCTGAACATGCTACGGATAACGTTACCTTTACCCTGCCTTCTTTCATATTTGACGATCGCTCCTGCGTCGCGCGCGATCTCATCCGTATGATCGACGGAATTATTATCGTAAACATAGATATCGGCATCAGGTAATACAGCACGATAATCATTCACTACCTTAGCGATAGTAAGGCTTTCATTATAGCAAGGTATTAAAACAGCAATCCTACTCATAAAGACGTAATCCCCCTCATCATAATAATAAATTATTACGCAAACTACTTCCTTTATAGTATACTCTTGTGTCCCCCCCCGTCAAGCAAAAATGCACTATGTATATACACAGTGTAAAACAAAAACCCCGTACATTTCTGTACGGGATTTTTATTTTTTCCTTCAGTCATTACTACTTTATGTACTGGTTCCTTTTCTCTTGCCATAATAAAAGGTCTCCTATGATTTTATATTTTTTATCATAGAAGACCTTTTAATGAATTTTATTCATGGATTAGGCAATGGTCATAACGCTTGCCTCCGTACGTTCAATACATCCTGCTTCTTTTAAAATAATCATTTTCTTTTGAATCCCATTCTATGTTCTGGCTTTCTGCCATAATGCGTTCACCTCCATATATTTAAGCGTTTCCACGCTCAACCTTGACTATCCACTTTCTTGAGTACATTTTATCAAGCCCTCAAATACAACTATATTTTCATTCCTACAGCAGCCAATGATACAGCCCGAAATAAGCGAAAACGCTCAGCACCGCCACGCCCAGCGCGGAAATCATGAACATCTTCACGAAAAGGTGATGCTGCTCCTCGTAGGACGCGCCCGCCGCGGAGGAATAGGCCGCCAGCGCCAGCGCGCCTCCCGTAGAAAGCGGACTGATGCCCGCGGTATTACTAATCATCGTGATCGCGGTCGCCAACTCTAGCTCGCTCACCGCGCCGCCCAGCTGCGCCACGATATGAGGAATCGTGGGTATCAGCGTCGGCATGACCACGCCGCTCGTTGAGCTGAACCAGCTCATCAAGCCGGAGCAAATCCCCATAATCGAAACGGCGGTCTTAGCGTTCATCACCGACACCAACGCCGCGCTCAGCATTTTAATTCCGCCCTGATCGATGATCAAATGCATCAAAATGCCCACGCCTGTAATCAACAGCAGCGTTCCCCATGGTATACGCTTCAGCGCCTCCGCCTCGTCCGAAACACGCAGGAAGGACAGCGCCGCCGCCACGGCGAACCCCACTAGCCCAACGTTAATTTTATAAAGCATCACCAGCACCACCATAATGCCGATGCCTGCCAAGGTAATCTTCTGCTTCGCGTTAAAGGGCGGTGTTTGTTCGTGTCTTACGCCTGCGTCCGCACGCAGCCTATAGCCGCCGAGCAAAATATAGATGACGATCGCGTAAACGGTGGACGAAAGCACGCCGTTCAGCAGAAATTGCTTCTCGATCCCCGTCAGTCCGAACTCCGCGCACAAATTGATCCCGATGATGCCCGTCGCCGCCAAGGGAGAAACGCCGCCACCGCTAGCACCAAGCACCGTCAGCGCGGAAAGCATCGCCGGATGGATTCCCATCTCCGCCGCGAGCGCCATGGAAAAGACCATCATAATCGCCATCGTCGGCACGGTTCCCGGTCCAAGCGCCGAAAGCACGGTGGATAAAAGATAAATAATTATCGGCACGAGATAAACACGCTTACCCGCCAGCGCGACGACCTTTTTTGCCAGCAGATCCAAACAGCCGTTAAGCTGCGCCAAGCTGAAAAGATAGGTCACTCCCAAAAGCATGATAAACAACGAGGAATTGAAGCCGCGAATAATCTCCTTATCCGCGATACCCGCCAGCCTACCCAACACAAGAGCGAAGGCTATCGCCAAAAGCCCCGTATTCATCTTCCTAAAAAAGCCCAAAAAGATCGCTATCAACAAAAACACCAAGGATAATAACGCCATAGCCGCACCTCCGCGCTAAATTTTTGCATTCAGCTTAATCATAACTCATCATAAACTACTTGATAAATCGCCCATATTCTACCTATAACTATACACCTCTTGAAGCCTTTTTTCAAATATCAGGTGATAATTTTCACAGCCTCCGCGCGCGTTTTTTTACGTCACGGCATTTATTTCAGAGTATACACTGTTTATTTATTTTGGCAATCATGATAAAATATTATTACTAGTACTCTTAAAAGCCTACGGAGATGAGAATAGTTGAAAGCGTCACTCAACGGCGCGTATATGAACGCCCAACAAATTCAACAATATTTACACAAGCTACAGCTGACGAACTTCGCACCCGCTGCCGACCTTGCCACTCTGAAGCGTCTTCAGGACGCGCATTTGCGCTACATTCCCTACGATAACTTCGATTGTCTGAACGGCAGGATTACCTCGCTCAAGCGTCGCGATATGTTCGAAAAGCTCATTCTGCACAATCGCGGAGGCATCTGCTTCGAGCTGAACGGAATGTATAATTGGCTGCTCGAATCCATCGGCTTCGATGTCACCAGCTACGCCGCACGCTATACGGACAAGCTGGAGGTCTACCAGATTCGTCGCCACCGCGTCATGTGCGTCAAGCTCGGCGGCAAGCGCTACCTAACGGACGTGGGCGTGAACAGCGAAAGTCCGCGCACGCCCCTGGAGATGACGGAGGGATTGATCCAAAGCGACGGCATTAGCCAATACAAGCTCCAGCGCGACCAGCTTTTCGGCTGGCTGCTTTGGCAAAAGGAAAGGAGCAAGCCCTGGAAGCGCCTTTACGGCTTCACCGAGGATCCCATGCTCGACAAGGACTTCATCCCCGCCTCCTTTTGGTGTGACGCACACCCCGACTCCCCCTTCATCAAGGGCAAAACACTCTCCATCTTCCGCGAGGACTGCAATATCACCATTCGCGGCAATCTACTAAAATTCTATCTCGGCGGTCGCATCAAATATCGTTATAAAATCCGCACAGGCGCGGAGCTCAAGGAAATTCTCTGGGAATATTTCGGCATCAACGTCGAATATCCCCTCAAGGACGAAGGCATTGATTTTGAATAATAAACAAACTACTAACACTACAACTACATATAATTTGGCATCACAGCTTCCCCACTATACGAGGCTCATCCTTAGCACGCTGAACGCCGCGGGCTACGAGGCTTATCTCGTGGGCGGCGCGGTGCGCGATTTGCTTTTAGGCAAAGCTCCCGATGATTTCGACATCACCACGAGCGCGCACCCCGAGGTCGTGCTCGAGTTTTGCCAGCGACAGGGCTGGTCGACGGCCGACAAATTGGGCAATAATTTCGGCTGCGTCGTCATCCTCATCGACGGCGTGGCGACGGAGGTGACCACCTTTCGTGGCGAGCGCTATAACGACGAGGACGTGCATCGCCCCGCCGCTACCTGGTACTGCACGACGCTCAAGGAGGATCTCAGTCGACGCGATTTCACTATTAACGCCATGGCGCTGGACGTACAGGGCAGACTCTACGATTATTTCGGCGGCAGGAAAGATCTGAAGGCACGCCTTCTGCGCCCCGTCGGCGAAGCGCAAAAGCGCTACCGCGAGGACGCTTTGCGTATGCTACGCGCCTGCCGCTTCGTCGCCCAGCTGGGCTTCGACTACGTGCAGGACGGTGAGAGCGGCGCTCCCTGCGGTATGCTGGGCACGCCCTACTACCTTGAGCAAACGCCGAGCTTCCCCGTGGAGCGTTGCGCCGGTCTATCGCTAGCGCGCGTGCGCAAGGAAATGGAAAAGCTACTCGTCGCTCCCCATGCGGGCAAAGGTCTAATGCTGATGATGGCTACGGGCATCCTCGCGCAAAGCTGTCGCGAACGCCGCAATGGCGTTTATGTAAAAATTCCCTTATTACCAGAGGCGCAGCACCTCCTCGGTTTGGTGCAAAATCCACGCTACCATATTTACGACACCTGGGAGCACACGCTGCTAGCGATCGACAATAGTCCACGCGAGCTAATCCTGCGCTGGAGCCTACTACTGCACGATCTCGGCAAGGGACTGCCCGAGATTCGCAAGCCCAACAAGGAAGGTCAGCCCAGTGACCACGGACACGAGGCCGTCAGCGCGAGAATGGCGCGCGGTATCATGGAGCGTTGGGGCTACGGTAGCGACTTCGGCAGGCTGGTCGTTTGGCTCGTTGCCCAGCATATGCGCTTCGCCCCCATGCTGCTGACGGGAGAACGAACTCTACGCCGTTGGCTGTGTCAGGGGGCGGTCAAAGGTCCCTTCCGCAGTCAGCAGCAGCTCGTCGAGGGCTTCACTCTGCTCAAGGAGGTCTTTCTCGCGGACATGGGTGCTACTAACGCCCGCACGGACGCGGAGCTTATGCGTCAGGGCGAGGAGCTGGGCACGCAGGCGATCGCCATAGCGCGCGAATCCATTCCCATCGCCACGAATGACGTAAATTTGAACGGACGTGAGCTTTTGAGCCTCGTCGCACCACAGGAGATAAAGGAAGCCTATGCCTATTTGATCAAACGTATTCGTCAGGGCACGCTCGCCAACGAGCATGATGCCCTGCTCAACGCGATCCGCAAGCACAAGGCACGTCTGGAGCACGCCGACGCTAAGCTATAATTTCCATTAAACAAGGAGAGCGAATAATGACTAAGAATGACAAACTCATCGTACTCTTTGGGATTATGATCCTTTTGGGCGGGGTAAATCTTTATCTACGCATGAATACGCCCACGCCTGCCGCCAGCACCAACACTGGTGGCGCGGCGCAGTACGTCGCTCAGCACGACCTACCGAATTCCCCCTATTTCGCGCATCCCGACATCTATAATATGACCTCTAACGAGCATCTTACGGTACTGCCACATTACAAAACACTCCAGCAAAGCACGGGCTATAGCTGCGGGCCGGTGGCGGCTAACACGGTCGTAATGCACTTTTTAGGCAAGCAGCTACACAGCGAGGCGGAGATTTGCAAGCTTATGGGTACTAGCACGACCAACGGAACGAATACCAAAGGCATGGCGCGCTATTTCGAAAAGCTGGGCTGGAACGTCAGCTCCTCCGCCACCCATAAAACGCCAAATAATTATGGGGATTTTCTTAAATTCGTCAAAGCTAATTTACAGGACAACACTCCCATTATGGTGGAAAACATCGATTGGGGCGGACATTGGCGCGTCATCATCGGCTATGACGATATGGGAACTCCGCATCAGGGGGACGACGTACTGCTAATGGCGGATCCCTACGACACGAGCGATCATTTGCAGGACGGGTATAACGTCGTGCCCGCCGAGCGTTTCTTCTACATGTGGTTCGACAGCCACCTCTTTAATAGGAATGAGCAAACCAGACAGTGGCTCACGGCGAAGCCGAAGGCATAATTAAATATTTCCCCGCTAATGCAAAATGACCATGTATCCTACGATACATGGTCATTTTATTTCTTAAATCGCTAATGCTACGCTAATATCCCGATTAGCTATTACATGCACTCCTTAATGGCCTTCGCCATACGCTGAATGCCCTCGACAATGCGGTCATCCGGCATATTAGAGAAGTTGATACGCATGCTTCGATCGGTCTTTTGGTTCGGATAGAACGCATCGCCGATAACGCCTGCAACCTTCATCTCGATGCACTTGTCGAACACCTTGCGCGCGCTTACGCCTGCGGGGAAGGTGAGCCACAGGAATAGTCCGCCTTCAGGATGCGTCCATTCGGTACCTGCGGGCAGATATTTCTCCATGGATTCCAAAATCAAATCGCGGCGATGCTTGTACAGTGCGACGATTTCCTTAACATGCTGATCCAGATCATAATTCTCCATATAAGCGTCAGCAACGCCTTGGTCGAAGTTAGAGGTGTGCAGATCCGCGCTTTGTTTGATTTTTACGAATTGCGTCAGCAGGCTATGCTCTGCGGCAACCCAACCCAAACGCAAGCCGGGACAGAAGATTTTGGAGAAGGTACCCAGGAACATAACCAAGCCCTTGGTATCCATAGACTTCAAGGAAGGCAGAATCTCGCCCTCATAACGCAACTCGCCATACGGATTATCCTCCAATACAGGCAGATCGTATTTATTGATGACCTCCATGAACGCTTTGCGGCGCTCCAAGGACCAGGTGCGGCCGGTAGGATTTTGGAAGTCAGGGATTACATAGATGAATTTGCAATTCGGCGTGCTTGCCAGAATCTTATCCAATTCCTCGGGAATCAGACCGCCGTTATCAGTCGGAACCTCGACGAATTTCGGTTGGTAAGCGTTAAAGGCGTTCAAAGCACCGAGATAGGACGGGCTTTCGCACAGAACGACGTCGCCTGGATCAAGGAAGAGCTTGCCGGCGAAGTCCAAGCATTGCTGGGAGCCAGTGGTGATAAGAATGTCATCAACGTCAACCTCGGTATGATATTTATCAGCCATACGCTTAGCGATCTTCGCGCGCAGAGAAGGACGACCTTCGGTGGTCGCGTATTGCAGCAGCTGGCGGCCTTCTTTAAGAACCAAATCATGGGAAACCTTAGCGATCTCCTCAACAGGGAACAGCTCGGGCGCGGGCAAACCGCCGGCAAAGGAAATAATGTCAGGCTGAGCCGTTAATTTCAGCAGCTCACGAATTTCGGAGGCTTGCATGCCGTCCATACGTTTTGCAAATTTCATGTTCAACAACACCCTCATTTCATATTTTTACTTCGTTTGTGTAACGTATAATATATTGTAACACCATGGCGAAAATTGTACAAGTCAAAAGTTCGCATTGTAACGCTGACGCGCTCCATATATTTAAGCCTAAAGGCAAAAAAGCTTGCCTAAGCTGTTTTTTCTTTAAAAATAAATATCATTTTATCCTATAATTCCCCATTGAAACAACACAAATTACTGTGACTTAAGTCACTTAAAAGGGTTGCCTAGGCAAATTAACTGAAAGTTTATCGCGTTTTTGTGATTCTGGCAATGTTTTAGCCCTGTTTTGCACTATTTTCTATTGACAAAGTTATAAGGATTGGCTAGAATATGTTTAACGATGTTTTACATACGAAATGTTAATTCTCCAATTACGATCCGTTTTTCTATTTGGGGACATAGTAAAAACAGATCGCGTATGTAAGGGTTGACATTTTCCACATGCGCATCGTTAACTTTTTAACATTGTTAAAAGGAGGATATTTTTTATGTCTAATGCTGTAAAATGTCTTATTCTTTTAGCAGTAGTTGCGTTATTCTTCGTTACCGAACTTATTCCTCTCGCAGTTACTGCTACCGCCGGCGCAATCGGTTGTGGTTTGCTCGGCTTGATTCCTGCAAAGCAAGTTTTCTCCGGTTTGTCTAACTCTACCGTAGTATTGTTCGCAGGCATGTTCGTTGTTGGTGGTGCTATGTTCTACACTGGCTTGGCACAATACATCGGCAACAAAGTAGTTAGCGCAGTTGGTACTGGTGAAAACAGCCTGATGTTTGGCTTGATGATTTGCGGTACCGCACTCTCCGCATTTCTGTCCAACACTGGTACCGCAGCTTGCCTGCTGCCTGTTGCTCTGGGTATTTGCGCATCCGCTAAGATCCCCGCTTCCCGTCAATTAATGCCGTTGGCATTTGCCTGCGGTTGGGGCGGCATCATCACCATGGTAGGTACTCCTCCTAACATCATCGCCGCTGGCGCTCTGAGCAACGTTGGTCTGCCTTCCTTCGGCTTCTTCGAATTCGCCTTCATCGGTATTCCTATCTCCATAGCAGGTATGCTGTACATGATGTTCGTCGGCAAGTATTTGCTGCCGGCAGCAGAATTGGACGCTGATCAGGAAATCGAGCAAGAGATCGAAGCTAACGAAACCAACAACACCAAGATGATCATTTCTGGCGTTATCCTGTGTGCCGTAGTCGCAGTTATGGGTCTCGGCATCAAAGGCATAACCTTGGAAATGGCAGCTGTAATCGGCGCTTTGGTTTGCGTACTGACCGGCTGCTTGACTGAAAAGCAAGCATATGCTTCCATCGACTGGGTAACCATCTTCCTGTTCGCAGGTATGATGCCTGTATCCTCCGCAATGGATAAGACCGGCGCTGGCAAGCTGATCGCTGACTGGACCGTTAGCCTGATGGGCGGTTCCCCGTCTCCGTTGGTTGTAACCGCGGTTCTGTTCGTACTGTCCTGCGGTCTGACTCAGTTCATGTCCAACACCGCATCCGCAGCTCTGCTGTGCCCGATCGGCATCGCAATCGCTAAAAACTTGGGCGCTGACCCGAGAGCGGTTTTGATGGCTATCGCCGTTGCAGCTTCCTGCGCATTCGCATCTCCTGTTGGTACTCCTCCGAACACCCTGGTTCTTGGCCCTGGCAACTACAAATTCATGGACTACGTAAAAGCAGGTACCGGTTTGATTATCGTTTCCTTCATCGTATCCTTGGTTGTAATTCCTATCGTATGGCCTTTCTTCCCGGGTAAATAATTAACCGGAATTTAGTCCCTAAGAAGCTCGCCCCTAGGTGAATGCCTAGGGGCTTTTCTTTTGCCCAAAAATAGCACTACTAAACACAAGCGCATAAAAATACCCCCGGACCTGTTATCCGAGGGTTTAGCTATATGTACTTATTCTGCCTCTTTGCCGAGCAGCTGCTCTAGGGTGTGCCAGCCAAGCACCGCGCATTTAACGCGTGCCGGCATATGGCTTACGTCCTTCAGTGCGCCTGCCTCCTCCAGCTCCTCGATCTCATCATCGGTAGCCGTGCCCTTGATCATGCGCAGGAAGATGTCCGCCAAGCGCAGCGCCTCTTCCTTGCTCTTGCCCAGCACCAAATCGAGCATCATGTCGGCGCTCGCCTGACTAATCGCGCAGCCGCTGCCCACGAAGGCACCGTCGGTGACCACGCCATTATCCACATTCAGCTTCAGCGTGATATCGTCGCCACAGGTAGGATTATAGCCACGCAGCTCCAGCTGCGCGTCCGGCAGATCGTGCTTATGACCGGGATGCATATTATGATCCAGTAAAATCTCGTTATAAAAAGCTCTGTTATCTGCCATAGCCCATTCTCTCCCTGATCGTTTTCAAGCTCCTAATAAAGCGTTCCACATCCTCCACGGTATTATAGAACGCCAGACTGGCGCGTGCCGTCGCACCCGTATGCAGGTGATCCAAAAGCGGCTGCGCGCAATGATTACCGGCGCGAATATTCACACCGTCGGCATCAAAGATCGCCGCGATGTCGTGCGGATGTACGCCGTCGATCGTAAAGGTGATGATACCCTTATGCTCCTCAGCCTTCGCCGAGCCGAGAATGTGTACGCCCTCGATTTTTTGCATCTCGTCAAACGCCAGCTTCGTCAGCGCCGCCTCGCGCTCTTCAATCGTTTCAAAGCCCACGCTCAAAATATAGTCGATCGCCGCGTGCAGTCCCACCGCGCCGGCGGCATTCACCGTGCCTGCCTCAAACTTATGCGGCAGGGGCGCGTACTCCTGCGTTTCACGACTCACCCAGCTGATCATCTCGCCACCATAGAGGAATGGGGGCATGGCCTCCAGCAACGCCTTTTTGCCATACAGCACGCCGATACCCATGGGGCCGAACATCTTATGACCGCTGCAAACCACGAAATCGGCATCCAGCGCCTGCACGTCCACCTGCATATGGGGCGCGCTCTGCGCCGCGTCGATGACCGCCACCGCGCCCACGCCGTGAGCCAGCTCGATCAAGCTTTCAATGGGGTTCAGGCGACCTAAGACGTTGGACACCTGCGCCATAGCGACGATCTTCGTTTTCGGCGTAATCACGCTCGTCATCGCCTCATCGGACACGCTGCCGTCCTCCGCGCACTCAATATATTTCAGCACCGCACCCGTTTGCGCGGCGACCATGCGCCAGGGCAGCATATTGCTATGATGCTCAATGATCGTCGTCACGATCTCGTCGCCAGGCTTGAGCGTGCTCAAGCCATAGCTATAAGCGATCAAATTTAAGCTTTCGGTAGTGTTACGCGTAAAGACTATCTCCTGCTCGCTCTTGGCGTTAAGAAATTTTTGCACCGCCACACGCGCATCCTCATAGGCATCGGTTGCCTCCATCGCTAGCTTATACAGCCCGCGCAGGGGGTTCGCATTATGACGCAGATAAAACTCCTTCTCCGCCTCGATAACGCAGGCAGGTCTTTGCGCGGTCGCGGCGTTATCCAAATACGCCACGTCCGCATCCCTCAGCAGGGGAAAATCCTTTTTATAATCAAATGCCAGTAAATCCTTTTCACTCACCATCGGCAATAACTCCTTCTAAATAACGCTCAACCAGCTGAGCGGTCTCTTCGTCCTCGATCCTGCGGCTAATGCCCTCGATCTTCGCGCGCGCCATCATGCCCACGGCATCCGCCTCGCTGAAGCCCCTGCTCATCATATAGAAAAGCAGCTCCTCGTCCAGCTTGCCGATGCTGGCGCCATGATTGCCCTGCACGTCCTCCTCACTGCACAAAATCAGCGGGATCGACTGATTAACGACGTCGTCGGTCAGCAGCAGCACAGTTTCCTTCTCATCGCCGACAGCACCGCCGCAGCCGTTCTTGAAGTCAATCGTACCACGGTACAGCTTCCGCGCGCCGTCACGCAAAACGCCGTCCGCCGTCATTACGCAATTAGTTTTCTTACCATAATGATTAGCGACGAAATTCATATCCAGCCTCTGCTTACGGCGACCATAATAGCCAACCGCCGCCTCGAAGTCCGCGCCCGCGCCCTTCAGCTCAGCACGCACGCCGTCATAAATCTCGTCCGCGCCCAGCTGAAGCTGCAAAACCTCGCAGCGCGCGGAGTCCGCCAGCTCGCAGCCGACATCGTTCACATGACGGAAGCTTTGCCCCAGAAGCTGCACCTGCACAAGCTTTACCTTGGCGTTCGTCGCCGCAGCGATCTGCGTGCGCACGCTCGCCGTGCCCTCGGCGGAGGCCGTCGAGATATAGGTCATATAGACGGTCAGCTCGCTGTCCTCGCCCGCCTCGATCTGCAAGCGATTGAAAAAGCTCCTGCCTGCCGCGTAGTTCAGCGTTACGGCGACGGTACTCTTGCCCGCGCCTGCCACCAAATGCAGCAGCTCGCCCTCGCCCAAGCGCGTCAGCTCCTCGCCCACGCCCGTGGGAATGGCGGCAAAATCAACACCGCTCACCATGCAAACGGCGTTCTGAGAGCAAACGGCGCAGTCCTGCTGCGCGTTGCCCTTATTTATCGCCACGTTACCCTGCAAAACCACCTTCGGCTTGCACACAGCATCAGGAACGCCGAACGTAACATGGGCCTCGTTCATCCGCAGGCGGTTCCAGGTCGGCGCAGGCAGATGGTTAATGCTCATTTCCAAATTTTCCATGCTTACCTCTCCTTAACCGATACTGCCCTGCATTTCAAGGCGAATCAAATTATTCATCTCCACCGCGTACTCCAGCGGTAGCTCCTTCGATACGTTGTCGGCAAAGCCACTGACGATCATCGCCCTCGCCTCCGCCTCGCTGATGCCGCGGCTCATCAAATAAAATACCGCGTCATCGCTAATGCGACCGATCTTCGCTTCATGACCAATATCGGCATCCGCCGTGCGCACGTCCATCGCTGGGATAGTGTCCGAGCGGGAGATATTATCCAGCATCAAGCTCTGACAGGAAACGGAGGATTTGGCGTGCTTAGCCTTCTCCGTCACCACGACGCTGCTGCGGAAGGTACTAGCACCACCGCTCTTAGAAATGGAGCGCGTGTTGACTAGGCTCGTCGTATGGGGCGCGTTATGCACCACCTTGCAGCCCGTATCCAAATTCTGACCATGACCAGCAAAGGTTACGCCCGTAAACTCACTGTGCGCGCCCTCACCGTTCAAAACGCTCATGGGGTAAAGATAGGAAACGTGCGAGCCAAAGGAACCGGATACCCATTCAATAGTACCGCCCTCCGCCACTAGGGCACGCTTCGTATTCAAATTATACATATTCTTCGACCAGTTCTCGATCGTGCTATAGCGCAGCTTCGCGTTCTTGCCGATGAACAGCTCCACGCAGCCAGCATGGAGGTTCGCGACATTGTACTTCGGCGCGCTACAGCCCTCGATAAAATGCAAATCAGCGTCCTCGTCCACGATGATCAGCGTATGCTCGAACTGCCCCGCTCCCTTCGCGTTCAAGCGGAAATAGGATTGCAGGGGAATCGCCACGCTCACTCCCTTCGGCACATAAACGAAGGAACCGCCGGACCAAACAGCGCCGTGCAGCGCCGCGAATTTGTGATCCGTGGGCGGCACGAGCTTCATGAAATGCTCCCGCACCATATCGGCATAAGGTCCGTTCAGCGCGCTCTCCATATCGGTATAGATAACGCCCTGCTCCTCGACCTCCTTACGAACGTTGTGGTAAACCAGCTCGCTGTCGTACTGCGCGCCCACGCCCGCCAGGCTCGTCTGCTCGGCCTGCGGAATACCCAAACGCTCGAAGGTGTCCTTAATCTCGTCGGGAACGTCCTCCCATTTGCCCTGCATCCTCGTATTCGGACGCACGTAGGTAACGATATTATCAATATTCAAGCCCTCGATGGACGGTCCCCATTGCGGCATTCTCGAAGCATTATAAATCTCCAAGGACTTCAGGCGGAACTCGCGCATCCATTCGGGATCGTGCTTCTCGCGCGAAAGCTGCTCAACGATCTCGCGCGTCAAGCCCTCCTCCAAGCGATAGGCATCCTTGTCCTCGTTACGGAAATCATAAAGACTTCTATCTATATCTTCAACATAGGTTTTTTCTTCCATAATTCACTCCGTCCCGACTTATTTTTGCAAAAACTGCTCAAAGCCGTGCTTACTGATCTCCTCCACCAATTCCGGACCGGCGTTCTTGATAATGGAGCCATTAGCCAAAATATGAGTGTGATCCACGTGAAGCGCCTCCAAAATCTTCGTGTTATGGGTGATGATCAAAAGCGCGCCGTTGCGATGCTCCTGGAAGGTCTTAATGCCCTGGGAGACGATCTTAACAGCATCCACGTCCAAACCGCTGTCAGTTTCGTCAAGGATCGCCAGCTGGGGATTAAGCATCAAAAGCTGCAAAATCTCCGCCTTCTTCTTCTCGCCGCCGCTGAAGCCGGTGTTCAAATCACGCTCCGCGTACTTATTATCCATTTGCAAAAGCGCCATCGCCTGCTTAAGCTCCTTGCGGAAGTCCCAAGCCTTGATGCGCACGCCACGCTGCTGCTCCAGAGCGGTCTTGAGGAAGCTGCTCAGGCTGATGCCTGGTACCTCCAGGGGATTTTGAAACGACAAAAACAAGCCTGCCTTCGCACGCTTGTCCACGGAAAGAGTGGTAATGTCCTCACCGTTAAAAAAAATACTGCCAGCGGTCACCGTATACCTGGGATTGCCCATCAGCGCATAGCCCAGAGTGGATTTGCCGGCACCATTCGGCCCCATAAGCACATGAGTTTCGCCAGGCTTGATATCAAGATCAATGCTGTGCAGGATCTCCTTATCCTCGACATTGACCTGCAAATTACGCACCTGTAATAATTCTTCAGCCATATTTATCCTCCAAACGCCCGCAAGCACGCAGGCTTTTAATTCCCATTCAACTAGTATGAATTCATAATCATATTATAGTAAGAAATTCCTGCGATTGCAAGACCTAAAGCGCCCGACAAGCCCTATTTTGCAAATATTTCGCAACGGCCAGCGGACGCTTCAGCTTAAATCTCGATATGTTCAACCTGTGGTTTGCTTCCCTTTTGCAGGGTAAGTACGGCGAAGCAGGCTCTGCTGCCGCCGCGCGGTCTTGACGGACTGCCAGGATTAATGAGCAGCGCCTCGCCGTAATACTCATTAAGCGGCACATGCGTATGCCCGAAAACGACGATATCCTGATCGAGCGCTCGCGCCCAATAGCCCAAATCCGCCTGCACGTTGTGCTGAATATACCTGTGCCCGTGCGTCAGCCACAGCTTAAAATCCTCCAGCACCAAATATTCGTCAGGCTGCGCGCTGACGGTCGGCGCGTCGCAGTTGCCCCGCACGCGCACCACGTCAATGCCCGTCAGCTTGTGCAAAAGCTCGGCATCTGTGGCGTAGTCACCCGTATGCAGCCATAGATCCACCGGCGGCATCTTCGCCAGCACGCGTCTTAGCGCGGGCAGACTGCCATGCGTATCGCCGGTAATGCCTATTCTCATTTTTTCTTGCTCCAAATCGTAACCAGCTTCTTAATCGCCTTAGCACGATGACTTATGCGATTCTTCTCCTGCATACTGGCCTCGCCCAAGCTCTTATGCAGCTCGGTCGACCAGAACAGCGGATCGTAGCCGAAGCCCTCCGTGCCCAGTGGCTCGTGCAAAAGCATACCCTCGCAATAGCCGTCGACCTCATTCAGCACCTTACCATCTGGCTGAGCGACGCAAAGCGCGCAGCGGAAGCGACAGATACGCTTCACCTGAAACTTCATATTGCGCAGCAAAAGACTGTTATTCTCCTCGTCACTCGCCTTTTCGCCAGCGTAACGGGCGCTGCGTACTCCCGGCGCGCCGTCCAAGGCCTGCACCTCCAAACCGCTGTCATCGGCAATGCAGGGCACGCCCAGGCGCTTAGCGTAATAGGTCGCCTTCAGGCGCGCGTTAGCGGCAAAGGTACGACCGTTTTCCACTGGCTCGTCCAAGGGCTCGAAGTCCGCCAGGTATTTAATCTCTATCGGTAAATCCTTCATCAGGGATTTAAACTCGTCCACCTTACCTTGGTTATGCGTCGCCACGACTAATTCCTTCAGCATCTGTAAACCCCATTTCGTTTAAATATTTTCTATCGTCCCCTTAGCTATATCCTGCACCAGCACATACTGCCACTTACCCGTTTCCCTTTGAGCAAGCGCCTCGTCATACGCCATACTGTAGCAATGCTGGCAAAAGCCGCGCGGCAGGCAAACGATGAAGGCGCTTTGATCGCCGAAGCGTGTGCCCTCCGCCGCCGTTTGCAGCGTAAAATAGCCACCGCAGTCCCTATGACGGCAATAACGCACCGTTTCGATCTGCTCCTCGCGGATGCCCTCCTCATCATAGTAAATATGCTTGCGCCGCTGCCACACACCGTCGCATTGCGCCAAAAGCCGCTGCCGCCGCGCCTCACGCTGAAAATACAGCTCGCCCGATTGCTTGATAAGCTGCTCCACGCGCTGCGCGCAGCGCTCCGTCTGCGGTCTGAGCTGCCTCCTGTCGGGCTCCAGCACGCGGCTATAGTCCATTCCCGCCATCGCGAGGATGATGCCCGTATTCACATAGGGCAGCGCGCTTTCGACCGAATAGCCGCCCTCCAGCACCGCGATGTCGGCACGCAGCTTGTCCGCCAAGCGCGCGTAGCCCTGCGCCGTGATCTGCATGGAAGCTAGGGGATCACTAAAATGATTGTCCTGTCCCGCGCTATTGATGATCAGCTCGGGCTGGAAATCCTCCAAAACATATTTAATAAGTCCGTCATACAGCCTATGCAATCCCTCGTCGCCAGTTCCCGGCAGAAGCGGTAAATTCAGCGTCGTGCCCCAAGCGGCAGGGCTGCCTGCCTCCTCTGGAAAGCCCGTGCCCGGATAAAGCGTTCTGCCGTCCTGATGAAAGGAGATATACAGCGTATCGGGATCATGATAAAAAATGTCTTGGGAGCCGTCGCCGTGATGCACATCCGTATCCACTACGGCAATTTTGCGCACACCATACCTGCTCCTTAAATATTCTACCATTATTGCCTCGATATTGATAGTGCAAAATCCGCGGATTCCGTGAACCACGCGCATCGCGTGATGTCCGGGAGGACGCACCAAGGCGAAGGCACGCTTAACCTCACCCTGCATAACCGCGTCGGCAGCCGTCAGGCAGCCGCCTGCGGAGGTAAGATGCGCCGGCGTGATCAAGCGCGAGATCGCAGGCACACCCACGTGCGCGCGCTGTAAATCCTTCAGCTCCGCCAAGCGTGGACGATACTCGCGAATCTCCTCGCAATCGAAAATACCTTCCTCCTCCAGCTGGTCACGCGTATACAGCAGGCGCTCCTGCCGTTCGGGATGTCCCGGCGAAAGCATCCAGTCAAAGGCGGGGAAAAAAACTAAGCCCAAGGTATCCTTTGCCATCAGAAGCTCACCTCCCTGCCCTGAACCCTGTACAAAATGCCAGGCTTGAGCTGCATCCGCAGGCTATAAATATCGCCGCTCTCGTAATAGCCGTGCAATGTGGGAAAATGCTCCCAGCCGATAAGCTCCACGTCCTGATCGGGCAGCAGCCAGGAGGTCGTTTTCTCGCGCAGCCAACGCCCCAAGAGCTCCTGCGCCATTTGCTTACCGAAGCCACGCGGCAGAGGTGCGCGCTCGCCTGCCTCTGGAATAATGTAGTAGCCCTCGGTCGTGTCCGCGCGCAGTCCAGCGCTCAAGGTCGGTCGAGCGACGGCCGCGCCGATCGCGTTAGCGACCATACCGCCCAAAGGAATAGTTACTGATAGCTCCAAAAGCTCGCCCAAGGCACGCACCAATCCTGGCGCGCCGCCGCCCACGCCAATCAGCTGCGCGGGCACGAAATCCGTACCCTTGAGTACGTCGTCAACCGTATAAACAGGCTGCTTCGCCCACTCGGCAAGCATCTCCCGAATCACGTCGGCGATAGCCTTGGTAGCCGCCGCCACGATCAGCCGCGCCTCCGCCTCCGGCGAACCGCCAAAAACGCGCAGCACCGCCTCCGAGCGAGAAACGTCGCCAAGGCTCACATAGCCTGCCACGTTCAGCGCGTCGGTCAAGGTCGCCTGCTTGCCGCCCAAAGCGGCAGCCACGCCCTCGCGCTCCGGCCCGACAAGGTACTCGCCGTTCTCCGCACGCCGAATCCTGCTGTCACCGCCTATACCGACGCTGCGCATATGAAAGGCGCGCACCGCCGTGGGATAGCCGTTAAGCACGGCTCCGCGCTTCGCCATCAATGGCGCGCCCTGCTCCCAAAAGGCGATGTCCGTCGTCGTACCGCCCACGTCCAAAGAAATAGAGTTCAGCTCGGGCGCTGCCAACGCCTCAATGCCCAGCACCGAGGCGGCAGGGCCGGTGAAGATCGCCTCCACAGGCTGTTCCACCGCCTCCTCCAAGGGCAGCGTGCCCCCGTCCGCCTTCAAAATATACACGGGAGCCTGCACGCCGCGCTCACGCACCGCGTCCGTAATCTGCCCCGCAAAATGGCGGAAAAGCTCGTATACCTGCGCCGCGAAATACGCCGAATTAGTGCGACGCACGAAATTCAGCTCGCCGCTGAGCTCGCTGCCGAGGAATACCTTCTCATAGCCGAGCCTGCTCAATTTACTTGCCGCCACATGCTCCAGCTGCGGCTCGCGCACCGCAAATTTGCCACTAACTGCACACGCGCCACTGCCCCGTCGCGCCAAAAGCTCCTGCTGCTCCTGCCAATCAATATCGGCTACGAGCTTCCCCCTATGATCCACATAGCCGCTCAAATAATAGGGCTGCACAGGCACGCGTCCGCTAATATTCATGCCTGGTCCAGTAATCACCGCTAAAAGCGCGGGGCGCAGCTTACCCTCCGTCAACGCGTTCGTCACTAAGGTACTGGAGATAACCACGCGCGTAATCGCTCGCAGCTCCTCCGCGGACTGCGGTAGCACGCCGTCCAAGGCGCTCAGCAAGCAGCTCAACACATCGTCCTGCGTGGTAGGCACCTTTACCTGCGCCAGCAAGCGTTCCTCCGCTAATAGCACCGCGTCGGTAAACGTACCACCCACATCAATACCCAATAGCATAATTCGCCTCCTACTCCTTATGCCACTCCCCGTAATTATGAATGATGAAATTCGTCAGCGCGTCCTCCTCCTCGCTCGGCGAGGGATTATCCATTTGGTCGATAATGCGCTTGCCCACGCTCCAATAGAACGCCTTACCGCCGAAATAGCCCAAAGCGAAGGGCTTCTCCGCGCGCTCTAGCAAATTTCTGCCGATGAATTTCTCCGGCACGTCGATACCCAAAAGGTACAGCAGCGTTGGTGCTAAATCGATCTGCGAGGCATATTCCTCTGTGCGCAGCGCGTCCAAGGGATGCATATTCTTGCTCACGAAGATCAGCGGAATCGGCGCGATGCTCTGCTTATCGTCCGCTCGCTCTACCAGCTGGGTATATTCGCCACCGCTATGCGGATTATGATCGCTGGTAATGACAAACAGCGTGCGCTCGTCGAACAGGCCGCGCTTTTCGACCTCGCTGAAGAAACGCTCCAGCGTCTTATCCACCCAATACATACCGCGCACCGTGAAATAACCGTTATCCCGCACACCCTCGGGCATCTCCTCCCAGCGATAGCCAGTGTAGGGATAGGGCTGGTGCATATCCAGAGTTTTCGTCACCATGAATAGACGCTGATCGCGATTTTCCTCTAAAATGCGCAGCGTATGCTCGTAAAGCACGTCATTATGGAAGCCCCAGCCGCTGATACCGCTATAGCCCAGCTTCTCCAGCTGCTCGCGCGCGATATACTCCTGCATGCCGAACTGCTCCGGATATTCGCGCAGCTCGTTCGCGTAATACTGACTGGAGGCGTTCATGAAAATTCCCTTCATCCCCGCGGCCTGCACCGAACGGAATAGGGACGGCGTATTCTTGCCGGGATAATCCTTATCCATGATCAAATGCGAGCGGAAGGTCGCGTTCAAGCCCTGCGTCGTCGGCACGGCGGAGGAATAGTAGCGCTTCATGCTCGGATAGCGAATGATCAGCTTATTTAAAAACGGTGTCGCCAGCTCGGGAATCCTATCGTTATAATAATTGATATAATCGCGATGCACGGACTCCAGTATGAGCAGCACCACGCGATCGTACTGCGGCGCTATCTTAGTGATCGCCGCCTTCGGCACCTGAATGCCCAAGTCACGCAGGCTCGTCCTGTCCTGCTCCGTCAGCTCGCGCTGCTCCACGTGCTTAGCGCTCGCCATCTTATCCGTATCGAAAAGCGCCTTCGCTACGAAATTCACATTCGCGGGCACAGTCAGCATATTACGATACAAAAGACGTGTTTTCTCGTACTCGATCGTGATATAATCGCCGATCAGCTCCTCCACGCACCACATACCGCCGCTAAGCAAAAGGCGATCCGCAAGATTCAGACCCAGCGTGAACATGGCGGCGCACAGCAGCGACCACACGAAGTTCGGCTTGTGCTTCGCCGGCTTAGTCACCCTGAACAGCAGCAAAATAAGCACTATCGCGCCCGTGATTGCCGCCAGCATTCCCGTGCTCATCGTCGCCATTACGCCCTTGACGGCGTAGATATTCAAATTTTGAAACAGCACGCTCTCCACGTGCATAGAGGTCTGCCAAAAATAAAAAGCGTCAAAAATCAGCGTCAGCGCCGTAAACATATACGTTACGAAATAGACGCACTTCATCGCGAAATTCGGCCACTTATGATAACACATAGCCGCCAAAAGCACTAAAAGAATATTATTGTTAATGCCCGTAATCACGGACAGCGTGGTCTGCACGCCCTTATCCAGGCTAAGCTGCTCCACCATGAAGCAGGAAATCGCCAGTGAAAGCACGCCGATCACGACCACGGGGAAATAGCGACGCACGCGGTCGGGGATACGCTTGCGCCTGAAATACAGCGCCCAAAGCAGTACGCCGAGCAAGCAATCGCGCAGCAGATGATTAACCACCTCGAAGGCGAACTGCTCCACCGGCAGCGGATCGATAGCCCCGAAAATAGCATATGCCAGCCACCATTCCACCGCCAACGCCAGCAGAACGAAAAGCACGATCGCCAGCTTACCAATTACCTTACTCAATTTACAACCAATCCTTATCTATGCCAAAAATTTAATCGGCGTTTCCTCCAGCTCCAACAGCAGGGGCGCCGTCGTCACCGCGTCACCGTCCAGCTCGGCGGCGAAATCCTCCTCGTTGCAGCGAATCTCCAACCGTTTCGCCTTACGGATCACGATATCCTTATCAAGGCTCAGCGCCTCCATAGCGATGCAAGCCGCATAGCGAAGGAAATCCGCACGCTTAGAGCCTGTGAACAGCGCCGCGTACAGCCAGGGCGTGGACAGCGTCGCCCCATTGAAAAGATTATAGCGACCTGCGTAATAGCGGCTCTTGCCCACGATCACGGACGAGGCCTCGTGCCACTCCTGCTCGTCCTCAAAGCGCACCTGAAAGCGATAGCTCCAGTTCTTGAACAGCATCTCCTTACGGATAAGCTCCGTGCCCTGCAAAACATAGGCGAATTTATTCAGCAGCTTCTTCTCCTTCTCAGTCACGTTGTCCACGACCAAGGAATCGAAGCCGATGCCTGCCACCGTCAGAAAGACGTTCCCGTTAGCGCGTCCCAAATACACTGGTAGCTCCACACCCTTCAGGGCGCGCTTCGCCCACTTCGCTGGCTCGCTGCTCATCAAAAGCTCCTTAGCGACCAAATTCACCGTGCCCGCGGGGAACACGCTCACATATGGCAGATATTTGCGATCCGCTAGCTGCTCGATCAAGGCGCGAATCGTACCGTCGCCACCGGCGATCACCACCCAAGCCACCTGCTCGCGCTCGATTTCCTCGGCGATCAACGGAATCTCATTAAAATAGCTGATCTCGCGCATAACGACGCGCTTCGAGCCCAAGCGCTTCTTCAAATGCTTATATACCTCGTTAATGCGCATAATCATACTGGCGAAAAGCTGCTTACCACTATTACGATTGTAAACCAGCATCACCCTATTAAATTTCTCAATATCAGCATATTTAATATCCATCTTTAGCTCCTAAAAATCCACTTTTTTCGCGAAAGATAATTCCAAATCACCACGATGCAGCTCGTCAGCACCTTGCTCAGCATCGGCTCCCAGCCTAAAATGCCGACGAAGACATACATCAGCAGCAAATTGAACAGCAGGCCGATAGTGCTGACTAAAAAGACGAGGCTCAGCTCCTTGCCCCGCTGATAGCGGCTACCGCTATCAAAGACCAGCATATTGCCCAGGAAATAATGAAAAAGCGTCGAGAAGCAGAACGCCATAGCCGTCGCCAGCATCGTCCGCAGAGTAAGCTCGGCGACCACGCCGCTCAAAAGAAAATGCAAGAAGCAATAGAACAGCGCCCATTCCAAAAGCGCCGCCACGCCACCGACGAATAAATATAGAACGAGCTTGATAAATTCACTATCCGTATAATCGATTCCGAACAATACTTTCCTGCGCATAAAAAAACTCCACTCGAAACATGTAATAATATAAATTATATCATGTTTCAAGTGAAGTTGACAGTATCATTGTGACAAAAATTACACTAACGCGCTGTGCAAGCGGCTTACAGCTTCTCCACGCTGCCGTCGTCCTTGTGCAGCTCCGCCTGCATCTCCTTAATGGCGAAAAGCGTCATCACTGGATTATCGGCGGATTTAAAAATATTTACCAGACTAGGACAAGCATCCAGCATCGCCTGCTTCATAGCGACCTCGTTACACTCCTCAGCTTTACCGCTAATACGCAACCAGGTAAGCGTGCCAGCCTTGGTTGCCGCCAGCTGTACCTGCGGATCCTGCTTCAGCTGCTTATACACGTCCTTAAAATTGCCAGTCACCAAATACAATACGCCATCCTGCTCCATAACCGCGCCAAAGGGACGCACGGCAGGCACGCCGCCATTATTGGAGGCCACATAAAATACGCCGAATTCCTTCAGATAATCATAAGCCTTGCTCATAAAAACATCTCCTTTATCCAAACGCCTATCAACCTAGTGAAACGATAGGTATTGCTCTTGCTGCCTATATTCTAACATTCTCAACGAGAAAAATAAAGTAGCGACAAAGACTACCAATGATATTTTTCTCCACGACTGATCTTAAAGGCGCGGTAGATCTGCTCCAAGAGAAGCAGTCGAATCATTTGGTGCGTAAACGTCATCTTAGAAAAGCTCAGCGCCAAATCGGCGCGACGGCGTAGCGCGTCCGTATAGCCGAAGGCACCGCCGATCACGAAGGTGATGTGGCTACAGCCTCCGAGCGCGAGGCTGTCCAGCTTCGCCGCCAGCTCCGGACTGGAGAGCTGCTTGCCGACCACGTCCAGCAAAATAACGTAGGAGCTTGCGGGAATGATCGCCAGCAAACGCTGCGTTTCACGCTCCAGCACCTGCTCCTTCTCGGCGGGCGAGGGTGCGTCCGGCATCCTTTCCTCCGCGATTGCTAGCGTTTCCAGCTTGCAGAAGGGAGTTAGGCGCTTGCTGAACTCCGCGATCCCCGCCTCCAAATATTTTTCCTTAATTTTGCCCACACAGGCCAGCGTTATTCTCACTTACCGAAATCCTCGGGCATTTCCGCCAGCGTTACCGTCACATGGGAGGTATTGCCGTTACGCCAAATCAGCACGTCGATATCCTGACCGACCTTGCATTGCGTAATAGCGTTGCGAATATCCTTCGCGGTCTTTACGTTGGTATCATTGATGCTCAAAATAATGTCATAGGATTGCAGGCCTGCCTTCGCCGCCGGGCTGCCCTGATAAACCTTGATCAGCAGCACGCCGCCGTGCAAATCAGCCTCGAAGCCGAAGCGAGCAGCGGTATCCTTGTCCATCAACGACGCGCCCAAATACGGTCTAGCGATTTTGCCACGATCCTGTAGCTCCTTAAGAATCGGCTTAGCTGCGTTGATAGGAATGGCAAAGCCGATGCCCTCCACGCCGCTGACAGCGATCTTGGCACTGTTAATGCCCACGACCTCGCCATCCGCGTTGACGAGCGCGCCGCCGCTGTTACCGGGGTTAATCGCCGCATCGGTCTGAATCAGATTAAACTTACGCTCGCCGATCTCGATGCTGCGGTTCAAGGCGCTGATTACGCCCGCGGTAACGCTGCCACGAAACTCCAAGCCCAGCGGATTACCGATCGCGATCGCCGGCTCGCCGATCTGTAAGGTATCGCTATCGCCAAACTCCGCCACGGTCAAATTATCCGCGCTAATCTTCACGACCGCCAAATCAGTCGCCGCGTCTGCGCCCAAAACCTTGCCTTTCACCGAGCGTCCGTCCGGCAGGCTGACGATGATCTCGGACGCGCCCTCGACCACGTGATTATTAGTCGCGATATAGCCTGCCTTGTCATAAATAACGCCGCTGCCCGTACCACGCTCCTGCAAGGATACGCGATTGAAGAAGTCGCGCACATAGCCCTTGTTCGTAATGCCCACGACCGCGGGACCGACCTTCTTGGCAGCCGCCACGATCGGCGTATTGCGCGCCGAGCTCAGCTGCTGCTCCTGCTTCACCACGGGCTTCTCCTTCACCGCCGCGGAGGTCTTGCTATCGCCGCAACCCGCCAAAAGCACCGTCGCGCCCAAAATCCCACAAACTAAGATATTTACCGTTTTCTTCCATAAAAGCTTACGCATCATCATCACTCCTCAGCAAACACTATTTAAATAAAGCCAATTTCTCAATAGGATAATCGGCAACCGGATAATCCTGCTTCGCCACGAAAAGCTTAGTTCCGCCCAAGCTCCTCTTGCCATCCAAAGTCTCCCGCACCGTCTCCAGTGCTATCTGCGGACGATTATTCTCCTCACTCAAATGCGCCAAGAAAACACGCTCTGGCAGACGCGGCAGCTCCAGCAAAAACTCTCCAGCCGCAAGATTGGACAAATGCCCCTGTGTACTCAAAATACGCATTTTAAGCTCAAACGAATAGCTGCCATTACGCAAAAGCTCAAGATCATGGTTCGCCTCCAGCACGAGGATATCGCTGTTCTGCGCCGCCTCGCGCGTCGCCGGAGTAACGAAGCCCGTGTCCGTAATATAGGTACACTTCCTGCCACCCTCCTGCTCGAAGCTATAGCCCTGCGGCGCGATCGCGTCATGGGACAGCTCGAAGGCACGCACGCGCACATCGCCGAAGCTCAGCTCACGCTCAAGGATTCTGCATCTATCCCGCCGCAAATCGGCATACTTGCCGAAAAGCACCTTCCACGTAGCGCTATTCGTGTAAATCGGCACCGCATAGTTCTTCGCGAAGGTCACCAGCCCCCGCACATGATCGATATGCTCATGCGTAATGAACACACCGCTCAGCTCCTCTGGAGCAGCACCGACCAGCTTCAGCCTTTTACAAAGCTCGCGGCAGCTCAAGCCGATATCCACCAAAAAGCTCTGCCTATCCGTACTAATCAACGTCGCGTTGCCCTTACTGCCACTCGCCAGCATGGCAACCCTCATTTCCTTCGTCAAAGCCTTCCCTCCCATCGTACTATGAACTATTATAGCAAGCAAATATTACATTTCTGTGGCATTTTCGTCAAATATCTGCTAAATTTTTTAAATAAAAGAGGTGTATCGGCAACGTCCGCCGGTACACCCTCGGTAAGCTTTAATGCGCCTTATGACATTGGGGACAAAAGCCGTAAAAATAAAACTGCCTGCCGCTGATAGCGTAGCCGCTATCGCCCTCGACCATAGCGGTCAGGCTGTCCCGCGCCTGCTCGTCCATCACCGCGTCATCGATTCTGCCACATCGCAGACAGCGCAAATGATAATGCTCCTCCACGTTCGCGTCATAGCGATAGCAATCCTCGCCCGTATTGAGGATCTGAATCGCGTTGATCGCATGTAAAATTTCCACCGCCTTATAAACCGTAGCCAAGCTCATCGCTGGATACTCCGGTTGCAGCTGCGCATAAAGGGTTTCCGCATTGGGATGCCACGGTCTTTCCGCCAAGGCCGCGTACACCGCCAAGCGCTGCGGCGTTACCTTATAGCCGTTGTGGCGAAGAAGATCGGATAATTCCTGACCGGTAAGCATTTTTCATCACTCCATTGCCAGTAAAAGAGGATAGGCCGGTTGGCCTCCGTAAAAAAGCTCCACTTCCCAATCATCGTTCATTGCTTGCAGCTGCTCCTGCAAAGCGGCTGCGGCATCAGCGTCCAAATCCTTGCCATAATACAGGCTGATCAGCTCATAGTCCTGATCCGCGAGCATCTGCTCCAAAACAGAGGCGATCGAATCGCCCTTGCAAACGATTTTATCGTTCAAAATGCCTAGGTAATCTCCCTGATGCACGGTCAAGCCATGCACCACGCTGTCGCGCACCGCGATCGTCACGCTGGCACCAGCGGCCTCGCGCGCCTCATGCGTCATAATGACGGTGTTCTCGTCCAGGCTGCGCGTCGCGTCAAAATGCAGCAGCGCTGCCAAGCCCTGCGCCATATTCGTCGTCGGCACGAACGCCACCTTGGAATTACCTAAAAGCTTACGCACCTGCTCCGCCGCCAGAATGATGTTCTTATTGTTCGGCAGGATGATGTACTGCTCGTGCTCGCCGTTTTCGATCGCCTGCACGAACGCCTCCACGGGAGGATTCATGCTCTGCCCGCCGCTGACGATTTCCGCCGCGCCCAGCTCGTGCATCACCTTCGCGATACCCTCGCCCGCCGCCACGGAAAGCACGCCCACGCCATGCTTAGCAACCTGTAGCTCCTCGTTCTTAAAAAGACGGTTCTCATGCTGATCACGCATATTCTCGATTTTAATATCGTGCAGCGTGCCCCATTCCTGCGCCTTGTTCAGCGCGTCACCAGGATGCTTCGTATGAATATGCACCTTCACGATGTCCTCGACCACCGCCACGATCATCGAATTACCGAAGCCCGTCAAGGCATCGCTAACGGTTTTCTTATCCACGCTCGCGCCCTTCACGATGAACTCGGTGCAATAGGGATACTCCAAATCCAGCGGCTCCGCCTGCGTCTTGGTTACTGTCGGACGAGCGGTGACCTGTAAAACCTCGCAGTCCTCACCACGCAGCCCCGCTAAGCAGCCCTCGAAAAAGACGATCAAGCCCTGTCCGCCGGCATCGACCACGCCCGCAGCCTTCAGCGCGGGCAGCTTCTCCGGTGTTTGCTCCAGCTCCCTGCGGCCAGAGGCGATCGCCGCCAAAAGCACGTCCTCCAGGCTCACATTCTCGCCACGTACCGCCTGATAGGCACCCTTCGCCATGCCGCGCGCCACCGTCAGGATCGTGCCCTCCACGGGCTTAGCGACGCTGCGATAGGCATAGAGAATGCCGAACTGAAAGGCCTTGCCGATCTCGGTATTGTTCAGCTTCCGCTTGCCTGCGACCCCCTTGCCGATACCGCGCAGAAGCTGCGACAGAATTACGCCGGAATTGCCGCGCGCGCCCATGATCGCGCTGCGTGCGGCTGCGGCACCGACCTCGCCCGCCTCGGCATCATCGCTCATCGTGCTGAGCTCCTTGGCGACGGAGGCCATAGTATGCATCATATTGGTACCCGTGTCCCCATCGGGAACGGGGAAAACATTCAGATCGTTGATGATCTCAAAATTCTTTTCAAAGCTATGATAGGCTCCCAGCAGCATATTCTTCAACTGCTTGCCGGAAATTTCCTTCATTACTTCCATCTCATCCACACCTTTCCTTTAGGGCTTGCGACGAACGAAAAGTCCGATTACGCCTGGCCCTAAATGAGCAGCTAATACCGTGCCGATACCCGTAAGCATGATCGGCAGATTCGGGAAAAGCTCCTGCATCTGCTGCTTGAGAAATTCCGCGTCCTCGCGTGCCTCCGCATGAGCTACGAAGATCGCCTCCAAGGGAGCCTCCTCCGCCGCCAGCTCCAGCATACGCTTCAAGACCTTCTTACGCGTGCGGCATTTATCAGCGATTTCCAGCCTACCCTCCTTGTCCAGATGAATAATGGGACGAATGCCCAAAATGCCTCCGACCAAAGCGCTAACGGCACCGATGCGTCCACCCTTTTGCAAATAATCCAAAGTATTCACGCTAAAATAGGTCTCCGTGCGACGAACCATGTCCTTAGCCATGCCTTCCAATTCATCAAGACTCCTGCCGGCATCGGCCTGCGCCAAAACCTCCAGCGCGATACCGCTGATAGGACAGGCGGCGGTCTTACTATCGACGACGCGAATGTCCGCGCCTTTGATATTATCCATCACCTGACGCGCCGCCAAGCAACAGGTTTGGTACGTGCCGCTAAGCACGCTATCCACGCACAGCACCAAAAGCTGCTTGCCCTCCCGCGCCAGCTCCTCGAAGGTCGATAGAATCGTCCCAATCGGCGGCTGCGAGGTTCCGGGAAGCTTGTCCGTTTTCTCGACCATGGCGAACATCTCCGCCAAGCTGCGGTCGCCATCCAGCCATTCCTCATCACCGTGGCGTGCAATAAGACGCAGCACATGACAACGAGGATCATCCTTGAGCGCGGTCTCGCCCGCGATCGCTATGCTGTCCACTACCACATGTATATCATTACGCATAATTGCCTCCTAGTAAAATGCACTGAGCAGTCTTTCCGTTCCTATTCTATATGCTCCTATATTGTATCATATTACGGCATCAATTACCATATAAACCACGTTCATTAGAGCAGCTTTTTAATAATTATTAGCAAAAAATAAATATTTAAGCCTAAAAAAGGGCAAAAAAAAAGCCCTTACGAAGAAGGGCCAAATGAGGGGCTGTTTTGATGCTCTTATTATAGCACGCTTGTATACAAAATGCAAGTAGCAATCTGTAATTTTTTTTACATTATTTTTTAGTATCTAAAAGGCGAAGGCCGCTTATTTATAATTCGCGCCCAGCATAACCACGCCATCGCAATCAGCGGCACCGTCGCGGCTTATGCGTAAATTATGCGCGAAGGGAACCGCGGACAGCTTACCCACAACAGCGCCGTTATTCGTGGTGGAGATGACCGTGGTCTGCGAAATAAGCTCACCGCTGCCGCCGTTGATAACCGTGAAGCCCGCCGACTGCAAGCGTGAGATCGCGCTGCTCGCCGCTGTCTTCGAGCCACTACAATTAACCAAGCGCACCACGATTTTACCGCCGCGCACCGGCTGAGCGCTATCGCCGCCGCTAACGTCTGCCTTTTCCGCCGCGTTCTTCTTCGCGCCGAACTTCTTCGCCACAGCGTCCTTCTTAGCGTCCTGCTGCTTATCCTTCGCGTCCTTTTCCTCCTTAGCGGCATCCTTGCTTTCGGCACTCTTGTCGCCCTGCTCCGCACGCTCGACCGCGTCCTTATACTCCCGTGCCATCAGCTCGGCGGCGGAGCGATAGGTGTCGGTCATCGTCGCGCCCTGCATCCGCACCATCTGCTCACGCATCGCCTTAATGTCAGGTAGCCAGTAGCTGATCTCGTTGATGTATTCCGGCGTACCGGGAACGGTCGCCATCGCCAAGCCCTTATCCTTCACCATGGAGTGCAGCACGCGCCCCAGCTCCACCATATCCTTCAGTGGCAGGTCGGTCTTAACCATGCTGGTCAGCTGCTTCGCCAAGCCAGGAATATGCAGCAGCATATTCGCGGAGGTAATGCGATCGTAAACCGCCATCATAAAATGCTGTTGGCGACGGATGCGGCCGATGTCGCCCTCCTCGTCACGATAACGCACATACTGGATCGCCGTCTTGCCGTCCATATGCTGCATACCCTTCTTCAGATCGATCTTAAAGCCATCCCAATCATCATAATAGTACATATTCTTCTCGACCTCGATATCCACGCCGCCGATCGCGTCCACCAAACCGACGAAGCCCTTGAAGTCGACCATGACGTAATTATTTACCTTAATACCGAGCAGCTCCTCCACAGTCTTTTGTGTCAACTCGCGTCCGCCATAGGCGTAGGCATGGTTAATCTTATCCCAACCATGTCCCTTGATGCGCACACGCGTATCGCGAGGAATGGACAGCAGGGAGGCAGCCTTCTTGTTCGTATCGAACATCACCACGAAAAGCGTGTCGCTGCGACCGACATCGCCCTCCTCCGCACGCTCGTCCACGCCGAGAATGACGATATTCTTCTTCAAATTCAAACGATCCTGCGGCGTTAGGTTATCTAAACCCTTCTCCGCCGGCATAAAATAACCAAAAAGCATATAAGCCGCCACGCAAACGGCTGCCACGATGCCCAAAATCTTTATTTCGAAAATACTCTTCATGCCCAACCTCTCATTCATCGAATTTTTGACCTTAGCCAAGCCTGTGAAATTAGCTCTGGTACCTAATTATAGCACTCTTTCATGGCTTTTTCTATCGTTTATCGCACATGGTTGGCTTCCCGAACCGACGCAACAAAAAATGCGTCGCCCGACTTAACGGACGACGCAAGGGAAATACGGATTAGTACAGAGCTTCCTTTTGGTTAGCCTTCTCGCTCTTATCAACCAGGAAAGCGACGGTAGCGTCACCGGTGATATTAACGGAGGTACGCGGCATATCCAAAATACGGTCGATGCCGGCGATCAAAGCGGAGCCCTCCAGAGGCAGTCCCAAAGCGGTCAGGATCATGGTCAGCATGATGAAGCCAGCACCGGGAACGCCCGCGGTACCAATGGATGCCAAGGTGCCGGTCACGATGATGGTGAAATATTGCGCACCAGTCAAATCGATGCCGTAGAGCTGAGCAATGAAGAGAGCGCACACGCCCTGATAAGCGGCGGTGCCGTCCATATTAATCGTTGCGCCCAAGGGCAGGACGAAGCTGGCAACCTCTTTGGAAACGCCCAGCTTTTGAGCGCAGCTCATGGTCAGGGGCAGAGTGCCGCCGGAGGAGCAGGAGCTGAACGCCATCAGACTGGCAGGAGCGATGCCCTTAATGAATTTAACTACGTCGGTGCCGCCGATGAATTTCAACAGCGCGCCATAAACGATTAAAGCGTGGAGCAGGCAGCTCAGATATACGGCGATAACTACCTTTAGCAGAGGCAGCAGCACGGCAGGACCGTTAGCCGCAACGACCGGAGTGATCAAGCCGAATACGCCGACGGGAGCAACAGCCATGATGATGCCGACGATCTTGTAGGAAACCTCTGCCAAGCCGTCGATGGTGTGCTTCAGATAATCAGCCTTCTCGCCGACAGCGGTGATGCCTACGCCTACGAAGAGCGCGAACACGATGATTTGCAGCATATTAGCCTTCAGCATAGCCTCCATCGGGTTGGTCGGGAAAATATCCACGATAACCTTCATAATCGGAGGAGCGGCCTTCGCTGCTACCTTAGCGGTTTCGGCAGGCAGTGCCAAGCCCGCGCCCGGCTGCATAACAGTACCGATCGCCAAGCCGATAACGATGGCGAAAGCAGTGGTGGACAGGTAATAGGCCAAGGTCTTTAAGCCGATGCGGCCAACCTTCTTAATGTCGCCCAAACTGCATACGCCGATAACTAGACTGGAGAAAACCAAGGGAACGATGATCATTTTGATCATGTTCATGAAAATGGTACCCAAAGGACCAATCCAGGCCTTCGCGAAGCCCGCGCCTTCGGCACCAAGCTCTAAGCCGGCAATAATACCGAGAGCTAAACCGATGAGAATTTTTGTTGACAAATTCACGATACAAACCCCCTAAGCAAAATATAATGATAACATCTTAATTATAGCAGAGTAACGCGCATAAGTCTTATTGTATACAGTATATTTAACAATATAAAATCTTTTTCCATAGAGCTTGAGAATTTTGTTTAAATGTTAACAGTTTGCGAGGGGGAATGCGCCCCGATTTACACTCAATAGATATATTGCAATCATCCCCTTGATGGATTATAATAAAGCTAACGCGGTAGATCCATATAACCAAATATCGTTTAACAAAGTAGTTTTCTCATACTGGCGTGGGTATGAGCGACTACTTTTTTTGTTTCCTATCTTAACAGCTTATCAAGTTATTGCGTGAAAAACGAATATTCCGCAAAAAGCTACCGTCAATCTCTAATTTTCTCACCCGAAAGGAGGCTTTATCTTGCTCGCAAAAAAGCTCAAAACTTTAACGCAAAAGGCAGTAGCGGAACTATGCCTGATGGATGATGTTTTTATGTCCAAATTCTTTGAAAACAACATTCCAGACACAGAATACCTATTTCGAACCATTCTGGAAAATGATAAAATTGTCGTGCTGGAGGTACATATCCAATATCATCTTCATAACCGAGCATGATGTTTTAGGCTATGGACTACCAATTTATCATATTCATCGTAAAATCGAAGAAAATAACGCTCTATACGTCCCTTCTATCAACTCCAAACCACTGCGCGGCATCATCCCAAGTAAATACGAAATAACCGGTGGTCTTATTATCCTTATGTAAATTATCAGTATAGGGCAAAATCAGCTGATTTCCCTTAGCATACGGAGCAAGAAGTTTCTTCGCTCCAGAAAAATCTAAATTATTGATATCCGCACAAATCGGTACTAACGCAGAAATCGGCAATATATTCCAATAGGAGCCTGCACATTTACCGATGATAGAAAAATTCTGACTTAGCCCGGGAAGCGTACCTAATGAAATATAAAATACCTGTCCGTCGGTACTCGTCATCCTATAAAGATCCGGTCCGATCACTTTGGTATTTATTTGCGTCTTACCAACATATACCCCCTTGGTATAAGACGAACCGCGACCACCGCCTACCGCTGGATTATTATGATACTTAATAGTCAAAGCACTATCGCCAGCGCCCCAAACGAAGCTATCACTCGTCTTTTTGGTATACCCCTGCCCAATAGCCTGCGAAGGTCCGCCTGCGCGAAAATCAGCATAATAGCCCACCTTTACCGGCTGATTGAACGTCATTGCCGAGCAGGTCACCGCTATAGACGTTACCGCAAGCATGAGCAAAGTTAATACGAATTTTTTTAGCAT
>CAYZOZ010000015.1:0-1571 GCA_964480295.1 uncultured Phascolarctobacterium sp.
GAGGAGAAATCCGATGGTCCGGATTCAATGTCTATTGATGAACTGGATTTGTCCGTGCGCAGTAATAACTGCCTGCGTCGCGCCGGTATCAATACCGTGGGCGACCTGCTGAAGAAAACTGAGGCGGAAATGATGAAGGTTCGTAATTTGGGTAAGAAATCCCTGGAGGAGATCAAAAAGAAGCTCGCCGATATGGGATTAAGCTTACGCAAAGAAGAAGAATAATTAAGGGGGTCAGAAGCACATGGCATACAGAAAACTGGGTCGTAACTCCAGCAACCGTAAAGCTCTGTTTCGTAGCATTTTAACTTCCTTCTTCAAATATGGCAGAATCGAAACCACCATTACTAAGGCAAAGGAAGTAGCTAAGCAATCCGCTCAGCTGATTACTTTGGCTAAACGCAATGATCTGCACGCTCGTCGTCAGGTTTTGGCAGTATTGGTTGACGAAACTGTTACCAAGAAATTGTTTGAAGAAATCGCTCCGAAATATGAAGGCAGACAGGGCGGCTTTACTCGTATTTACAGAGTAGGTCCCCGTCGCGGTGATGCTGCGGAAATGGCTATCATCGAGCTCATCTGATAATAAGAAGCATTTAAAGCAGGAACTTCGGTTCCTGCTTTTTTGCATTTAGTACTATTTTAGTTATAAAACGCGAAGGAACAAAGTGCGTAATAATGACTAATTCATTAATAAAACTAATACTAAACGCACTAAAACAATTATAGAAGAACATACTTGACGTACTCTTCTTATTAGGATATAATACGAATATCGATTATATTTTATTAGTAATGAGCTGTTTCGCACATGCCTTTTCTTATAATTATAATGGAATTATTCTTAATAACAAGGAGTGAAGTGTGATGAAAAAATCTTTGGTACTGGCTATGGCAATGGCTTTGGGCGTGAGCGCTTCCGCTTTTGCCGCTAACCCGTTCTCCGATGTTCCCGCAGGACATTGGGCTTATGACAGCATCAACAAGCTTGCGGCAGCAGGCGTAATCGAGGGCTATGGTGATACCACCTTTGCCGGCGATAAGCTGATGACTCGCTATGAAATGGCGCAAATCGTGGCTAAGGCTATGGCTAAGGGCGCGAATGTTGATAAGCTGGCTGCCGAATTTGCCGATGAGCTGGACAATTTGGGCGTTCGCGTGGCAAAATTGGAAAGCAATGCCGACAATGTAAAAATTACTGGTCAAGTTCGTTATGAATATGCAGGCAGAAAGGGTAGCTTGAAGCCCGGTAAGCGCGTTGCTAAAAATCGTCTGCGCAGCCGTTTGTTTGTCAATGGCGCGATCAATGATGATTGGAGCTACACCGCACGTATTCAAAACGATCAGGATCTGACCAATAACAACGGTGATGAAAAAACTAACCTGAACCAAGCCTATGTAACCGGTCGCGTCGGCGGTGTGAAGGTTTTGGCAGGCAAGGGTGATCAATTCCTGGCTAACGGCAATCTGTATGATGATACCGCGGAGCTGGTTCGTTTAACCTATGGCAAGGAGGTTAAGGTTAGCGCCTACGCAGGCAAGCCGACCGATTATAATTACGAGCATTTCTA
>CAYZOZ010000015.1:1671-17615 GCA_964480295.1 uncultured Phascolarctobacterium sp.
CTAACAAGGCTAAAGCAGGTAGCTGGGGCCTGTGGGCAAACTACTATGATCAGGGCGCAGGTACCTTTGTGGCACATACCATGAAATCCGGTGATTGGGGCAGCATGACTAAAGAAGGCTTCAAGGGCTACAACGTCGGTGCGAACCTGACCTTGGCTAAGAACATGGTATACAGCATTGATTACTATGATCTGGAAGGCAAGGAAACCGAGAAAGACAGCCGCGTAATTTGGAACCGTTTGCAAATTATGTTCTAATTTTCGCGCGAGCCTGATATCGCAAGAAGCACGTTCTCTGAGGAGAGCGTGCTTTTTTGCATTTGAGCAAGGCTTGCTACTTACAATTTAAAAATTTTCTGCTATACTATATATAAGAGCGTGAACGTGACACGAAAACGATCGACTTACCAGCGTCCTGCGCCGAGGAGAGCTTTTGGAAGCTATTCGTGAGGCATGCTTGGGGTAAGAGGTAGAATAAGGAGGCTTTTCGGATGATTGAAATTGAGAAACCGAAAAAGGTTATAGCGGAAATTAGTGAGGATGGTCGTTACGGCAAATTTATTTGGGAGCCGTTGGAAAAGGGCTATGGCGTTATTTTGGGCAATAGCCTGCGGCGCGTGTTGCTTTCCTCTATGCCCGGCGCAGCCGTTATCTATGTGAAGATCGACGGCGTACTGCATGAGTTCTCCACCATTCCTGGAGTGCGTGAGGACGTGGCTGACATTATCCTGAACATCAAGGGCTTGTGCCTGAAGCTGGAGGGCGAGGAGGAAAAGGTCCTGCATATTGATTGCTCCGGCGAGAGGGAGGTCACGGCTGCGGACATCGCTGCCGATGCCGATATCGAGATTTTGAACCCTGAGCTGCATATCGCGACTTTGGACGAGGATGCCGTGTTCAAAATGGAGATTCATGTGAATAAGGGCTTGGGCTATGTGCCTGCCGACAAAAACAAGCGGGATGATCAGCCAATCGGCGTTATTCCCGTGGATTCCCTCTATTCGCCGATTATCAGAGTTAAATTCGCTGTTGACGACACCCGTGTCGGTAATGTGACCGATTATGATAAGCTCACCTTGGAGATTTGGACCGACGGCAGCATTATGCCGGATGAGGCGATCGATACGGCCTCCGGTATTTTGATCGGCTATTTGCAGCTACTGAATACTGGCGAGCGAGTAGTGGCTAATGAAAGCGTTAAGGAGGTTAATGCTTTTGCAAATAAGGCGGAGACAGACAAGGAGGCGGAGCCGATCAATAAGGACGAGTGGTCGCCGCGTACCTATAATTGTCTGCGCCGTACCGGTATCAATACGCTTGAGGATCTGCTGAGCAAGACTGAGCAGGACATGATGCGGGTGCGTAATTTGGGCAAGAAATCCTTGGAGGAGATTCACAAGAAGCTTGGCGAGATGGGCTTGAGCCTGCGTGTGGAGGAGAAGAAGTAGAGGTGTGAGCGGATGCTGACCAAGAGCTTTATCGAGTTTTTGTACGAGGCGGCGCACATTCAGCGTTGGAACGAGCATATTCGTCCCATGGGCTTTACGGAGCTGGACAAGCAGTCGCATAAGATGATGATCACCTACGTGCTGGCGCGGCACGAGGAGGACGACCATGGCGCGAAGATCAACTGGCGCAGTCTGATCGAGGGCGGTATTTTCGAGTTCTTGCAGCGTAACGTGCTGACGGATATTAAGCCCCCTGTCTTCAACGAGATGATGCGTCTTTACGGCAAGGAGCTTAACGAGTGGGTATATAGCGAGCTGCGGCGGCGAATCCCCGATATTCAGGAGGAGTTCATGCAGAAGATGCAGCGCTATCTGGAGGACGCATCCTATTGTCCCATGGAGAAGAAGCTGCTGCGTGCGGCGCACTATTTGGCGACGAAATGGGAGTTCGAAATTATCTACCACTTTAACGAGGGTATTTACGGCAGCGAGGATACGAAGGCGTTGATCGACAGCGAGCTGGAGGATCATTATGATTTGGCGGCGGTGAAGAAGCTGGCGTTGAAGGGTAAGAGCAGCAAGTTCATCGACCTGATTGGGCAGCTGCGCTTTCAGAAGCGTTGGGCGCAGTCCCCGCGCGTGCCGGAGACATCCGTTATGGGGCATGTGCTGCTGGTGGCGATCATGGGCTATTTCTGCGCGCTGAAGCAGGGCGCGTGCGATGAGCGCGTGGTGGGCGATTTTTGGTGCGGTCTGTTCCACGATCTGCCAGAGGTGCTGACGCGCGATATCATTAGTCCGGTGAAGCGCAGCGTCCCTGGCTTGGAGGAGCTGATCAAGCGCATCGAGGAGCGACTGGTGGCGGAGAAGATTCTGCCGCTGCTGCCCTATAGCTGGCACGAGGATATCATCTACTATACGCAAAACGAGTTCAGCAATCGCATTCGCGTGCACGGTAAGGTGCAGGAGGTTACGATCGAGGAGCTGAACAGCAAATATAATAAGGAGGGCTACCATGCTATCGACGGTACGGTGCTCAAGGCCTGCGATAATTTGGCAGCCTTCGTCGAGGTGTGGCTTAGTCGGCATTACGGCATTACCTCCAAGCATTTGGAGGAGGGCGAGCGCGGTATTCGCGAGCTGTATAAGGACAAGGTTATCAGTGGCATCAATTTCGGCAAGGTATATGACGAATTTATTTAAGTGAATAGGTATGAAGGCGGTTTGCGAGGCAGACCGTCTTTTTTGTTTAAAATGATACACTTAATATAATCGTAAGTAAAATACAGCATACAACAATGGTGAAAAATATAAGAAGTTACTGACAATTTCTTGCTATGATAAGATATATATGCTATAATATTTCTCGAAAAGCTGGGAATTGATCCCTTATGAGGAGGCGTTTTTATGAATATTTTTGAAATGGCTCAAATTCCGTTGAACAAGGCTATTGAAACCATTAAATTGGACGCGGGCGCGGCGCAGATCATCGCTACCCCTGAGCGTACTCTGGAGGTCGCTATTCCTGTAAAAATGGATGACGGCACGACGAAGGTGTTTACCGGCTATCGTAGCCAGCACAGCACCATCCTCGGTCCTGCTAAGGGCGGTGTACGCTATCATCAAAATGTGAATATGGACGAGGTAAAGACCTTGGCCTTTTGGATGACCTGTAAATGCGCGGTTGCTGGCTTGCCCTACGGCGGTGGCAAGGGCGGTATTATCGTTGATCCTGCTAAGCTTTCCAAGCGCGAGCTGGAGGCTCTGACGCGCGGCTTTATCGATAAAATCGCGCCGATTATCGGCGAGAAGCGCGATATTCCCGCTCCTGATATGAATACAAACGCGCAGATCATGGGCTGGATGATGGATGAGTTCAGCAAGCTTACTGGTCAATACGAGCCTGGCTTCATAACTGGCAAGGCTATCGCCGTAGGCGGCTCCCTCGGTCGTACCGCAGCCACCGGTCGTGGTGTAGTCGTAGCGGCGCTGGAGGCTTTGAAGCTCAAGGGCATCGCTCCTGCGGAGGCTACCGCCGCCGTACAGGGCTTTGGCAATGTCGGCAGTTGGACCGCTAAGCTGTTCTGCGATGCAGGCGTGAAGGTAGTGGCGCTGAGCGATATTAACGGCGCGATCTATAATGCCGATGGCTTCGATTGCTATGAGGTTGATAAATTCGTGCAGAAAACCGGCAGCGTAGTCGGCTTCCCCGGCAGCAAGCCGATCAGCAATGCCGAGCTTTTGGCGCTGAAGGTTACCGTGCTCTCTCCCTGCGCTATGGAGCTACAAATTACCGCTGAGAACGCGGACGCGGTGCAGGCCACCATTATCGCCGAGGGCGCGAATGGTCCGACCACTCCCGATGCCGACGCGATTTTGGATGCGAAGGGCGTTTTGGTCGTTCCCGATATTTTGGCGAACGGCGGCGGCGTAACCGTAAGTTATTTCGAATGGGTACAGAATCTGTATCGTTATTTCTGGACCGAGGAGGAGGTCATCGAAAAGCAGACCGCTATGATGATCAAGGCATTCAAGGAGGTTCATGCGAAGGCGGAGCAATATGGCGTGGATATGCGCGTTGCCGCTTATATCGTGGCTCTCTCCAGCTTGGTTGAGGCGATGAAGATTCGCGGTATGTTCTGATAAGCTATTAAGTCTTTATGGGGGCGGAGTGTTAAGTCGTTCCGCTCCTTTTTTATGCTCATTTCCCGGGGAATACTTGCCTAATGCTCCTGGCGGCATTATAATTATTGGCGTAAGCATTTTACTTTTGACGAGGTTAGTGAGGCGATGATGATGCGTGAGATAAAAACTGTGGCGATCGTCGGTATGGGCGCTTTGGGCATGCTCTACGGCGAGCAATTACAGAGGGTGCTGGCGGAGGGCACGGTACGCTTTGTGATGGACGAGGAGCGTTACGCGCGCCATGCGCAGGACGTTTACAGCGTGAACGGACACAGGCAGGACTTCTTCCTGCAAAGGGCGCGGGAGGCGGAACCCGTGGATCTAGTGATCGTGGCGACGAAGTTCGGCGGGCTGGACGCGGCACTGGCGGAGATGTGCCCCCTTGTCGGTAAGCAAACCATAATTTTCTCCGTACTGAACGGCATCAGCAGCGAGGAAAAGATTAAGGAATGCTACGGTGACGATAATTTGCTGTATTGCGTGGCGCTGGGCATGGACGCAGTGCGCGAGGGTACGGCGCTTACCTATCGGCATAAGGGCATCCTCAAGCTGGGTTGCTTGGCGGAGAAGCAGCGCGCGGGCTTGCAGGCCGTGACGGCGCTCTTGGATAAGGCTGGCATCGAGTACACGGTGGAGGAGGATATTCGTCACGCTCTATGGGCGAAGCTGCTCCTGAACGTGGGTATCAACCAGACCTGCATGGTATACGCGACCGATTACGGCGGAGCCTTGGCGAACGAGCAGGCGCGGACGGATATGTTCGCCGCTATGCACGAGGTGATCGCGGTGGCGCAGGCTGAGGGCGTGGGGCTGACGGAGGCTGATTTCGAAGCCTGCGTGGGCGTGCTGCGTACGTTGGCGGGCGACGGTCTGCCGTCCATGCGTCAGGACGCGCTGGCGCATCGCAAATCCGAGGTGGAGCTTTTTGCGGGAACGATTATTAGGCTCGCACGTAAGCACGGGGTGGCGGTACCGGTAAATCAGCGCTATTATGAGCGTATTTTGGCAATGGAAGCGCAATATTAAAAAGAGGCTGTCCGTACTGTGATGCAGTGGCGGACAGCCTTCGTCTTTATACTGTTATTCGTTTAGCAGCTCGTCAAAGCGTTTATTCAGCTCGCTTTCGGCATGGGCGACCTTGCTGGAGGCCTTGCTTTGCCAAGCCTTGTTTTTTTCTAATTGCGAGCTTGCCGTGCTGAGCATTTTTTGCAGCTCGGCAGGCTGGGGACCGCCCTTCACCGCACGGTTGGCGACGATGGCGACGGGATCGAGGCAGGCGCGGAACTCCGCCTCCGTCAGCGGCAGTCGGCTAGGGAGCGCGGCATCGTCCTGCGCTAGACGGGCATAAATTTTTTGCGCGTCCGCATAGGTGAAGGCGGAGGGCGGAATGCTGTTGGCGCGAGCGTAGGTGACGATCTCGGAGGCGAAGTGATGCCCCGTGCGGAAGGGAATCTCGTACTCGCGCATGAGCACGTCGGCGATCTCCTGCGAGCAGGTCCAGTCGAGGTTTAGCTCCTCCAGCGCGCGCTCAGGCTTGACGACGAGCGCGTTCAAAATCTTATTGAATTGCTTTACCGCGCTAATGGTCTGCTTGGTGAGCTGATCGTTGCCGCGCAGGCGACCGTCCGCCATGCCGGCAGGAATATTGTGGGCGCGGAAGGTGCCCTCGACCGCTACGCCGAGAATGGTGGAGCAGGCGGTACGCGTGCTGTTGAGAATGCCGGGGTTGCGCTTTTGAGGCATGGCGCTGGAAACGTAGGTGTTGCCCTGTCCCTCCTGAAGCAGGATCCAAGGACGGGGCTGGGCGTACTGCTGCATGATCTCCTCGATGAAGCCGCCGATATGAATGGCGATGCTGCTGGAAATAGCGCCCATTTCGATGGGAGCCTCCTGCGGGAACACCTGCCCTGCGTCATAGGTGTTGTAGGCAATCTCGTCGAACCCTAGGAAGGAGGCCATTTTGTCGCGGTTCAGCGGCCAGCCCGTGCCGTTGAGTACGCACGCGCCCATCGGCGAACGATTGAGGCGCACGTAGTAGGCCTGTAAGCGCTGCATATCGCGATTGAAGGCATCGTTGTAGGCGAGAAGGTAGTGTGCAAGGCTGTTGGGCTGCGCGGCGACGCCGTTGGTATAGTTGGGCAAAATTGTGCCCTTATTTTTTTCGGCAAGGGAGAGTAGGCTGGTCTGCATGGCGTTCAGCTCCTTTGCCAGCTCCAGCAGCTGCTCGCGCTGCATCATGATGCTGACGGTGGTGAGCATATCCTGACTGGAGCGACCAGCGTGCAGCTTGGTTATCTCCGGACCGGCGGCCTCGATGAGGAGGGGTTCGAAGGTTATCACCAGATTCGGGCGCTTGCCGTCGGGGCGCTCGCCCTGCTGCAAAACCTTGCTGATGCCATTGGCGAAGCTGTGTCCCTGCTGGGGCGTGAGCAGTCTTTCCTCGGTGTTGATTACCGCCGTGGCTTTGTTTATTTGCCCCAGCCAAAAGAAATTATCGCGCTTTTCGGCTTGCGCGTTTGCCGTAAGGCCAAGGGAAGCGATGGCGCAGAGAATGGGTAAGGTTTGGAAAATTTTTCTCATAATAAATCACCTCGCGAAATTTTATACTTATAGTTTAGCCGATTGGAGGCGTAAACGCAAGAGTGGACGTCGCGAGGTCGTAAAAATTCTTTGCTGCTTTTAAAAATCATAGACAGGCGGCAGGAAATTAAGGTATAATATAGGTTGTATAATTTTATACTAAAAAATAAAGCTAAGAATTTGGAGGTGGAAGTATGCAGGGGGACACAATGGCAATGATAAATTCTCTTTTCCCGTTTCTTCTGATGGGCGTTATTTTTTATTTTTTGTTGTGGCGTCCGCAGAAAAAGGAGCAAAAGCAGCGTAGAGAGCTGCTGGAGAGCCTGAAGGAGGGCGACGAGGTCGTTACCATCGGCGGTATTCTGGGCAAGATTACGGCGATCAGCGAAAAGCGTATTAAATTGCAGGTTGCCGAGGGTGTGGAAATAGAGATGTATCGCCACGCTGTGAGCGGTTATCAAAATCCGGAAAAGCATGCTTGATAAGCAGAAGCTGCGCAGGGAGCTGCGCAGGCAGCGCTCCTTGCTGACGCTTGAGCAGGCGCGCCGTAGCGGCGAGCTGGTGGCGCGGCAGGTACTGGCATCGGAGGTTTATCAAAACGCGCGCGTTATTCTCGGCTTTCTTTCCTTCGGTAAGGAGCTGAGCGTGGACGCGGTGCTGGAGGACGCGCTGAAGGCGGGCAAGCTGGTGGCTGTGCCCTACATCGATTCGCCGACGAGCTTCGTTTGCGCGCGTCTGCGTAATATGAGCGATTTCGCGCTCGATCGCTACGGTATCCGCACCGTGCGCGAGCCGCTGGAAATCATCGCGCCGACGGAGCTGGAGCTGGTGCTGGTGCCGGGCGTGGCGTTCGCCGTGGACGGTGGTCGCATGGGCATGGGCGCGGGCTATTACGATCGCTTTTTGCCGCGGGCGGGGCGCGCCTTGACCATGGGCATCGCCTATGACGCGCTGTTGCAGGAGCAGCTGCCCTGTGACGAGCATGATGTGAGGATGCGTTTTTTGGCAAGTGAGAGCGGCGTGCGCGAGTGCGTCGCTTTAGCTGATAAATAAAATCCGTTTTAAGGAGGAATTATTTTGCGTTGGAATGAGTTTGGGAAGTTTTTGATAGTCGCTTTGGCGATTATCGGCGGCTTCTGCGTGTATATCTCGCCGCTGGCAAATTCTATCAAGCAGGGCTTGGATTTGCAGGGTGGTACCCACGTTGTTTTGCAGGCGGTGGATACGCCTGAGCTGAAGGTGGATGATGACGCGGTCAACCGCAGTGTGAAGATCATCGAGCGTCGTGTAAACGAGCTTGGCTTGACCGAGCCGGTTATTCAGCGTCAGGGCAAGGATCGCATCATCGTCGAGCTGCCCGGCGTTAAGGATCCCGAGAAGGCTATCGCCATGCTGGGACGTACCGCGATGCTGCAATTTAAGGATGTCAATGGTAAGGTCGTACTCACCGGTAAGGATCTTAAGGACGCGAGAGCGCAGGTCGCTCAAAGCAATCAGGCTGTCGTCGGCTTGGAATTCAGCGACGAGGGCGGCAAGAAATTCGCTGATTTGACCGCGCGTAACGTCGGCAAGCAGATCGCTATCGTATTGGACGGCGAGGTGCTCACCGCTCCCGTGGTGCAGGAGGCTATCACTGGTGGCAGAGCGCAGATCTCTGGCTCTCGCAGCGTGGAGGAGGCCGAGCATTTGGCCATTCTTTTGCGTAGCGGCAGTCTACCCGTCAAAATTGAGGTTTTGGAGAACCGCACCGTCGGTCCTACTCTCGGTCAGGATTCTAAGGATAAGAGCGTGAAGGCGTTCTTGATCGGTATCGTCGGCGTATTCGTCTTTATGCTGCTGTTCTACCGTTTGTCAGGCATCGTGGCGGATATCGCGCTTTTGCTTTACGTAATGCTGCTTCTGCTCGTAATGCGTTATTTGGGCGCGACGCTGACGCTGCCCGGTATCGCCGGCATTATCCTCTCGATCGGTATGGCGGTCGACGCGAACGTTTTGATTTTCGAACGCTTCAAGGAGGAGATTCAAAAGGGCAAGACGCTGCGTAGCGCGATGGACTCCGGCTTCAGCCGTGCCATTATTACGATTTTGGACTCCAATATCACGACCATGATGGCGGCCGCCGTGCTCTTCTACTTGGGCACCGGTCCGATCAAGGGCTTCGCCGTTACCTTGGCTTTGGGCACGCTTTTGAGTATGTTCACCGCCGTAACGGTTACTAAGTTCCTGATGCGCTTCTTGGTTTACAGCAATATTACGAAAAGCTACTTCCTTTTCGGTGCTAGAGCGCCGAAACCAGCAGAGGCTAAGGAGGTGGCTCGCTAATGAAGAGATTCTCTATTGTTAAAAATTACAAGCTTTTCTTTTCCATTACGATTATCTTTCTGATCGTGGGCTTCGGCTCGATGCTGATGCGTGGCTTCAATCTGGGCATTGATTTCACCGGCGGCAGCATTATGGATTTGGCCTTCGAAAAGCCCGTCACGGTTTCCGAGGTGCGCGAGGTACTCAAGGAGCGTGAGCTGGGCAACAGCATCATTCAGCTGGAGAGCAGCGACAGCAACGCCAAGGAGGCGAAAGCCGTGCTGATTCGTACCGGCGTGATCGATGACGAGCAGCGCCGCGCGGTTATGACCGACTTGAAGGCCAAGCTGGGCGAGTTCGCTATCCAGCGTGTGGAGAACGTCGGCGCGACTGTCGGCGGCGAGCTGATTCAGCAGGCAGTGCTGGCGATCGTGCTCTCGTGGTTCTTGATGATCGCCTATATCACCATGCGCTTCGAGTTTAAATTCGCCATCGCGGCGATTATCGCTTTGATTATCGACGTTAGCGTAACGCTGAGCTATTTCTCGCTTTTCCAAATGGAGATGGATTCCTCCTTCGTCGCAGCTTTGCTGACCGTAGTCGGCTATTCCATCAACGGCACGATCGTTATCTTCGACCGTATCCGTGAGAATTTGAAAATTCATCGTCGCAGCGAGTCTTTGAGCGAGATGATCGATAACAGCATTTGGCAGACCATGGGACGCAGTATTTACACCGTGGGTACCTCCCTGTTCGCCGTTATCGCGATCTTCCTTTTCGGCGGCGAGACGATCCGCAATTTCTCCTTCGCCATGCTCGTGGGCTTCTCCAGCGGCGCGTATACCTCCACCTTCCTGGCAGGTCCGCTTTGGCTGTTCCTGCGCGGTAAGAAGGCTGGAGAATAATTTGCTGCTTTGGGAAGGGGGAGCCTTATGAGGATTATCGTTACCGGCGGTGCCGGTTTTATCGGTAGTAATTTTATCTTTCATATGCTGGCGCAGCATCCAGAGTATCGCATTATCTGCTTGGATAAGCTGACCTATGCTGGCAATCTTTCGACACTGGCGAGCATTATGGACAAGCCTAACTTTCGCTTCGTAAGGGCCGATATCTGCGACCGCGAGGCCGTGGAGCGCCTTTTTGTCGAGGAACAGCCCGATATCGTGGTTAATTTCGCGGCGGAGAGTCATGTGGATCGCTCAATCGAGGATCCTGGCATTTTCCTGCAAACGAACATCATGGGTACGGCGGTGCTGATGGACGCTTGTCGTAAATTCGGCATTCAGCGCTATCATCAGGTGTCCACCGACGAGGTGTATGGCGATCTGCCATTGGATAGACCGGATCTCTTCTTTACCGAGGAAACGCCGATCCACACCAGCAGTCCATATTCCTCCTCTAAGGCGGGCGCGGATTTGCTCGTTATGGCGTACCACCGTACCTATGGCTTGCCTGTGACTATTTCGCGCTGCTCTAATAACTATGGTCCGTATCATTTTCCGGAGAAGCTAATTCCCCTGATGATCGCCAACGCTTTGGCGGACAAGCCACTGCCGGTTTACGGCGAGGGCTTGAACGTGCGCGATTGGCTCTATGTCGAGGATCACTGCAAGGCGATCGACCTCATTATCCATAAGGGGAAGGTGGGCGAGGTCTACAATATCGGTGGGCATAACGAGATGCGCAATATCGATATCGTGAAGCTCATCTGCAAGGAGCTGGGTAAGCCGGAAAGCCTGATCACTCATGTTACGGATCGCAAGGGACATGATATGCGTTACGCGATCGATCCGACGAAGATTCATTGCGAGCTGGGCTGGCTACCGGAAACGAAATTCGCCGACGGTATCAAAAAGACCATTCAATGGTATTTGCACAATAAAAAATGGTGGCAGGATATCATTAGCGGCGAGTATCAGAATTATTATCAAAAAATGTATGATAATAGGTAAGCTATAGGAAAAGAATTTACTTTTTACTTATCTATGTAACTATTATCGAATAGTAATGGATAACACCGGTTATCTAAATAAAACACAATCAATCTCAATGCCATTTGAAGCAAATGTTTCAAATGGCATTTTCTGTTAATATTCTCTTTGCCTTGAATTGAAATCTAAAGCGTGCTATAATTAGACATAATAAGATTAAAAAGGGTTTGTTTCATTAAAAAATGGGAGATTTAGTTAGAGAGATTAAATATTTACTAAACAGTATTTTTTTTGTTTCAAGTTTTAAGGATTATACAGAAGCTTTGGCTGGGAATTGCTGTAATTTATTTTTGGGGAGGCAATAGTGATGTATTTTTCCAAATTTAGATTTTTCGTAGTAAGTGCCGATAGCGAATGTCAGGTGCAGCAAGCACTCTTTTCCGTTAAACCACTGGAGGACAGCTCCTACACCTTTGTGACGGTGAGCGAGCTGCCGAACGTACTCGGCGCTAATGATGCCGTGATTATCGACAGGGACGCGACGCTTTTGGCGGAGCGCGACAAAATAAAGGCAGGGCGCGTGGTGCTGCTGACTAGCCCCGAAGCGCTTGCCAAGCTGAAGGACGAGGAGCTTTTCGGCGCGGACGACCTTTGGGTGTTGCCTGAGGCTCAGCTTTATGACGCTCGTCTGCTGCGTGCTAATTTCGCACGTCTTGCGAAAACCATGAAGGACAGCGCGGATATGCGCAGATTGCAGATTTGTCTGCATACGGCGATCGATTCCATTCCAGACCTTGTGTGGTACAAGGATACCGCTGGCGCGCATTTGACTGTCAATGACGGCTTTTGTAAGGCTGTGGAAAAAAGCAAGGAGCAGATCTATAAACGAGGACATTATTATATTTGGGATATTCCCAAGGAGGAGTACGAGCAGGGCGAGTATGTATGTTTGGAATCCGAGGACATCGTTATGGAGGCGCGCAAAACCTGCATCTTTGATGAAAAGGTGAAGCTGAAAACGGGCATGCGCCTGTTTAAGACCTATAAATCGCCTTTGATCGATTATGACGGTCAGATCTTCGGCACCTGCGGCATCGCGCACGACGTTACCGATTTGGGCAATATCAACCGCGAGCTGGAGGTTTTGCTAGAAAGCATGCCCTTCGCCATCGTGGTCGAGGATTGCAACGGCGTGATCCTGAGTACGAATAAGATGTTCTCCCAATTCTTCGGTGATACGGAGTCCATTATCGGTAAGAATTATACCGAATGGAAGCATGCGGCGCTTAAGGAAAAGGTGCGCGTTTATCATGACGAGGAGTACATTCACATCGAAGAGAAGGGCGAGGAACGCATTCTCAAGTTTAACGAAAAGCCTATTATCGACATCTTTAAGGATCAGATCGGTAGTGTGGGGATTTTTGCCGATATGACCTTGCAGCGCAAGTACGAGGAGCAGACGCTCCAGCGTGCCAACACCGACTTTTTAACGCAGCTCAACAATCGTCGCAGCCTGTTCAATTATTTGGGACAGGAGGAGGCTACGCCGCAGCTGGCGATCTTCACCGTGGATCTTGATCGCTTTAAGCATGTGAACGATAATTTCGGTCATCATGTGGGCGACGAGGCGCTGACGATTACCGCTAAGGCGTTGAGGAGCTGCTTCCCGAATGATTTCGTAGCGCGTCTTGGCGGCGACGAGTTCTTGGTAGCTATCAAGGGCGATTATGCGCTGGAGCATTTGGAGCAGGTTGCGCAAAGAATGATCGATACGTTGAACGGTCTGTATGCGGAGCGTAGCGAGTTCGCTGACCTCACTGCCAGCGTGGGCATCGCGCTTTCGCAGCTCGCGGAGGGCGAAACCCATAATATCGAGGAGCTGATGCGCCATAGCGATCAGGCTCTCTATCACGCCAAAAACAGTGGTAAGGCAAGATATTGCGTTTACCCGTTTTTAGGAAATGCTTGATGATTATAAATGCAAAAGGAGCTACTCAAGCGAGTAGCTCCTTTTCTTCGCGTGTAAGGCGCTTATTTTGTTACTTAGGCGTACTTAGCCGCTGAACGCGTCACTCCAGCTCGGCGACTTCGCCAGGAGCGACGATCAGCACCCTGCTTGCGGTGCGGCTCTCGACCTCGGCTTTGAAGGCGTTCACGTTCTGTGCGATCGGCGGCCAGGTGTTATAGTGGACGGGAATCACGGTCTTAGCCTTGAGAAACTCGCAGGCGATGGTGGCATCCTGCGGATCCATGGTGAAATTGCCGCCTATGGGTAGTACGGCGTAATTGAAGGGATCGAGGCGCTGCAAAAGCTGCATATCGCTAAAGAGGGCGGTGTCACCGGCGTAGTAAAGACTAGTGCCGTAGAAGTCGACGACGAAGCCGCAGGCATGACCGCCGGCGATGCCCGCGCCATGGAAGGCGAGGGTGAGGCGTACCTTGCCGAAGGGGAATTTGAAGGTGCCGCCGAGGTGCATTCCGTGCGCCTGACAGCCGTTTTCCTGCGCCAAGCCGGCGATCTCGGCAGTGGAGATAATGGTCGCGCCGCATTTTTTCGCCAGCTCCAGCGCGCTGCCGAGGTGGTCGAAATGCGCGTGGCTGACGAGGATGTAATCAACCTTGAGGTCGTCGACGCTCAAGCCTTCGGGATTGCCGTCCAGATAGGGATCGAAGATAATGGCGTGGTTATTTTTCGCCAGCATGAAGCAGGCATGATTGATATAATGAAATTTTGCGGACATGGTCATTCCTCCTTTGCTTTCTTTAACTATAATACTACCATTGTTAAGTATAATTGGCAATAGCGGGAATGGCGCGAAGCTAGCTTTTGCGAAGTCGGTAAATATTCTTCCTCATATGCGGCATATATATTGATAATCGTGGTATAATGGATAGCAAGAACAAGTCTGTATTTTTGGGAGGAATAATTCATGAAAAAGATTTTGTTATTGGTAATGCTCCTATTATGCACCATGGGACTGAGCGCCTGTGGTCAGGAAAAGGAGCAGCCTGTGAAGGCGGAGCCGGCGACGGCGGTGTTCCAAACGAGCATGGGCGATTTCGAGGTGAAGCTAGCGACGGACTACGCGCCTAAGACGAGCGCGAATTTCATTAAGCTGGCGAAGGAGGGCTTTTATGACGGCTTGACCTTCCACCGCGTGATTGATAATTTTATGATTCAGGGCGGCTGCCCCAAGGGCGATGGTACTGGCGGTCCCGGCTATAAAATTCCCGACGAGTTTTCGTCCAAGCTGCTGCATGACGGCGCTGGCGTGATTTCCATGGCCAACGCCGGACCGAATACTGGTGGCAGTCAATTCTTCATCACGCTGCGTGAGTGCAGCTGGCTGAACGGCAAGCACGCCGTTTTCGGCAAGGTAACGAAGGGCATGGAGGTCGTTTATAGAATCGGTAAGGTTAAGACGGGGGCGCAGGATAAGCCTGTGAAGCCCGTGATTATTAAGAAGGTTACGATCGAGTCGCGTTAAGCAGTGCTAAGGAGGTGTGAATTTGGCAGTCAATATCGAGGTACAGACCTTTGATCAACAGGAAATGGTGGGTATTTGCGGACGGAACGACGAGCTGCTGCGCATTATCAGGGAGGCGTTCGGCTGTACGATAGTCGCGCGCGGTAATACGATAACGGTGCAGGGCTCGGACGAGGAGGTCGCCGTTTTGCAGCTGCTTTTGCAGGAGCTGCTCTTTCTCTATCGTCAGGGGCTGCCGCTGACCACGCATGATGTGCGCTATAGCATTTACATGGTGAAGGCGGGCAAGCTCGAAAGCCTGCACAGGATGTACGCGGACACGATCATCGTCAATAATCGCGGTCGGCAGGTGAAGGCTAAGACACTGGGACAGTGGCAGTACGTGGAAACGATCCGCAAAAGCTTCATCACGCTGGGCATCGGTCCTGCCGGTACGGGCAAGACCTATTTGGCGGTGGCGCTGGCGGTGGCGGCGCTGAAGAAGAAGGAGGTCGAGCGCATCATCCTCACGCGTCCTGCCGTGGAGGCGGGCGAGAAGCTGGGCTTTTTGCCAGGCGATATGCAGGATAAGGTCGATCCCTATTTGCGTCCTCTGTATGATGGTTTGTACGATATGCTGGGCGCGGAGACCTTCCAAAAGTATCTCGCCAAGGGGACGATCGAGGTCGCGCCTCTGGCGTACATGCGCGGACGCACGCTGAACGAGGCGTTCATCATTTTGGACGAGGCGCAAAACACCACGCCGGAGCAGATGAAGATGTTTCTGACGCGCTTCGGCTTCGGCAGCAAGATGGTCATTACGGGCGATATTACCCAAATCGACCTGCCTGGGGGAAAAAACAGCGGCTTGAAGGATGCCGCGTATATTCTTCGTGAGGTGCCTGGCATCGGCGTGATCCGCTTCAGCGAGCATGACGTGGTGCGGCATGAGATAGTGGGCAGTATTATTAAGGCGTATGAGGCCTTTGCAAAGGAAGAAAAGCATGATAATCAATTTTGAAAACGATCAGGAGCAGGTAAGGCTCCCGGAGGCTGTCGTGGCAAGGATGCAGGAGGGATTGCAGGCCGTCGCCCGCTTGAACGGGCTGGAGGCGGCGGCGGAGGTCGACGTGACGCTGGTGGATGATGCGGAGATTCACGTGCTGAATCGCGATTACCGCGGCGTGGATCGTCCGACCGACGTGCTGAGCTTCGCCTTGGACGAGGAGTCCGAGGACAGCGACGAGCCTGAGCTGATCGGCGCGCCCGAGGAGCATCTTTACGGGGATATCATCATTTCGGCGGAGACGGCGCTGCGTCAGGCTCAGGAGTATGGGCACGGCTTGGAGCGCGAGCTGACCTATTTGGCGGTACATGCCATGTTCCACTTGCTGGGCTATGACCATATGACGGAGGAGGAAAAGCGTGAGATGCGCGCGAAGGAGGAGGAAGCCCTGCGCGCGATCGGGCTTTCCGAGGAATATTTCGATCATCCCGTGGGTGAGCATTAAGGAGGCGCGTTATGCAGGAAAC
>CAYZOZ010000015.1:17715-33178 GCA_964480295.1 uncultured Phascolarctobacterium sp.
TGCGGCGCTTGCCGTCAGGTGATGCGCGAGTTTTCCGTGGGCACGGTGCTGCTGGCTAATCTTGCCGGCGAGGTCATCGTTACGGACGTGGAGGAGCTTTTGCCCTACGGTTTTGAGTTATAAGGAGTTTTTATGCAGGAAGAAAAGAAGCATTATGCAGGCTTCGTCGCCATGGTCGGTCGCCCCAACGTGGGCAAGTCCACTTTGACGAATAGCCTGATCGGAGAAAAGATCGCGATTATGTCGGATCGTCCGCAGACGACGCGCAATCGCATTATGTGCATCATGAATACCGAGAACGCGCAGATCATGTTCTTGGATACGCCTGGCATTCATAAGCCCCACCACAAGCTGGGACGCTATATGGTGCGCACGGCGGAGAGCACCTTGCAGGAGGTCGACGTGATCCTCTTCATTATCGACGTGACGGAGAAGCGCGGCGCGGGCGAGGACTATATTCTGGAGCTTTTGAGCAAGGTGAAAACACCTGTGATCCTGGTCGCCAATAAGATCGACAAGCTGGCGGATAAGTCCAAGCTGTTCAAGATCATGGAGGATTACAGCAGGGTATATAATTTCGCGGCGATCGTGCCCGTTTCCGCCTTGAACGACGGCGAGTTCCCCGGCTTGGTGCAGGAGATTACCAAGCATTTGCCGGAGGGACCGGCGTACTATCCCGACGACATGATCACCGACCAGCCGGAGAGGGTGATCGCGGCGGAGATGATTCGCGAGAAGGTGCTGCGGATGACGCGGGACGAGGTGCCCCATGCCATCGCCGTGGAGGTGGAGGACTTCAAGGAGCGCGACGAGGACACGGTGTATATTCGCGCGACCATTTTCGTGGAGCGCGATTCGCAGAAGGGCATCATCATCGGTGCCAAGGGCACGATGCTGAAGAAAATTGGTCAGCAGGCGCGCGTGGATCTGGAAAAGCTGCTCTATTGCAAGGTCTTTCTTGATTTATGGGTAAAGGTTAAGCCAGATTGGCGCAATCAGGATAAGGCGCTGAAGCAGTTCGGCTATAACGATCGATAGAAGTTGAGTGTGATGAGTGCGAACGAACGAGAGCTATTACAGGATGAGGCGCTGATACTGCATGTGAAAAATTATCAGACTGCCGATAAATATGTGGTGTGCTTTACAAAGGAGCATGGTAAGCTACGCTTTGTCGCCTATGGCGCGCGCTATGTGAAGAACGTGCAGGGGCGCTTGCTCCAGCCCTTCGCCTGCTTGCGCATCGAGGTGCAGCAGGGACAGCGCGTGGATAAGCTGCGCAGCTGCGAGCCTGTGCGCCTGCCGCAGGGACTTGACGTGCAGCAGCTGGCGTATGCGGCGGTGGCTGCGGAGCTGACCGCCGTGCTGACGGAGGATCGCGAACCCCAGGGCGAGCTTTACGAGCTGCTGGAGCGGACGCTGGCGGCGATTAGAAAACGCAACCCGCGGCTGGTGGTGCTTTCCTTCGCCATTAAGCTTTTGGAGCTGATCGGCTTAGCGCCCCAGCTGCGCCATTGCGTGAGCTGCGGCTGCGAGGTCGAGGGCGAGGCGTGGTTCAGCCCCCTTCAGGGCGGCGTGCTGTGTGCCTCCTGTAGGCAGGGCTATGTCGGGGACGAGCTGTTTCCCTGCGGCACGGAGGTGCGCGCGCTGTGGCAGTGGCTGGCGAGCCTGGACTATGAGCGACCGACACCCTTCGCGGTGCGCGGGGGCGTGATGATGGAGCTGGAGCGCATCCTGTATCGTTTTATCTTTTTTCAGACGGACAAGCCGCTGAACAGCTTGAGCTTTTTATCGCAGATGGGATTGTAGGGCATTATGCTGTTGACTTTATTTTTGATTTTTCTTTTGAGCGTCATGCTGACCTTTATCGGACAGAGGCTGATGGCGCTGGTTTTGGAGCGCAATCGCGCGCTTTTGGCGGAGTACGGTCTGGAGCCGACTTCCGTGGCGCACCCCTTGATCGTGTGGATCGGCACGTCGGTGGCGCTCTTTTTAGGCGTGATCGTGCCGCAGAGCGTGGTGGGCAAGCTTTTGAGTACCGCGCTTCTTTACGGTCTGTGGCTCGTTTGGCTGCTCGATTTTCGCTTTCAGTTTATTTTTGACGTGATGCTGGTGCCACTTTTGCTTTTGGGCTTGGTGGCCTATCCCGTGCTTTCGTGCGGCTTTGTCGAGCGCTTGGCTACAGGCGTGGGAGCGTTCGCGCTCTTTGCTGTGCTGGCTATCGTCGGGCGTGGCGCGCTCGGCGGCGGCGACGCGAAGCTGGTGGCTGTGTTCGGCGCTTGGTTCGGACTGCACGGCACGGTGAACGCGATCTGTACGGGGTTCATTCTCGGCGGCGTGGCGGCGCTGGTGCTGCTCGCGTTCGGTCGGCGCGGACGGCGAGACTATTTCGCCTTCGGTCCGTTCCTGATCATCGGCGCGTTGGTGGCATGGCTCCAGCAGGTCATGCTGTGGAAGTAGTTGGGAGATGATGTGATGAGCTATTGCTACGTATGTCCTCACCGCTGCGGTGTGGATCGTCCAGAAAGCATAAATTCGACGGAGGGCGTGTTCGGCAGCTGCGGCTGCGGGATGCTGCCGATAGTGGCGCGCGCGGGACTGCATATGTGGGAGGAGCCCTGTATCAGTGGCACGCGGGGCAGCGGTACGATCTTTTTCAGCGGCTGCAATTTGCACTGCGTGTTCTGTCAGAACTATGATATCAGCTGCAAGGGCTTCGGCAAGGAGATCAGCGTGGCGCGCCTGCGCGAAATCTATATGGAGCTGATCGCCAAGGGTGCGCATAATATCAATCTAGTCACGCCGACGCATTTTACCGAGGCGGTGCTGCAAAGTCTGGCGGAGCCGCTGCCAGTGCCCGTCGTCTATAATACTAGCGGCTTTGAAACGCAGGATACGCTGCGGCGCTTGCAGGGCAGGGTGCAGATTTATCTGCCAGATCTGAAATATAGCGATGACATGGCGGCGATTAGGTACAGCAACGCGCCCTTTTATTTTCGCACGGCGACGGCGGCGATCAAGGAGATGTACCGTCAGGTCGGCGCATATGAGCTGGACGCGGACGGAATGCTTGTGAAGGGCGTGGTGATTAGGCATTTAATTTTGCCAGGGATGCTCGAGAACACCAAGCGCGTGATCGATTGGGTGGCAAGCACGTTTTCCCCAGGGCAGGTGCTGTTCAGCCTGATGCACCAATACGTCCCCTGCGGTCGGGCGGCGGAATATCCCGAGCTGAATCGCAAGCTGACGGAGGAGGAATACGCCGAAGCGGAGGACTATCTTTTGGCAAGCTCCATAGAGGACGGCTTCGTGCAGGAGGGCGATGCCGCCTGCGAGGACTTTATTCCCTGCTTTGACGGTACGGGCGTATAAAGCTATCAATAATCCTTATATTCTTTGGAATATGAGGATTTTTTCTTTTTCATAGTTAAGCAAATAACTCATTCCGATTTCAAAGAAATTATACAGATTTTCTTAGTAGATGGCTTGTGAATAACATAGTTAAGTGGTATAATTACTATCAAAAATTCATATTAAACAATGGTGAGCTATTTAAAAGAACGCGGCGCGTTCGTGGATGTGTCAGCGTGCTTTTTCAACCACTACGAGAAGCGGGAGTTAAAAGTGAAGAGAAAAATACCTCTGTTGCTTGCCGTTTTGGTGGGCATATTATCTTTTGCTATGTTCGTTAGCAATGTACAAAGAAAGCATTATGTAGCGGATCTCAAGCGCTTGAGCATGATTTCCGAAAATATTACGCGTCAGCTTAGCGATGCCTTCGCCTACGCCAAGGTCATGGAGATGATCATCAGGCGTAACGAAAGCACTATTTCGCAAAGACGCTTCGTCGAGCTGACCGATTTAGCGATGCACAACAGTCCCTGCATTGATAGCTTTATGCTGGCTCCGAACGCCGTCGTTACCTATATTTACCCGATCGGCATTAATTCGCCGGCTATTGGACATGATCTGCTGCACGATCCTAATCGCCGTCAGGCGACGCTGGAGGCTATGGAGGCGGACGACGTTATAGCTCAGGGACCGGTGGACGCTATTCAGGGCGGCATCAAGGTGTTCGGACGCAAGGCGATGACGGTCAAGGGCGAATTTTGGGGCTTGGCGATCATCAACGTGGATTTCGAGCGTCTGCTGGAGACCAGCGGCATCTTCGATAAGGAGAATCCCTTTGATTTCGTCGTCGTATCCTATAAGCCGAATGGCGATAGAAGCTATGTTTACGGTGCCGAGAAGCTTATAGATGCTCATGACGTATCGACGATCGTTTCGCTGAACAATTTGAATTGGAAGATCTCTACTCGTAGACCTGTGACAGCTGCGAGCTTGCTTACGGATTATGGCATTTATCTGCTGCTGAGTATTATTTTGGGCGTGCTCGTGTATTATTTGGAGCTTTATTATTTGCGTAGGCTGCAAATGTCGCGCACGGATATGCTGACGAAAACCATGAATCGCGCGGAATTCAAGCGTCAGGTGAGCAGGCGCATGAGACAGTCGGGAAGTAAATTCGCCCTGCTCGTGATCGATTTGGATCGGTTTAAGGAGATCAACGATAATTACGGGCATTTGGCAGGCGACAAGGTGCTGGTGCATATCGCGAAGCAGATCAGCAAGGTCATTCGCGGCACGGATATGGTTTCGCGCTTGGGCGGTGACGAGTACATGGTCTTTTTGGACGGTATGGAGGACGAGGTCATGCTTCAGTCCACGGTGGCACGCATTCGTGAAATGGCGTCGCAGCGTCTGCTGTATGAGAATAATAGCCTTGGCGTGGGCATTTCCGTCGGCTACGCGCTTTATCCGCGCGACGGCAAGGAGTTTGATCATCTGTATCGCTTGGCGGATGAAAGAATGTATCAGGAAAAGGTATTACACAGAGGTTAAGTTAATAAGTAAATAGAAAACGGGCATTCGCGTCGTGCGGATGCCCGTTTTGCATAGCCGTGTTTAATTTTTCCAGGGTACGACTCTTTTCTCCAGCCATTGCAGAAGCAGGTTGAAGATCAGACCGAGGAGAGAGAGGACGATAACGCCCGCCATGAGGCGATCGGTGATCATCAAATCGCCGTAGTGCAGAATCAGCGCGCCGATGCCGACCTGGGCGGCGATCATCTCTGCCGCTACCAAAAGCAGGAGGGACGTGCCCGCCGCCAAGCGCAGACCTGCGAAGATCATGGGCAGGGCGTTGGGAAGCACGACGCTTTTCATCGTTTTCCACCAGCCAGCGTTGAAGCTGACAGCTACCTTGATCAGCAGGGTGTCGACGTTCTTCACGCCGCTGTAGGTGTTCATCGCCACGGGGAAGAACACGCCGAGCGCGATGATCGTCACCTTCGAAAGCTCGCCGATGCCGAGCCACAGAATGAAGAGCGGCAGGAGCGCGATCTTAGGAATGGGATAGAGCGCGTTGACGATCGGGTTGCCGAGCTTGTCCGCCAGCGCGGAGGTTCCCGTCACTAGACCGACTGCCAAACCGATCAGGCTGCCGATCACGAAGCCCAGTAGGATGCGGTACATACTGGCGGCGAGGCTGATGCCGATCTCGCCGTCGCCGATCATCTCGACGAGCGAGTGCAAAATCTGCGTTGGCGCGGGTAGGAAGAGAGCGGAAACGAGGCCTGCGCGGCAGATGCACTCCCAAAGCAGGAGCACGCAGATTATGGAAACGACGCTCACCCAATGGGGATAGTTTTTTTGCCAGTGCGTCATGCGGTTACGCACTAGGTATTCGTTATTTTGCTCAGCCATTGCTTTCCACCTCCATGAGGGCCGCACGCGCATCCTTGGAGATGTGCTCCCAAATTATTCTGATAAACTCGGCGATTTCCTCCGCGTGCTCGGGCTTATCGCGGTCCGCGCGGGGAATGGAGATCGTGAGGATCTTGCTTATCTTACCGGGGCGGCGGCTCAGCAGCACCACTCTGTCGGCGAGCATGACCGCCTCCTGAATATTATGCGTGACGTAGAGCGTCGTCAGACGTGTTTTCTCCCATAGCGTCACCAGCTCCTCCTGCATAATGGTGCGAGTTTGCGCGTCCAGCGCGCTGAAGGGCTCGTCCATGAGCAGCAGGTCGGGCTCGATCGCCAAGGCGCGCGCGATACCGACACGCTGGCGCATACCGCCGCTCAGCTGGTGGGGAAAGCTTTTCTCGAAGCCCTTGAGTCCCACTAGCTCGATATAATGGGCGATGCGCTGTTCGCGTTCGGCGGCTGGCATTCCCGCGGTTTCTAAGCCGAAGGCGATATTGTCGTGGACGTTGCGCCACGGGAACAGCCCCGTCTCCTGAAAGACGATGCTCAGGCGCGGCTCGTAGCCTGCGGCGACCTCGGTGAATTTCACCGCGCCGCTCGTGGGCTGCAAAAGTCCTGAGGCGATATTCAAAAGCGTGGATTTACCGCAGCCGGAAGGACCTACTAATGCTACGAATTCTTCTTCCCTGACCGTCAGCTCGATGTCCTGCAATACGGATAGCGAGCTACCGCGATTGTTGGTAAAATCCTTGCAGATCTTATCAATGACTAATTTCATTTATACTATACCTCCATACTGAATAAGCAGACTTAAAGCAGTGCTGCTTTCTTAATCATAAAAGCGAGCTTTTACCATTAAGAAAGCAGGGAGGATCACTCCATCCCTGCTTAAATCCTTAGGGAATCGTTATTTCGCGGCTGCCTCCTGGAAGGAGGTAACTGCTACGTCCTTAGCCTCCAGCTTGCCGGAGATCATCTTGTTGGCGGTGTACCATTTGATCTGCGTTTCGATATCGGAGGCCAGCAGCTGACCGTTCTTATCGATATAGGGCAGACCTGCTTTGATATCCTCGGCAGGAGCCTTAACGTATTTAGCGACGATGTTTACGACCTCGTCCAGCTTTTTGGCATCCTTCTTCTCGATAGCGGCCTCATAGTAGTAGTTGCAGGCCTTCACATAAGCCTTCATGAAGCGATCCGCCGCGTCCTTGTTCTTCATGAACTCGGGGGAGTAGAAGATAGCGGAGGTTTGGTAGGGAATCACGTCGCCGACCTGAATTACCTGCTTGCCATAGCCAGCCTTTTGTACCTTGGTGATATTGGGCTCGTTGAGGATGCAGCCGTCGATCTGCTTGCTTTCCAAAGCAGCCATAACGGCGCTCAGCTTGTTCAGCGGCACGATCTCTACGTCGTTTAGGCTCATGCCCTGGGTTTCCAGCATTCTGCCGAGCATATAGTGGAAGGTGGAGCCCTTTTGGGTAATGCCGATGCGCTTGCCCTTGATGTCCTTCAGGGTTTTTACGCCCTTGTTGTAGTTATCGGTGGTCACCAGCAGAGCGGAGGAGGAGAAACCCTTTTGCTCACGTCCCTTATCGGCGACGATGCCCAGCTTTTGACCGTTGGCGGCCATGTTATAAAGACTGGCGGTGATGCCGGTAGCGCCTACGTTGACCTTGGAGGAGGCGGTGGATACGGCGATCGGATGCGCGGCATCAAACCATTGCGGTTCGATCTCGATACCCTCGGCTTCGAAGAAGCCCTTGTCCATAGCGATGAAGAGCGGCGCGCTGCTGGTCAGACGGAGCATGCCGAGGCTAACCTTCACCTTTTCCTTGGGCGATGCCTTTTTGGTATCGCTACCGCTGCAGCCTGCCATGACGAGCATCATGCACATGGTCATTAAAAGTGCTAGAATCTTTTTCATAATAAACTTCCCTTCTCCCATATCTAATGAGATAATTTTACGTTACTATTTTACACTATTTAATGAAAAAAAGCATTAGCTGACGTGAAGTTTTCCGCAAAAAAATGAGTATAAGTTAATTTTGTGTGATTTATGACAAACCGCGGATGAATGATGCTATAATAATAACGTAAGGACAAAATGAGGATGCATTGAAAGGATGTGTCAGGATGTATAAGCTTTTGCAGGCAGGCTTGCTTGCTACTATGGGATTTTTCGCTCTCTTGCCCGTCGCGCGGGCGGAGAATGCTTTGCTTGCCGATACTAAGCTGGAGCTGGACGGAAAAAGCGTCCGGGCGGAGCTATGGGGCGAGCGCTTGCCGAGCGGCTACGCGGAGGAGCTTTTGCTGCTGCTCAAAAACGAGCAGGGCAACGTGCTCACGGCCTACTCCCCGTCGATCAAGGGGGGCTACAACCCGCTTTTGACGGCGGTGCGAGTGCGCCCTGTCGCTAAGAGCGACGCGAGAGCGGAGAATGTGAAGCTCGACCAGCAGCTGCTTTTGAGCGTGGGGCAGGGCGATTGGAGCGTGGCGAGCGAGTTTCGCGTGTTGGACTTCGTCGAGCCGCAGAGCGTGCGCGAGCTGTTCGGCGCGAGCGAGAGCATGGGCGTGATCACCTCGGCGCAGCTCGAGGGCGCGCGCTTGACGCTCAGGCTACGCGACGGCTCGCAGACCTCCGCCGAGCTACCGCCGGAGCTGGAGCCTGGTAAGCTGCGCTACGGCGGGCTTTATTCGCTGACGGCGCAGGATGTGGACGGCGACGGTCAGCAGGAGCTGCTTAGCTCCCAGCAGATCGTGGCAGGCAGGCAGAATGCCGCCGACGTGGGCGTGGTGTGGCGCTTGGATGACAAGCTGACCTGGCACACGTCGGGAGTGACGCTGATGACGCTCACGCCCTCGCCACGCGGTAATACGGTGAACGACGGGCTTGATTTTGTCGCCGGGACGATTTTGCCGCGCCGTTTGGTGAACGCCGCGGGGGAGGCGACGTACCCCGTCTTCGCCACGCGGGATACGGAGCTGCAAAAGCGAGTAAACGAGGTCCTGCGAGCGGAATGCGAGGAATATTTGCAGGCCTATTACGCGGGGCGGGCGGATATGGCGTTCAAGGTGGTCAATGCCGACGCGAGGCTGCTTTCGCTGGAGCTGATCAGCGGCAAGACGAGCTTTAGGCACCACTACGTGAATATCAATCCGCGAACGGGCGAGCAGTGGCGCTTGGAGCAGCTTCTGAACGCTAAGGATAGGGATTTGCTGCCGCTTTTGAATCTGCTCTGCACGAATGAGAATATGCACTTCGAGAGCGCACTGCCGACTGAGTGGTATATCGAGGGCAATAATCTCTTTTTGCTGCAAAGCGTGGAGGGCAAGGACGAGGTCGCGGGCTTCGCCTTAGGCAATTTGCATAAGTATATTCTCGATGCAAGCTGGCTGGAGGAAAAAACTGACTGAACAGTCAGCTTTTAACAAAACACGTCGAAAAACGGCGAAAAAACGAGAATTAACATCGTAATCCTGCTAGAACGGGTTTGATTTATTTTTTTCGCTCCAGTATAATGATAGTATTCTGAAACTGGCGCAAAGTTTGTTTTTATGCTTATATATGGTGATGGTTTCTGATGTAGAAGAATGAAGGAGGTTTTCTTATGTTAGATTTTATGCGCTCCTGCCGAGCTAAAAAGGCGATGGCAGCGGCGATGGCTGTCGCAGTGATGCTGACCGTGACAGGCTGCTCCCAACAGCAGCAGCAAGCTAAGCAGGCAACCCTTGTTAAGAGTATGCAGGTAGTTAAGCGTGACACGCCGATAGTTTATGACTACACCGGCTTTGTCGAGGCACAGCAGGAAATGGAGCTGAAGTCCCAGGTTACTGGTCAAATCACTGGTAAATTCTTTAAGGGCGGCGACACCGTTACCGCCGGACAGGCGCTCTATACCATTGACGGCAGAACCTATCAGGCGAATCTGCTGAACGCGCAGGCCGGTCTTGCCAACGCGCGTGCGGCCTTGGCGAATGCTAGTCTTGATGCCGAGCGTTATACCACGCTGTACAATCAGCACGCTATCTCCAAGCAGGTTTTGGATAACGCCATTATGCAGCGCGATCAGGCGCAGGCTTCCGTGAACGCGCAGGAGGCGCTTTTGCAGAACGCGCAGAAGGACATGAGCGAGACCACCGTAACCGCTCCCTTCAGCGGACGCATCGACACCACCGCCTTGGAGGTGGGCAACTTCGTAACCGCGGGTGCGACTACCTTGGCGAAGATCTCTGATACCAATCCCGTGTACGTGAAGTTCAGCGTTGCCGAAACCGAATACCTGAAGCTTTTGAACGCTAATAATTCCTTGGATAATTTGACCGCTGTTTTGGCGGACGGTTCCACCTATGAGCAGATCGGTAAGGTTGCCGAGGTTAACCGCGGCATCAGCGACGGCACCGGTACGATGACGATCCGTGCGATCTTCGATAACCCGAACCGTAAGCTGCTCCCCGGTATGTTCGCGCATATCCGCGCGGTCGGCGGCGTTAAGAGCGGCGCTCTGCTCGTACCGCAGCGTGCGATCGTCGAGCTGATGTATAAGAAATTCGTCTACGTTATCAATAGCGAGAACAAGGTATCCATGAAGGAGGTCACTCTCGGTCAGACCGTCGGTCGTATGGTTATTATCGAAAGCGGTCTTGAGGGTGGCGAGAACCTGGTTGTCGAGGGTACCAGCAAGATGACCAACGGTGCCGAGGTTAAGGCCGAGCCGATGACCGAGGCCGATTTGGATACCGCGATTAAAACAGAGCAGGCGAAATAAGGAGGTAAGCTTAAGTGGCACGTTTTTTTATTGACCGTCCGGTCTTTGCTATGGTGCTGGCTATCCTGATTACGCTGTTAGGTACGTTGGCGGGCTTCAGTCTGCCTATCGCTCAATATCCGAATATTACTAAGCCCCGTATCACGGTAAGAACCAACTATACGGGCGCGAGCGCCGATATCGTCGAGGAGGCCGTTGCTCAGGCCATCGAGCAGAAGGTAACCGGCGTAGAGAATATGCTGGATATGAAATCCATCAGCACCAGTAACGGTGAATATACCTTGAACGTTCAGTTCAATTTGGAGAAGAATGCCGATATCGCTTCCGTAGAGGTACAGAACCGCGTATCCCAGGCAAACAGCTCCATGCCGAGCGAGGTTACCGGCTATGGTATTACCACGTCCAAGCAATCCGCCGAGACCATTATGTATTTCGGCTTGATCTCACCGAATAAGACCTATGATTCCATGTTCCTGCGTACCTATGCGGATGCGAACTTCATCGATGCCGTAAAGCGCGTTAAGGGCGTATCGCAGGTAAACGAATATGGTCCCGAATATTCCATGCGTATTTGGCTGAATCCGGAGAAGATGGCTCAGCTGGGCGTTACTGTCGACGACATCACGGCTGCTATTAAGACGCAGAACGTGCAGGCGGCAGTAGGCTCGATCGGCGATCGTCCGACGATTGATATGCAGGAGCGTACCTATTCCGCGAGCGCGAAGGGCCGTCTTTCCACGCCCGAGGAATTTGGTAACGTTATCGTCCGTTCGCAGAACGGCTTGAATTTGAAGCTGCGCGATATCGCCGAGATTAAATCCGGTCCGCGTAGCGACATGGTAGTCAGCACCATCGACGGTGGTGACTCCGTAGTATTCCCCGTATCCCTGACCTCCGATGCTAACGCTTTGGAAACCGTAGCGGAGATCAAGGAGGTATTGAAGGAAGCGGAAAGCCGTTTCCCAGATGATATGCAAATCATCATGGTACAGGATAATACCCAGTTCATTACCGAGTCCCTGGAAAAGGTAGCGCATACCTTCTTCGAAGCCTTGGTACTGGTTATCATCGTAGTATTTATGTTCTTGGGTAGCTGGCGCGCGACGCTGATTCCTATTTTGGCGGTTCCCGTATCGTTGGTCGGTACCTTTGCCTCCTTCGTGCTTTTGGGCTTTACGATTAACACCCTGACCGCGTTCGCCTTGATTCTGGCGATCGGTCTGGTAGTCGACGACGCGATCGTCGTCGTAGAGGCTGTCGAGCATCATATTCAGGATAACGGTATGTCGCCTAAGGAGGCGACCTATCGTGCGATGAACGAGGTATCCGGCCCTGTTGTGGCCATCGCCTTCGTTCTGTCCGCGGTATTCATTCCCGTAGCCTTTACCGGCGGTACCGTTGGCGAGCTGTACAAGCAGTTCGCGTTGACCGTTTCCGTATCCATGATGCTGTCCGCGATCGTAGCTCTGTCCCTGACTCCGGCGCTTTGCTCCCTGCTTTTGGTTAAGAAGGGCGAGGAGGGCGTGCCGAAGGGCTTCATCGGCAAGCTCGTTGCAGGCTTCAATAATTGGTTCGCTCGCGCCTTGGGCAAATACGTCAAGGGCGTTGAGGCGTGCATCCGCCGTGCTAAGCTGATGCTGTGTCTGCTGCTCGTATTGGGCATTTGTATCGGTGCCTTGGCTAAGGTTACGCCGACTGGCTTCGTTCCCAACGAGGACCAGGGCATGAGCGCCGTATCCATTACTCTGCCTGAGGCGGCATCTAGCAATCGTACCTCGCTTTTGATGGACGAGCTCTATCAGAAGGTAAGAAAGCTGCCCGGCGTAGCGCATGTTTTGCAGGTAAGCGGCGTGGATATCCTGTCCGACGCGCAGAAATCCAATTCCGGCTTGCTAGTAGTTGCGCTGAAGGACTTCAGCGAGCGTGATAATACGATTCAGGATATCATTCCGCAAATCTTCGGTATGGCTTCGCAGCTTCCCGACGCGCAGGTTATGGCGTTCCAGCCTCCTGCTCTGCCCGGTGCCTCCAGTACCGGTACCTTGAGCCTGTATCTGATGAACCTCGCCGGCGAGGACGCTCTGCAAATGGGCGAGCGCGCTAACGAGTTCTTGGCAAAGGCACGTCAGCGTCCGGAGATCGGTATGATCTACACCACGCTGAATACCACGACTCCTACCTATAATTTCGAGGTCGACCGCGAAAAGGCGCAATCCCTGCATGTTGACGTTTCCAGCGTTTACAGCGCGTTGCAGGCCTTCTTGGGCGGCTATGAGATCAACGATATCAACAATTTCGGTCGTACCTGGAAGGTCGTAATGCAGGCCGACCAGAAGTATCGTACCAGCGTTGACGATATGCGCTACTTCTACCTGCGCAATACCGAGGGCGAGCTGATTCCTCTGAACACCCTCGTAACGCCGCAGCAAAAGAGCAACTCCCTCGTTATGACGCGTTTCAACGGCGCGCGCGCGATCAAGATCGCGGGCGATCCCGCGACTGGCTATTCTACCGGTCAGGCTATGAACGCGCTTGAGGAGATCGCGAAAGAGGTTCTGCCCAGCACCTACACCTATGAGTGGGTTGACCAGAGCCGTGACGAGCTTTTGGCAGGCTCCAACTCCACGAAGATTTACATCATTTCCTTGATCTTCGTATTCCTGTGCTTGGCGGCTCTGTATGAAAGCTGGACCATTCCTTTGGCGGTTCTGCTGTCCGTTCCGGCGGCTATCTTCGGCTGCTTCTTCTCCCAATACGTACGCGGTCTGCAAAACGACGTGTACATGCAGATAGGCATGATTACGCTGATCGGCTTGGCGGCGAAGAACGCGATCCTGATCGTCGAATACGCGAAGATGAACATGGAGGAAAACGGCATGGACGTAGTTTCCGCGGCGATCGAGGCCGCGCATCTGCGCTTGCGCCCGATTTTGATGACCTCCTTCGCCTTCATCCTCGGCTGCTTGCCATTGGCGATCGCTACTGGTCCCGGTGCTGGCGCGCGTGTGTCCATGGGTAACGCGGTAGTAGGCGGCATGACCATTACCACGGGTGTGGGTATCTTCATGATCCCAGTGCTGTTCGTAGTGGTAGAACGCTTCTTTAGCCGTAAAAAGAAGCAGGACGATCTGCTGGAGTAATAGACCTCGGCTGATTAAATAACGTAAATTAAGCTCCGTTCACCTTCCTTCGGGGAGGAGGACGGAGCTTTTTGCTGTCTTAATAGTGTTTGCGGGCATAAAGAAATAACCGGTTCGCATCCGGTTATTTCTTTACCGCCGAGCGAGTTCGCAGCAGGCTCGGCCGTTCTCCCAACCTTCTATTAGCAAATTGAAAATTGAGAGGATATTAAAAGGTTGCTTTGCATTATTAATTTTAGGCAGAGAAAAGGTAAAAATCTGTTGCTATGGTCACATTGTCGGCGTGGAGGCGTGCCATGCGTGGCTTGACGCGGAAGCGTGTAGGGCTGCTTGCTTACATATGATTGTTTTATAGTAAAATAAAATACTGATAGTGTTTTATACGAGGACGCAGTTTTATATTTCGGCGGGTAGACTACGCTGAAATATTTTTTTTGCGCTTATGTAGCAGATGAATGAGATTATACGCTTTTGTAAATACAAACGCTCAAGCTTTTAATAAAACTAAATAGAGATATTCCTCGATAAACCATGCTGTTGCAATGCGGTCATCGCTTCAATGCAAAGTAGCTTTTACATAAGCATAGTTTAATGATTTATTTTCAAGGTAAAGTGACGGGGTTCAAGGCGGGAAAAATACATTTTACAAAAGCAGTATAAAAATACGGATTAAGTGGTATAAAAATACAACGATATAAAGCTGCGAGCAGGTGTAAACTCACTATTTAACTAGGTGTATAACAGCTTGAAAATATGACGAAAATGTGATAAACTTAACACATTCTGTAATTAAGTAAATAAAGTTAGGGAAGAATGACGTTAGTTGGCTCGTTAAGATTCAAATTTCGGTTAAGCAAATTTCTTCAGCTTATGCGTTTTACAAGCGTAAAAATGTATATTATCTCAAGCCTGACGCAGTTTCTTGATTACGCTACTAAGTACATTGAGGTATGTACGAATTTTAAAGAAGGAGGACTTCAAATTGTCCAATGCAGTAAAATGTATCCTCATGCTGGCTGTTATTGCTTTGTTCTTTGTAACTGAACTCATTCCTTTGGCAGTAACCGCTATGGCAGGCGCTATCGCCTGCGGCTTGCTCGGCTTTATCCCTGTTAAACAGGTATTCAGCGGCTTGTCCAACTCCACCGTTGTCCTGTTCGCAGGCATGTTCATCGTAGGCGCTTCCATGTTCTACACCGGTCTGGCTCAAAAAATCGGTAACCAAGTAGTTAAGCTTTGCGGTACTGGCGAAAATAGCCTGATGATCGGTTTGATGACCGTAGGCGCTCTGCTGTCCGCAGTTCTTTCCAACACCGGCACCGCAGCCTGCCTGCTGCCCGTTGCTTTGGGTATCTGCTCCGCAGCTAAGATCCCCGCTTCCCGTCAGCTGATGCCTTTGGCCTTCGCTTGCGGCTGGGGTGGTATCCTGACCATGGTTGGTACTCCTCCGAACATCATCGCTAACGGCGCTTTGCAGGCTGCCGGTATTCAAGATTCCTTCGGCTTCTTCGAATATGCGTGGATCGGCGTGCCCATCTCCATCGCAGGTATGCTCTACATGATGTTCGTTGGTAAATATTTGCTGCCGAACACCGTTTGCGAGGATGACCAAGAAATCGCTCAGGAAATCGAAGCTAACGAGGTTTCCGTTTCCAAGCAGGTTATCTCCGCTCTGATCCTGCTGGGCGTAGTTCTGGTAATGTCCGTAGGTATTCCGGGCGTAACCCTGGAAATGGCTTCCATTATCGGCGCTATCCTCTGCGTACTGACCGGCTGCTTGACTGAAAAGCA
>CAYZOZ010000016.1:0-32711 GCA_964480295.1 uncultured Phascolarctobacterium sp.
AAGTCATTAGAGCATAAGGAATTTTAGAGGATTTCTTTTTGCAGCTTATAAAGCTGCTCATAGTTCAATAATACTCTGAAAATTTACAGATGTCAAGATAAAAACAGATAAAAAGCTATTTTGCGAGAAGAACGGATAGGAGTTGCTTAAATTAGGGCATTTCTTGGTACTTCTTTGGGCAAGCAAAGAAGTACTTTTTTTTATTTTAACCTCGCTCCCCACGCGATATTTCACATTTTTTTCCGTAAAAATCCTCATGGGGTATATGCTTTGACACGAGAATTTGGTATAATTGTTAAGGTAAAAATGGATAAGTGTTGCTACACATACACGGAAGAGATGGAGGGAGTTTTTCTTGGAAGAAATATGTCGTGAGGAGTCCGGCTCAAGCTTCGGACGCAAGGTTTTGGCGTTCATCGCGCTGGTGATGATTGCCTGCCTTTTTACTTATGAATGGTCGCAGGTGCAGGCTACCCGCCATTTGAGCCTTACGGGCTGGGGACTTAACCTCGTGCTTTTGGGCTTGTGGCTGTGGCGCGTGTCCTTCAAATATACGGTGATCCTCTACAAGGACAGAAGGCTGGAGGTCATTACCCAAGGTCTGTTCTTTATCAAGCACAGCTACGAGGTGGATCTTACCCGCACGGAAAGCTTCACGAATAAGTACGTGCGCAGCTTCTTCCGCAAAACGAAGATCAGTCATTATATTCATCGCTATAATTCCTTGGACAGCAATCAACAGCGTTTACTCGTCTTTACCGAGGGCAAGAAGAATAAGCTGGCAGGTCTGATTTTTAAATGCAGTGATGATTTTCTCAAAAGGCTGCAAAAGCAGATGCCCGATAAATATATTCAACTTTGATTTACAGGAGAGAGGTACGATGAACGGTATTGAGAGCGCGGCACCCTTGGCGGTTTGCTCAAGGGTAATGCAGATATTTTTTGGTTCTTTTATTTATATTTATCTTATCGCCAAGCTGGTCGGCCCGGAGAATAAGGCTGCCTGGTTCAGAAAGCGCAAGAAGTACACCTTCTTTAACCGCCGTGGCATTTTCGGCGAGGACATCAATTTCGGCTACCCGATTTGCGTGAAGGGCGTTTTGGTGTTCATCGCGATTTATGCTGTGATTTTCGGTTTTGGCTATTGGTATATTTTCGTAAAAGCATATTGATGTAAATTTTGATAGAGGAGCAGTTTTCTTCATGGCTGAAATTAGAGGTTTGGTTGTCAAAAAGCAGGGCGAGCGTGCTGAGGTGAAGGTGGACAAGACGGAAAGCGAGCTGCAGGGCTTGCCTAAGTACCTTGATTGCTGGAATCCGGTGAACGCTAAGGCTGGCGACGTGGTCGGCGCTGAGTATCGCGATTTTGACAATAAAAAAGCGAAGATGATCATTTACGGTCTGCCGGTGACGGGCGTGATCGCGGGCATCGCTTTCGGTAATAGCTTGGCGGTGTTCTTCCATATGGATAATATTCCGTTCATCATCGGCGGCATTATCCTGTGGCTGATCGTGACGATTAGCTATGCCCGTATTTTTAAGCGTGACGCGGTTCGCGAGGGCAAGCAGCCCGTTATTTACGAGATTCAGGCGGAAAAGATGGTCATCGATATGGGATCGAAGGGCTGAGGAGCGAGCTATGGAAGTGATTTTGGCTTCGGCTTCGCCCCGACGCTTGGCGCTCTTGGCGCAGGTGGGCATCGCCGCGCGCGTTTGTCCTGCCGATTTTGTCGAGCTTAGCGACGCGCGCCAATCCGCGAGCGAGGTGGCGCTGTATAACGCCGCAGGCAAGTGCGCGAGCGTGGCGGCGGCGCAGGGGGACGAGCTTCCTGTGGTGGCTGCCGATACGATCGTGGTCAGCGAGGGCGCGATTCTAGGCAAGCCCGCGGATGAGGCGGATGCCGTGCGGATGCTGACGCGTCTTTCGGGGCGTGCGCATCAGGTGCTGACGGGCGTGGCGGTGCGCTATCGCGGACGAGAGCTGAAGGCGGTTTGCGAGACGAAGGTTTATTTTCGTCGCTTGAGCGGCGAGGAGATAGCGGCGTATGTCGCGACGGGCGAGCCTGCCGATAAGGCGGGTGCCTATGGTATTCAGGGCAGAGGCGCTCTGCTCGTGGAAAAAATCGAGGGCTGCTATAATAACGTAGTGGGCCTCCCATTGACGTTATTGTATTCCATGTTGAAGGAAATAGGAGCTAATATGAACGCATGAGAAATTGCAGGGGAAGTGCCTATCGCCGAGGCGATAGTATGGAACTTAGCAGTATCAAGGAGCAGGTGGCGTTGACCGCCGAGGAAAATATCAAAAATTTGCCTGCTGAGGAGCGTCCGCGCGAGAAGCTTTTGCGACATGGCGCGGCGACGCTTACGGATGCCGAGCTTTTGGCGATTCTTTTGCGCACGGGCACCGCGTCGAAGTCGGCGTTGGCGCTGGGCAGGGAGCTTACGGCGGACGGTCGCCTATATAGGCAGCTGGCGCGCGTCGGCAGCTTTAAGGAGCTACTGGGCGTTAAGGGCTTGGGGCAGGCGAAGGCGGCTACGGTTTTGGCGGCGCTGGAGCTGGGCAGGCGTTTGGCCTGCGCGCGTCCCTTGGATAAATTCTGCTTCGGTAGTCCGCAGCAGGGAGCGGCATTTTTGATGCCGCGGTTGCGTTATGCGACGCGGGAGCAATTCGTCGTGGTTTTATTGAATACGAAAAATAAGGTGATCGGTACGGAGATCGTTAGCGAGGGCTCGCTAGCGGAGTCGGTCGTGCATCCGCGCGAGGTGTTCCAACCAGCGATCGTGCAGCACGCGGCGGCGATCGTCGTCGCGCATAATCATCCTTCGGGGGAGCCGATTCCCAGCGACGAGGATAGAGAGCTGACGAGTAGGCTGATCGCGGCGGGCAAAACGCTCGCCATTCCCGTATTGGATCATTTGATTATAGGTGACGGAACCTATTATAGCTTTAAAGAGGCAGGAGCCTTGGAGTTTTAGGAGGACAGTTGGCGATGAACTTTAAATTTCCGAATATCAGCATTTTCAATAATATGTCGGATGATATGGGTATAGATTTGGGTACGGCGAATACGCTGGTGCATTGCAAGGACAAGGGCATCATTATTCGTGAGCCGTCCGTAGTGGCTGTGGAGCGCGATACCAACGAGGTTTTGGCGATCGGTGCGGAGGCGAAGCGCATGATCGGTCGTACCCCTGGCAATATCGTGGCTATTCGTCCGATGAAGGACGGCGTTATCGCCGACTACGAGATTACCCAGTCCATGCTGAAGTATTTCATTAAGCAGGCCATGGGTAATCGCACCTTCGTGCGCCCCCGTATTTTGGTCGGCGTGCCTTCTGGCGTTACAGAGGTGGAGAAGCGCGCGGTTATCGACGCGACGATCGAGGCGGGCGCGCGTGAGGCGTATTTGATCGAGGAGCCCATGGCGGCGGCGATCGGCGCGGGTATGCCCGTGCAGGAGGCGACCGGTAGCATGGTCGTCGATATTGGCGGCGGTACCTGCGAGGTAGCGGTGATCTCGCTTGGCGGCATCGTGGTTTCTAAGAGCGTGCGCTGTGGTGGCGACGCTATCGACAGCGCGATCGTGCGTTATGTGCGCAAGACCTTCAATATGTTCATCGGCGAGCGTACCGCGGAGAATATCAAGATCGAGATCGGTACGGCGATGAAGGTGGAGAACCCTGACGTGATCGAGGTGCGTGGTCGCGATTTGCTGAGCGGCCTGCCCAAGAGCATCGAGGTGAACGCCAACCATGTTTGCGAGGCGGTCGACGAGCCCGTCAGCATGATCGTGGACGCTGTTCGCAATACCTTGGAGCGCACGCCGCCCGAGCTGAGCGCGGACATTATGGATCGCGGTATCGTGATGACCGGCGGCAGCTCGATGCTGCGCAATTTGGATCGACTTATTTCCCGGGAAACAGGAATGCCCGTTTTCGTTTCCGACGAGGCGTTGAACTGCGTGGCGTTGGGCACGGGTATCGCCGTGGAGAATATTGATATTTATCGTAAGGGTTTCATGACCTCTAAATAATAGGGATGCGGCATGAGTAAGAAATTTATGCTTATCGTCATGTGCGTCTTCGTCCTGCTGGGAATGCTGTCCATGGCGGTCGCCGGCGGCAGTCGTTTCCCCGTGGTGAACGCCGTCGTGTCGACCGTGCTTTTGCCTGTGGAAAGCGGCTTGAACAGCATCGGTAACGCGAGCGATGGCGTGCGCGGCTATTGGAAGGCTATGACGGTGATGCAGAGCGAGAACGAACAGCTGAAGAAGGATAATATCGAGCTGCGCAACGCTAATATTCAAATGGCGTCCGTGTATGCGGAAAATCGGCAGCTGCGCGAGCTTCTCAACTACAAGGAGGAGCATAGGACGCAGGAGGCTGTCGCTGCACGCGTTATTTCGCGTAATCACGGGGATTTGCGCGACTGTCTTTATATCAACGCCGGCGCAGACAAGGGGCTGCGTCGCGAGATGGCGGTGGTGAACGGCGGTCTGGTCGGCATCATCGACGAGGTTTATCCTGCTTATGCGCGCGTTCTTCTGCTAAATTCGCCGCGCTTTAAGGTGGGCGCGCGCGTGCTGCGGCACGATTCCCGTGCCGTGGGCGTGGTCGGCGGCAAGACGATGGCGGACGACACCCTGGTCATGGAGCATGTCTTTCGCGAGGCGAGCCTGCGCGAGGGCGACGTGGTCGTGACTAGCGGCTATAGCGGTAGTCATCCTGCGGACATTTTGATCGGCACGGTGACTAAGACGCGTATGGATAGCGTGGGACTTTTACAGGAGGCGGACGTGGAGGCAGCGGCTGATCTCGCCGATGTGGAGCAGGTGCTGGTAATCACCGCTTTTACACCGGCTCCGAAAATTGAATTTGAGCAGCAGGGAGGACAGGCGAAATGAGGAGACTGATTTGGCCCGTCCTATTTCTGCTTTTAATACCGCTACAGGGCGCACTGTCGGCCTTTTATACGGGCTGGTTTTCCTGCGACCTGAGCCTTTTGGCGCTCTATGCCTTCGCCATGCTGCGCGGAGAACGCAGCGGTGCCTTGGCGGGCTTGGGCGTGGGCTTGGTGCAGGACGCGATGACCGTGGGCGCGTTTGGCTATCATATGCTGACGCGCATGGCCTTGGGCTACGCGATCGGGCTGACGAAGGAGAAGGTCGTGAAGGATAACGCGCTCTTTCATATGCTCACGATTGCTATTTGTAGTGCGGCGATCAGCTTTTGCTATTGGTGGGTGGAGCTGCTGCGCAGCGGCGGACGCTGGAGCATCTTTTTCGATTATTTGCTCAGCGCGTGCGGCTTCGTCGTTGGCAATATGCTTTTAGTTGTGCCCATGGTGCTTTTGGTAAAGCGTGTTTATCATTGGATTAAAGAGGAAGACATTTCCTATTGAGTTAAATCGAGGAGGGTATAGCGTTTATGCTGAATAAGAAACAAACGGTTCGCTTACAGACGATGCTATGCCTATGCCTTTTTTGCTTTGTCGTGCTTTTGGGACGTATGGTTTATTTGCAGCTGTGGCGTGGCGAATATTACAGCAAGCAATCGGACGGTAACCGTCTGCGCCAATCGAAGATCAGCGCGCCCCGCGGTTTGATTTATGATAAGGACGGCAAGGAGCTGGTGAATAACCTGCCGGGCTATGCCGTGGTGCTGCAAAAGCAGGCGGAGTATAAGCAGGAGACGCTGACGAAAATCAGCGCGCTTTTGGATATTCCCGTGGATGAGATTAACAAGCGCATCAAGGAGAGTCAAAATTACTATGAGCCGATCCTGCTGCGCGGTGATCTGACTCCCGATATGGTGACGCGCATCGAGGAGCAGCGGCGCTATATGCCTGAGATCATGCTTTCGGTGCAGCCGGTGCGTAATTACCCTTATCGCGAGCTGGCGGTACACGCCTTGGGCTATGTGGGCGAGGTTAGCGCCTATGAGATCGAGCAGGGGCTGTTCAAGAACGTCACGCAGGGAAGCATCGTCGGCAAGGAGGGCTTGGAGAAGAGCTATGACCGCTATTTGCGCGGCGAGGACGGCGCGCTGATGGAGGAGGTCGACGTTGCTGGCAACGTCGTGCAGCATTTCGATTCCATTAAGCCCGTACCCGGTAAGAATTTGCAGCTGACATTGGATTTTCGTCTGCAACGTGCCTTGGAGGAGTTCACCGATAAGCATTTGGCGTTCCTGCGCAGCAGCGGTTTGGCATCGGGGGCGCGCGCGGCGGCGGTGGTGGCGATCGATCCACGCAACGGCGCGGTGCGGGCGATGGTCAGTCGTCCGGGCTACAACCCTAATTTATTCGTACACGGTATCTCCTCCAAGGATTGGAACGAGATCAATAATGACAGCAGCTATCCGTTGAACAATAAGGTTATCAGTGGCGAATATCCGCCAGGCTCGACTTTCAAGATCGTCACCGGTACGGCGGCGTTCGAGCTGAACAAGGTGGGGCTAGATGAGCCGATCTATGACGGCGGCTTTCATCCCCTCGTGCCGACGATGGGTAACGCCAGCGGCGAGGTGCTGGGCTGGCTGACCTTCATCAAGGCCTTGGCGATGAGTGATAACGTTTATTTTTACGAGCTTGGTTATCGTGTCGGCATCGATAATATCGCGAAATATGCCGGTATCTATGGCTTCGGTCAGAAAACGGGCATCGATTTGGAGAACGAAAGTCGTGGCTTGGTCGCCTCTAAGAAGGTGAAGCGCGAGATTTGGAACGAGGATTGGCGCTTAGGCGACACGTTTAACGCGGCGATCGGTCAGGGCTTCAATCTGACTACGCCGATGCAGCTTTCCGTAATGCTGAGCACGGTCGCCAACGGTGGCACGCGCTATCAGCCGTATTTGGTGGAGAGCGTTTTGAACGCTGACGGGACGCTGTTCGAGAAGCCCAAGCGTAGCGAGGGCAAGCACATCGAGGTGTCGCAGCAGACGATTGACTATATGCGTATGGGTATGAGCGCGACGACGCAGGAGGGCGGTACCGCCTCCTACTTCAACCAGCTGCCCAAGCCCATAGCCGGTAAGACAGGTACGGCGGAAAACTCGCATGGACGCGATCATGGTTTATTCGTGGCCTATGGTCCGGTGGATGATCCCGAGCTGGTCGTGGTCTGCATCGTCGAGCAGGGCGGCTTCGGCTCCTTGGCGGCTGGCCCGATCGTCTATAAGGCGTTCGAGGAGTTTTTCAAGGAGAAGGGCTGGATGCCCGAGGATAAGCCCGAGGATAAAGAGCAGGCTAAGGCGGAGCAGTAAGGAAGGAGCCGCGGCGTGGACATTAAAAGAACTCTGAAAAATTTAGATTGGTGGCTGATCGGCGCCGTCGTTTTGCTCATGGGCTGCGGCTTGGGGCTGATCGACAGTGCGACGCACTCCTTCGCCGTGAGCACGGGCAAGGCTTGGCATGTGCAGCGCCAAAGCATGTTCATGGTATTCGGCGTGGTGATGGTGCTGGTATCGCTGATGGTGGATTATCGTTTGCTGAAGAACTATGCCACGAAGCTATACATCTTTAATATTTTGCTGCTGATCGCCGTTATGGCGGTCGGACACAGTCAGCTGGGCGCGCAGCGTTGGATTCAGATTGGACCGCTCTCCTTTCAGCCGAGCGAGTTTTCCAAGGTCTTTTTGATTATCTGTCTAGCGGCGTTCATGGATAAGCGCATCGAGTGGCTGGAGGAGTTTAAGGATTATCTGCCGGTATTCGGCTATATCCTGCTGCCATGGGTGCTGGTTATGCGTCAGCCAGATTTGGGCACCTCGCTGACCTTCATCGCTATTTTGTTAGGCATGATTTTGGTGAGCGGCTTTAAGTATAAGTGGTTCTTCCGCTTGGGCGTGCTTTTCGTGGCGATGCTGCCAGTGTTTTGGCTCTTTTTGAAGGATTATCAGAAGAACCGTATCCGCGTGTTCCTAGATCCCGAGCTTGATCCCTTCGGCAGCGGCTATCACGTCATTCAGTCCAAGATCGCTATCGGTAGTGGCGGACTTTTGGGCAAGGGCTGGTTGAGCGGTACGCAAAGTCAGCTGAACTTTTTGCCCGAAAATCACACGGACTTTATTTTCGCCGTGGCAGGTGAGGAATTCGGCTTCATCGGCGCGGCGTGCATTATCTTTTTATATATGATCATCATTTGGCGCGGAATTGCCATCGCCTTGGACGCGGATGACAATTTCGGTACGCTTTTGGCGGTGGGCGTGACGAGTATGTTCATGTTCCATATTTTGGTCAATATCGGTATGACCGCGGGTATCATGCCCGTAACGGGCGTGCCCCTGCCGTTTTTGAGCTACGGCGTAAGCTCGCTGACGACTAACCTGATGCTGGTTGCCATTTTGCTGAATATCAAGGTGCGCAAGCAGAACCTACAGTTCTAAGGAGGATCTATGAGCAAGGAACTAACGATTGACATATTGAGCAGTGTGCAAAAGCCCGCACGCTATACGGGTGGAGAATTCGGCAGTATTGTGAAGCCTGAGAACGAGGTGGAGGCGACGATCGCTTTGGCGTTCCCCGATGTGTACGAGGTGGGCATGAGCTATTTGGGCTTCAAAATTCTCTATCATCTGCTGAACAAGCAGCAGGGCGTGCAGGCGGAGCGTGCCTACGCGCCGTGGATCGATTTGGAGGCGAAGCTGCGCGAACGCTCCATTCCCTTATGCACGCTGGAGACGAAGAAGGCGCTGAGCGAGTGCGATATCGTCGGCTTTACGCTGCAATACGAGCTTAGCTATACCAATATCCTGAATATGCTGGATTTGGGTGGCATTCCGCTTTTGTCGAGCGAGCGCGGCGAGGGCGATCCCTTCGTCATCGTCGGCGGTCCCTGCGTTTATAATCCGGAGCCTTTGGCGGACTTCTTCGATTTCGCCATTATCGGCGAGGGCGAGGAGGTCATCGTCGAGGTCATGGAGCTGTATAAGAGATGGAAACGCGCGGGCAGACCTGGCGGCAGAGAGGGCTTCCTGCACGAGGTGGTGAAGCTCGACGGCATCTACGTACCCTCCTTCTATGAGCCTGTATATAACGAGAACCTAACGCTGAAGGAGGTGCGTCCGCTGACGGCTGATGCGCCCGCGGTGGTTTATAAGCGCGTGGTGCGCGATATGAATAGCGTCGATTTTCCGACCGCGCCGATCGTTCCCTTCGGCGAGATCGTGCATGATCGCATTATGCTAGAGGTTTTTCGCGGCTGTAGTCGTGGCTGTCGCTTCTGTCATGCGGGCATGGTTTATCGCCCCGTGCGTGAGCGTCACCCCGAGGTGCTGAAGGAGCTGGCGCGTAAGCTAGTGGATAATACGGGCTATAACGAGATTAGCTTGGTATCGCTTTCTAGCGCTGATTACTCCTGCCTCGCGCCCATGGTACATTCCATGATCGACGAGTTTAAGGACGATCGCGTCAGCGTTTCGCTACCCTCACTGCGTATCGACAGCTTCTGCGTGGCGATCGCTAAGGAGATTCAGGCGGTGCGCAAGAGCGGCTTGACCTTCGCTCCTGAGGCTGGCAGTCAGAAGATGCGCGACGTAATTAACAAGGGCGTGACCGAGGAGGATCTGATGAACGCCGTAGGCGCGGCCTTCGAATCGGGCTGGAGCAGCGTGAAGCTGTACTTCATGATCGGCCTGCCATTCGAGACAGACGAGGACGTGCTGGCGATCGCCGATTTGGCGCGCAAGGTGCAATATAAATATTATCAGGTTACGGGTAAGAAGGGCTGCAAGGTGAACGTGAGCGCCTCTTTCTTCGTACCGAAGCCATATACAGCCTTCCAATGGTTCGCGCAGGACGATTTGGAAACGATTCGCAGGAAGCAGTTCCTGCTTAAGGACGAGATTAAGACGATTAAGAACGTAACCCTGAATTATCACGACAGCAAGACGGGCGTGATCGAGGCGGTGTTCGCGCGCGGCGATCGCAAGGTCGGCAAAGCGCTTTTGCGTGCTTGGGAGAAGGGTGCGCGTTTCGACGGCTGGAGCGATTGCTTCTCCTACGAGCGTTGGCTGGAGGCGCTGGACGAGGTCGGCTTGGACAAGGATTTCTACGCCGCACGTCAGCGTGGCGAGCACGAGGTGTTCCCGTGGGAGCATATTTCTCCGGGCGTATCCCGTCGCTTTCTTTGGAACGAGTGGCAGAAGGCCTACGCGCAGCAGCTGACGCATGATTGCCGCCGCTCCGATTGCACGGGCTGCGGCGTGTGCCCCAAGCTCGGCGTGAAAATCATCGATTATAAAGGGGAGGTGGAAGCGTAATGAAGCTGAGAATGCAAATTACTAAGGATCCTGAGATTCGCTTTATCTCTCATTTGGAATACGCGCGTACCATTGGACGCGCGATCCGCAGGGCGAAGCTGCCCGCCGCCTATTCTGAGGGCTTCAATCCGCATTTGAAGTACAGCCTCGCCTCCGCGCTCGGCGTGGGCGTGGTAAGCTACACCGAGTTCGTGGAGATCGAGCTGGCCGAGCCGATGGAGGTCGAGCCTGCGGCGCGAGCCTTGGCGGCGGCGCTGCCGCGCGGTATTCGCGTGCTGGCGGCGGACGCGGTGGATACGCATCACGTGGCTCTGATGAGTCAGGCGGCAGGCGCGGGCTATCGCGTCACGCTGCCCTATGGCGCGGACGTGAGCGCGGCGGTGGTAGCCTTCAACGCGGCGGAGCAGCTGCTCTTTAAAAAGGCCGCTCCCAAAACGAAGAGCGGCTATAAGGAGATCGATGTGAAGTTTTACATTTCCCGCATCGAGGCGGAGCAGGACGGCGAGCGGACGGTGCTTGCGTTCGATTGCAAAATCACTCCGACTGGCAGCATGAAGGCCGTGGATCTGTTGAACGCGTTGAACGAGCATTTCGGCTTGGAGCTGCCCGTGCATTTGGCGGACATCGAGCGCTTGCGCCTTTATCGCGCGGGAAAGAACGGTAAGCAGCTGCCGATGCTGGCGGAGAATGCTGTTCGCTTATAAAATAAACGGGAGAGCTGACGTATGAATTATGCAAATCAAGAGGAAAAGGTGGCGATGCTGGTCTCGCTGAACAGCATCGTCGCCAACCTCGTTTTAAGCCTGGCGAAGCTGGCGGCGGGATTTATCGCTAATTCCTCGGCGATGATCTCCGACGGTATCCATTCCGCCTCCGACGTTTTTAGCACCTTTGTGGTGATCGCGGGCGTGAAGATTTCCAACAAGGCCTCGGATGAGGAGCATCAATATGGTCATGAGCGTATGGAATGCGTGGCGGCGATCGTGCTGGCGGTAATGCTCACCCTAGTCGCGTTGGGGATTGGCTATAGCGGCTATAACAAGATCGCGCACGAGGATGTTGCCGCGTTGGAGATACCGGGGCAGCTGGCACTGTGGGCGGCGGTGCTGTCCATAGTGGTGAAGGAAGCGATGTTTTGGTATACTAAGCGTGCCGCTGAGCGCGTAAATTCGGGCGCGCTGATGGCGGACGCTTGGCATCATCGCAGTGACGCGCTTTCGTCCATCGGCGCGTTCATCGGCATTTTGGGCGCACGCATGGGTTATCCGCTTTTGGATCCCGTGGCGAGCATAATTATTTGCTTGATGATTTTAGAGGCCGCCTACGAGGTGTTTAAGGACGCTATGGACAAGATGGTGGATCATAGCTGTGACGAGGAGACGACCAGGGCGCTGGAGGAGCTGGTGCGCCGCGTGCCCGGCGTTGAGCATATGGACAGCCTAAATACGCGTATGTTCGGCAGTCGTATTTACGTCGATGTGGAGATCAGCGTGCTGGATAGCCTGAGCCTGCTGGAGGCGCATCATATCGCCGAGCTGGTACATACGGCGATCGAGGTGAACTTCCCGCTGGTGAAGCATTGCATGGTGCATGTGAATCCCCTTAGCGAGCAGCTGCACGATGTCGCGCCCGAGCTGCCGCCCGAGCTGCTGCCGCACAAAAAAGCATAGAGCCTACGCAAAAGCAAAAGCTGCTGTTACCTTACGGTGCAGCAGCTTTTTTATGCTTAAAAATCGTCCTCGAACTCCTTGAGCGTGCCATAGGCGGCAAGAATCGTGCCCTTGGGCGAGGCCAGAGCGGGGCAGACGTAGAGAATCACGCCAGTCTGCTCGGCGTAGTAGGTCGTCAGCGTGTTGCCGAACATATCGGTGATGCGTCCGAGGATTTGTCCCTCCTCGACGAAATCGCCGCTATGGATATGGTGCAGCCAGCAGCCCGTTTCCAATGCCTCCATGTAAATGAGGTTTTCCACGTCGCGCGGACTGTGGTGACGCGGCTTGACGGGTAGGGAGAACATTTTCAGCTTGCGCAGGATATTACGCACATCATCCTTGTAGGCCTCGATGTCCTCGTGCAGGCACAGCCCAGCACCGCCGCGTTCGATGAGGATGGACGGTAGTCCGGTGCTGGCGGCGTAGTTATAGGCACCGCCGGTAGCGAGGGAGCGCACCATGTATTCCATGTCCAGTACGCGGGCGACGGAGCGTGATTTTTGCTCGATCTCCTTGGTCGGCTGACCTGGGTAATAGACGTAGGGGTGCAGGCTTTCGTGAATATCACCGCTGTGCATATCGACGAAAAAGTCCGCGATGGGGAAAAAATTAGCACTGATGAGATAGGCGATCTTATCGGCGAGCGTGCCGCAGGGATCGCCGGGGAAAACGCGGTTGAGGTTTTTGCCGTCCTCGGGGACGATCATCTCCCGTCTGGCCCAGAAGCCTTGAATATTCACTGGGTGCATAAGGATCAAAATACCGCGTACGTCCGCGGGGGAGATGTCTCTGCCAAGCTCCATGGCGGCGGCGATGCCCGGGTATTCGCCACCGTGGATGCCGGCGGTAATGAGCAGGGTAGGACCGTCCTCCGTACCGTTGATTATCGTAATGGGAAATTTGACCTGCGTATCCGGAACTTGGAGAAAGGTGCGCAGCTTTTCGCCGCGGGGGATCGTCAGACCGCATATTTTCAGAGTATCAGACATTGAAGCCTCCTTGGTTTGTTGAATTGCTGTGCAGCGCTTGTGCCTTGTCGAAAACGCGATACCTCCTAATTTAGCTATATCATAGCATAGCTTCAGACAAAAAGCAAATTGAGAAGGATTACTATATATTATAGAACATCTCTTAAAAAAAAAATAAAACAGCAACGTTTTTTAATTATACTATTGCGTTTTCTGAAACGAAGTAGTATAATATCATTGTTCTTAAGGGGAGTATTCTTTTAAGAGAAAAGAATTGCTACTCGTCTATATGGCTAAGGTACCTGCTTGAGGGTAAATTAAGGAATGCGGTGTAAATCCGCACGGTCACGCCACTGTGAAGCCTTGCTTTTTGGAGGATAAGTCAGATCGTAGCCTTAGCCCGTTACATTTTTCTGCGAGCGACAGAATAGATGTAGATTACCGATACTTTTTTTGTGCGATAGTTTATAATCCCTTCTGTCTGTGCAGGAGGGATTTTTATTTTGCTGGAGATGATGTGATTTGACGAAAAAACAATTAATGGCACGTCTGGGACAGATCGTCCTAGTCTTGCTAGGCATTAGCTTCATCACCTTTGCCCTAATCATGCTGGCACCCGGTGATGTTGTACGACAGATGATCGCCGGTAACGAGGATATTATCGTAAGTCAGGCGGAGATCGACGCTTTGCGCGCGGAGCTGGGCTTGGATAAGCCCTTCTTCTTCCAATATCTTGATTGGCTGGGACGCGCCCTGCACGGCAATTTGGGCTTTTCCTTCATGGTGAAGAAGCCAGTTATCGAGGAGCTTATGGAGCGTTTGCCCGGTACGATCGTGCTCTCATTTTGCTCCCTAGTGCTGATGATGATCATTTCCATACCCGCTGGTATTTATTCCGCGGTTAAACGTGGCGGCTGGTTCGATTATTTGGTGCGTGGCTTCACCTTTATGGGCGTTTCCATTCCAGGCTTTTGGCTTGGCCTGATGATTCTGTGGTTCTTCGGTCTGCATTTGGACCTGATCCCCATTATCGGCGGCGAGGTGAGCCTGGAGAACGTCGTAGCGCCGGCGGTGACCCTGGCGGTGCCCATGTGCTCCAAGTATACGCGTCAGGTGCGCACGGCGATTTTGGAGGAGCTGCATCAGGATTACGTGGTCGGCGCGCGTACTCGTGGTATGAGCGAACGCCACATCCTTTGGAAGGAGGTACTCCCTAACGCGATGCTGCCCTTGATCACGCTGCTTGGCTTGACGCTGGGCAATCTGCTCGGCGGTGCTGCGGTTATCGAGATGGTATTCTCCTGGCCCGGCTTGGGGCGCTTGGCGATCGAGGCGATCACCTATCGCGACTTCCAGCTGGTGCAGGGCGTAGTCGTGTGGATCGCGCTGATGTACATGGTGATCAATCTCGTGGTGGATATTTCCTACAACTACTTGGATCCGCGTCTCAGAAAGGCTGGTAAATAAGCATGGAAACACTTTTGCACGGTTTACGAACCAATAGAGCCTTCGCGGTCACGACCTTTTTATTGCTGTTGCTGGTTCTAATCGCGGTGGCGGCACCTGCGCTCGCTCCCTACGATCCGACGGAGGCGATCATGAGGAACGCCTACCTGCCTCCCAGCGGCGAGCATTTATTCGGCACTGATAAGCTGGGACGCGATGCCTTCAGCCGCGTGCTGTTCGGCGCGCGTGCTTCTCTGACTGGCGTGCTTTTGCTCGTCGGCACGGTGTTCGTGGTGGGCACGACGATGGGCGTGCTTTCTGGTTATTTCGGTGGCGTGGTAGATATGGTGATCATGCGTATCTCGGATATGATGATCTCCTTCCCAGGTATGATTTTGGCTATCGCTGTTGCCGGTATTATGGGCGGCAGCTTGGTGAACGCGGTCATCGCGTTGACCATCGTCAGCTGGACGAAGTACGCGCGCCTAGCACGCAGCATGGTGCTGAAGATTAAGCGCCGTGATTTCGTGGACGCGGCGATCGTTAACGGTGGCAAGCCCTTGCATATTTTGTGGGTGCATATCCTGCCCAATATTTTGCCGATGATGGTTATCACGGCGGCGGCGGATATCGGCGCTCTAATGATGGAGCTGGCGGGCTTGTCCTTCCTCGGCTTTGGCAGTCAGCCTCCCGCGCCTGAGTGGGGCCTGATGCTGAACGAGGGCCGTCAGCAGCTGCAAACCGCTCCCTGGTTGATGATTTTCCCCGGCTTGGCGATCTTCGTCACGGTCGTTATCTTCAACCTTTGGGGCGATAATCTGCGCGACGTTTTGGATCCCTTGCAGGAAAGCAACAATTAGTCCTTTATTAAAATCAATAATAAATGAGTTCAAATGAAATGGAGATGTAGTTATGAGAAAAATGTTTAAAGTGACCGCGGCTGCGGCAATGATCGGTTTAATGGCTTTCGCGGCTGCCGGCTGCGGCGGTGGCGACAAAAAGGAAGCCGCTAAAAAAGAGGTTCTGAAGATGGGCGTTACCAATTTCGCCGATAGCTTGGAAACCACCGATAACTATTTCGGCTGGGTAGTAATGCGTTACGGCCTGGGCGAATGCCTGACTAAGTTCGACAACAAGATGAATACCGTGCCCTGGTTGGCTGATAAATGGAGCATTTCCGAGGATAAGCTCACCTGGACGATGCACGTTAACGATAAGGCGACCTTCTCCGACGGCTCTAAGGTAACTGGCGAGGCTGCCGCTAAATCCCTGCTGCGCACCTTCGCTAAGGCTGCTCGTGCGAAATCCATGTTCGAATACGATTCCATTACCGCTGACGGTCAAAACGTAATCATTAAGACGAAGAAGCCCGTTCCGACTCTGCCAGGTATGCTGGGCGATCCGCTGTTCATCATCGTTAAGGTTGACGGCATCGACAAGCGCGACACCGCTAAGCAGGGCGCGATCTGCACCGGTCCCTACGCTGTGGAATCCTATAGCAAGGCTAAGGCCGTTATGGTGCGCAACGAGCATTATTGGGACGGTCCTGTTCCCTTCAAGAAGGTAGAAATTCCGACCATCGACGATCCGAATACCCGCGCTTTGGCTTTGCAAAAGGGTGAGATCGACGTTGCCGTAAACGTTGCCGCCGGTGACTTGGCACTCTTTAATAAGAAGGATAAATTCACGATTAGCACCATCGCTTCCCTGCGTGACGTATTGGCGCGTTTGAACGTGCGTGCTGAAAAGCCGTTGGGCGACAAGCGTGTGCGCGAGGCTCTGCTGCGCTCCTTGGATCGTGTGACCTATAACAAGGTATTGCTGAAGGATACCTTCTCTCCTGGTGGTCCGTACCTGCCTCCTTCCTTGGATTATGGCTATGACGAGCTGTATAAGGCCGATCCTAACCAATACAATGTTGAATCCGCTAAGAAGCTTTTGGCTGAGGCAGGCTGGAAGGATAGCGACGGCGACGGCTATGTGGATAAGAACGGCAAGAATTTGGAGCTGGATTTCGTATTCTACAGCGGTCGTGCGGAGCTGCCCCTGTATGCCGAGGCTACTCAGGCTGACGCTAAGAAGGTCGGCATTAAGGTTAATCTGAAAAACGTTGACTACAACGTTCTCGACGGTATCGGCAGAAGAGGCGAGTACGATCTGCTCATCTCCAACGTTTTGGCGATGCAGGCAGGCGATCCTGAGGTATTCCTGAATATGTATCTCAAGACTGGTCAGGAGCAGAACGGCTCTGGCTACAGCAATCCCGAATTTGACGCTTTGTCCGATAAGCTGGGCGTAGAATTCGATCCTGCTAAGCGTCGCGCTTTGATCATCGATATGCAGAAGGTTATCATGAATGATGCTGCCTCTTTGGTATTCGGTCATCCGCAAACCAACATGGTTTCCAACACTACCGTCGCCGACGCGAACATTCTGCCCTGCGACTACTATTGGCTGACCAAGGAAATTAAGCCTGCAAAATAAAGCTTAAAGAAGGTATAAGCGTATGCTTCTTGAAATAAAGAATTTGGACATTAGCTACGGTGACAAGCTCACCGTGGCGGGTGTCAATGTAGAATTGGATAAGGGTGAAATACTGTCCATCGTCGGCGAATCAGGCTCGGGTAAGACCACCGTGATTCGCGCGGCCATGGGCTGCTTGCCAGGTGCGGGACGCGTCAGCGGCGGTAGCATCGTTTATGACGGTCGCGATATGCTGCAAAACACGCGTGCCGATTGGCGTGAGCTTGCAGGTAAGGATATGTCCATGATCTTTCAGGACAGCGGCAATATGATCAACCCCATTCGTCGTATCGGCGTGCAGTTCGTGGATTACATCCGCACTCATGCGCCCGAGAAGTCCACGGACGAGGCCTATAAAATGGCGTGCGAGATGCTGGCGAATGTGCGACTGCCGAACCCCGATAACATTATGAACAGCTTCCCCTTCGAGCTTTCTGGTGGTATGCGTCAGCGTGTGGGCATCGCGATGGCGATGGTCTTTCGTCCGAAGATTTTATTCGCCGACGAACCGACATCCGCGTTGGACGTTACCACGCAGGCGCAAATCATTCGTCAGATTCTGGAGATGCGTGATCGCTACGGCGTAGCCGTGATCATAGTAACGCATAATTTGGGCGTCGCGTCCTATATGTCCAATAAGATCATGGTTATGAAGGGCGGACGCGTGGTGGAAAGCGGACCGCGCTATGACGTGATCAAGGATCCGCAGGATCCCTATACAAAATCGCTGCTGGAGGCAGTACCGGTCGTAGGAGGTAGGGCTTATTATGAATAATATGATGAAGCAGGCTCCCGTGGTACTGGAAATCAAGCATTTGACGAAGAAATTCCCAGTGGAGGACGGCAGATTGCTGACCGCCTGCGACGATGTTTCACTCGAGGCCTATGAGGGACAGACGCTGGGCATTATTGGTGAGTCGGGCTGTGGCAAGTCTACGCTGGTACGTTGTCTTTTGGGAATTCAGCCGACGACCTCCGGCGAGGCTATCTTCAATGGTAGGGATATTTTGAAGGCTAAGGGCGAGGAGAAGCGTCAAAATCGTCGTCTGATTCAAATGGTGTTTCAGGATCCCAACGCGGCCTTCAATCCTAAAATGCTGGTGAAGGATATCCTCACCGAACCCTTGAAGAATTACGGTCTAATCAAAAGCAGCGAGGTCGATGCTAAGGCGGCGGAGCTTCTGGAGATGGTGGAGCTGCCTGCCGAATTCAAGGATCGCTATCCGCACAGCATGAGCGGCGGTCAGCGTCAGCGCTTGGGCATCGCGCGCGCCTTGGCTTTAGAGCCGAAGATCGTGGTTTGCGACGAGGCGACCTCGGCGTTGGACGTTTCCGTACAGGAAAAGATTTGCGAGCTGCTCTGTCGCTTGCAGCGGGAAAAGGACATTACCTTTCTGTTTATCGCGCATGATTTGGGCTTGGTGGATTTGATGTGTCATCAGGTCGCGGTGCTTTATTTGGGTAACGTGATGGAGCGTATCGAAAGCGGACGCATTGGCGAGGTTTGTCGTCATCCGTACACTAAATCGCTGATGAAGTCGGTGTTCAAGGTGGCCGCTGACGAACGCTATAAGATCGATCCGCTGGAGGGCGAGATTCCGAGTCCCCTTGATTTGCCGCAGGGGTGTCCCTTCGCCAGCAGATGCGAGCAATGCAGTGACCTTTGTGTGAACAATAAGCCACAGCTACGCGAGATCGCGCCTGGACATTGGGTGGCGTGTCACAAGTGTTAATTAAGCTGCTTAAATTACATTTGCTTTTTAATGACAGTTTAAATTGAACAGCTTAACAAAAACAATAAGTATATAATTAAATAAATCGTTGATTTTAATAATTAATGTGTTATAATGTTATTGTGCTATCATAACGGTAGGCGGTTGCCCCTCTGACAAAACGGAGGGTTTACGTGATCCTCCGCAATAAAAAAGCTCACCGCAGAGGCGGTGAGCTTTTGTCGGAGGAGGTGGAACGATGAGTATGCTTGAAGTATTAGCATTACTTGGCTTCGGCTTAGAGTGCTTTAAAGTAGGCTACATGGTCGGAAAGAACGTAAAAAAATAACCGCCCAGCCCGCGGTTATTTTCAGTAATAAAAGCAACTAAGGGACAACCGTCTATCGGTAGCACCTCTTTATGTATATTATACATCATTGATGCTAATTGTCAATGATGGTTTTGAATATCAGTTGAAAAAAATAACAGTCGCTGCATTTCGGTTACAGCGACTGTTTGCTTTTTTAGAGCTTCTTATAGGCCTCCAGCAATCCGCCCTTGAAGCAGAGCAGAAGCGCGCCGATCGCGCCGACCGCTGCTTGCAGAATCTGATAGGGCAGCTTGAGGTAGGCGTAATAGGGAGTGCTGTAGATGAAGGCACGTCCCAAGGAATAGCCGATAACCATGATGATCGCGCCGAGGAATACTCCCAAGGCGGCATTTTTCAGGCTGACCTCCTTGCCGCGGTGCGCTAGCAGGCAAATTACTACGGCCTGCAAGCCGTGAGTGGCGAGGGATACGAACATGGGCGTGGGATAGAAGAACAAGTCGCCTAGGAACGCGCCCAAGCCGCCGACGATGAAGGCGGCCTTGTAATCGTCCAAAAGAATGGCGGCCGTACAAATAATCACGTCGTTCAAATACAAGCGTCCGCCGGGAACGGGTACGCCGAACGAGCTCATCAAAATATTTAGTGCCATGAACAGCGCCGTGATGCAAACGGCGTAGGTGGCATTGATTTTTTTGGTAGCTAATGCTTTTTCCATAATGTGAAGTCCCCTCCGAAATATCAATTTTATAAGCTTTTAAATAGGTTACGCTTTATTATAGAGCTTTTTGACCATATTAAAATAGTCAATTCGTGACTAAATGATAAGGTCAGAGGCTTTGCGACGATACTTTTGCTTAAACAGGGAAAATGTGCTTATATAAACTGGTATTAAGCAGGAAAATTTGATATAATTATTGAATAGAAAATGCGAGTAGGTCTGTGTATAGGAGGTCATTGCAGTGAGTGAAACAAAGAAATATAAGCGCGTTATTTTGAAATTGAGCGGCGAGGCTATGGCAGGCGAGAAGGGCTTCGGTATCGATCCCACCGTGGTCTATTCCTTGGCTAAGCAGATTAAGGAGGTCGTCGAGTCCGGCGTGGAGGTTGCCGTGGTTAATGGTGGCGGCAATATCTGGCGTGGACTGTCCGGCAGTAACAAGGGTATGGATCGTGCTACCGCTGATTACATGGGTATGCTGGCGACGGTCATCAACTCCTTAGCCTTGCAGGATGCCTTGGAGAATTTGGAAGTTCCCACCCGTGTACAGACGGCGATCGAGATGCGTCAAATCGCCGAGCCCTATATCCGTCGTCGCGCGATTCGTCATATGGAAAAGGAAAGAGTCGTTATCTTTGCCGCTGGCACTGGTAACCCGTACTTCTCCACCGATACCACCGCGGCTCTGCGTGCCGCGGAGATCGAGGCCGACGCTATCTTGATGGCGAAGAAGGGCGTGGACGGCGTATATGATAGCGATCCCGCGAAGAATCCCGATGCCAAGAAGTTCGACAAGCTGGCTTATATCGAGGTTATTCAACGTCAACTGAGCGTTATGGATTCCACGGCGATCAGCCTGTGCATGGATAATAATATTCCCATCGTGGTCTTTAATATTGATGAACCCGGTAACATTCTGCGTGCCGCTGCCGGCGAGGAGATTGGTACCTTGGTAGGAGGTAAATGATTATGGCAACAGTAAAAGAAATTACTACGGCAATGGAAGGTAAGATGCATAAATCCGTTGACGCTTTGCGCGTGGATTTAGCAAGCCTGCGCGCAGGTCGCGCTACTCCCGCTTTGCTGGATAAAATCATGGTTGAGTATTACGGCACGCCCACTCCCGTAAATCAGATAGCGAGCGTTACCGTTCCCGAACCGCGTATGATCGTGGTGCAGCCTTGGGAGAAGAATATGCTGAAGGCGATCGAGAAGGCGATTATGACCTCCGATTTGGGCTTGAATCCCAACAGCGACGGCGTGTGCATTCGCTTGAATCTGCCCCAGCTGACCGAGGAGCGCCGCAAGGATTTGGTGAAGGTCGTACACAAAAAGGCGGAGGAATATCGCGTGGTTTGTCGTAATCTGCGCCGCGATGCCAATGACGCGGTGAAGAAGGCGGAAAAGGCTAAGGAGATCACCGAGGACGAGGCTAAGAAGGGCACCGAGCAGATTCAAAAGCTCACCGATAAGGTGATGAAGGACATCGATGCCGTGGCCGCTAATAAAGAAAAAGAAGTCATGGAAGTATAATGAGCGCTCCCAATGTACTCGCGCTGCGCTTGGAGGAGGCAGCCCAAAGGCTGACGGAGGCAGGCTACGCCTATGAGACGGAGCTGCTGCTGCCGCCACGCGATCGGGAGGAGGACTTCGTCGGGGCGCAGGTGCGTAAATATGTTGTTAGACAGCGTGAGCTGTCTGCTAATAAATTAGTTCTTACCATAGTGTATAGAGTCGGGAAGGAGGTGCTTGAGAATGGCTTTGAAGATTGATAAGGATGCTTGCATCGGTTGCGGCGGCTGTGAGGCTACCTGCCCGGTTGGCGCTATCAAAGAGGTTGACGGCAAATACGAGATCGGTGAAGATTGCGTAGAGTGCGGTGCTTGTGCGGCACAATGCCCGGTTGGCGCTATTGAGTAATGAATAAGGCAAAATCAGGAAGGGCGGTCTCTCGTAAGGGAGACCTGTTCTTCTATTTATGACGACTGAAAGGCTGGATGCTTGTGTTTAAGGGCTTGTTTCAGAAAAAAAGCAAAGCGGTAAACGATATCGTCGTGGATACCACGGGCTTGGATATGGAGAATATTCCGCAGCATATCGCGATCATTATGGATGGCAACGGACGCTGGGCGAAGGCTAGGGGCAAGGTGCGCACCTATGGTCATCAGCAGGGCGCGGAAACCCTAAAGACCATCGTGAAGGCGGCGGATAAGCTGGGCGTGAAGGTCATCAGCGCCTATGCCTTTTCTACGGAAAATTGGAAACGCCCCGTGACCGAGGTTAATTTCATCATGGAGCTGCTCAGCCGTTATTTGACTAACGAGATTCAGGAGTTCAATGATTATAACGTACAGGTGCGCTTTATTGGCTCCCGCGAGGGCTTGCCGGAGATCGTTAAGCAGAAGATGGACCATGCTATCGAGGAAACGCGCGCTAATACCGGTATTATTTTAAATTTGGCTATCAACTACGGCGGTCAGGCCGAGATTTTGCATGCCGTGCGCACCATCGCGCAGGAGGCTGCTTTCGGTCGTTTGGCGGTAGATAAAATAGATAAGCAGGTGGTGGAGAGCCACCTTTATACGGCAGGACTGCCTGCTCCGGATCTACTGATCCGTCCGGGCGGAGACCTGCGCATAAGCAATTTTTTGCTTTGGCAGATCGCTTATGCGGAAATTTGGACGACCAAGGTGTTCTGGCCCGATTTTACGCCGGATCATTTGGTGGACGCGATTCTTGCCTATCAGGGGCGGGAGCGTCGTTTTGGTGGATTAGTAGAAAAAAATGGGAAATAAGGTGTGTAGGTAAATGTTAACACGTATTATTACGGGGATCGTAGGCATCGCGGCGGCGGTGGGCATTATCACGAAGGGCGGATCGCTTTTTATAGCCGCTGTTTTTCTGTTGTCCGCGCTTGCTTGGTTCGAATATCATAAAATGGCTGCCGCTAAGGGACACAGCGTTTATCCGCTGACCTCTGGCTTGGGCAGTATGCTGATCGTGGCTATGGCGGGCTTGGGCTATTATGTGGAAATGGAACAGGTCTTTACCTTGGCCTTCGTGCTGATGCTGACGGCTCTCTTCTTTATTTTTATTACGATCGAGGGCTTATGGCGGCACTGTCATCGTCAGAATGAAAGCTGGCTGGTGGACACGGCGCTTTCTGCCTTCGCTATGCTGTATTGCGGCGTGCTTTTCGCGCACATCATAGCTCTGCGCGCGTTCGACGGCGGTCCGCATATCGATTTAGGCTTCCGCGTGTTCGAGTACGGCGAGATTTGCCTTTGGGTTACGCTTTTGGGCACCTGGGCGAGCGACACCTTCGCTTATTTCTTCGGCAGGGCGTTCGGCAAGAGCCCGTTTTGCAGCGTAAGCCCCAAGAAGTCCTTCGAGGGAGCGGTATGTGGCTTCGTCGGCTGCTTCATTACCGTGCTTTTCCTCAGCATCTTCTGCTTGGGCGTAGCGCTGTGGCAGGCGTGCCTTTTGGGAGCGGTGGTGGCGGTACTCGCGCCGATCGGCGATCTGATCGAGTCGATCATCAAGCGTTCCTTCGACATTAAGGACTCCGGTCATATCTTCCCCGGTCATGGCGGCGTGCTGGATCGCTTCGACAGCCTGCTGTTTACAGCTCCGGCGATGTATTATGCCCTGATGTTTATTAGTATCTTTAGCTTTATGGAGTTTTAAGGGAGGTAAGGGATGAAGAATATCTCGCTTTTGGGAAGTACTGGCTCCATTGGTCGTCAGACAGTGGAGGTGGCGCTTGCCAATCCCGATAAAATAAAAATTCGCGCCTTGGTCGCGCATCGCAGCGACGAGCTTTTGGAGCAGCAGATCAACGACCTGCAGCCCGATTTGGCGGTGCTTACGGACGAGGCTGCCGCCTTGCGCCTTGCCTCGCGTTATCACGGAAGAACGCAGATCCTTGCCGGGCAGGAGGGCTTGCTGGCGGCGGCAACCTACGAGGGCGCGGATACGGTGCTGGCATCCATGGTCGGCTATGCCGGCCTGCGTCCGACCTTGGCGGCAATCAACTGTGGGAAGAACATCGCGCTGGCGAATAAGGAAACGCTGGTGGCGGCAGGCAGCATCGTCATGCAGGCCGTGGCGGAGCATGGCGTGAGCCTGACTCCTGTGGACAGCGAGCATAGCGCGATCTTTCAGTCGCTGCGCGGGGGCGCGGAGCACGAGGTGCGACGCTTGATCATCACCGCTTCCGGTGGTCCCTTTCGCGGTAAAAAGCGTGAGGAGCTGGCGAACGTCACTTTAGAGCAGTGTCTGAAGCATCCTAACTGGAGCATGGGACCGAAGGTGACGCTCGATTCCTCGACCTTGGCGAACAAGGGCTTAGAGGTCATGGAGGCGCATTGGCTGTTCAATATGCCCTATGAGAAAATCGACGTGGTCGTGCATCCGCAGAGCATCGTGCATAGCCTGGTGGAGTTTTGCGACGGCAGTGTGATCGCGCAGCTGGGCGTGCCTGATATGCGCTTGCCGATTCAGTACGCGCTGAGCTGGCCTGAGCGCTACGATTACGCCTTCGAGCATTTGGATTTGGTGCGCGCGGGTAGCTTGACCTTCGAAGCACCCGATATGGAGGCCTTCCCCTCTTTGAAAATTGCGATGGATTGCGGTAAGGCCGGAGGCACGCTGCCCTGCGCCTTCAACGCGGCGAACGAGGAGGCGGTGAACGCCTTTCTCGCGGGCAAAATTAAATATTTGGATATTCCCTATATCACGGCGCGCGTTACGGACGAGCATAAGAATATCGCCAATCCCGTACTCGAGGACATCGAGGCTACGGATAGCTCCGCTCGTCAGGCGGCGCGACGCGTGATCGGTACGTTATAAACTGGAGGCTAATGTGATTACTATTTTAGCGGCGATTTTGGTTTTCGGCGTTTTGGTAACGGTGCATGAATTCGGTCATTTCATTACCGCGAAGCTTACGGGTATGCGCGTGGACGAGTTCGCGATTGGCTTCGGGCCGAAGCTTTATCAGCAAAAGGACGGCGATACGCTGTACAGTCTGCGTGCGATCCCTTTGGGTGGTTATAATAAGATCGCCGGTATGGATCCCGATGATCCCGTCACTCCTGATTCCTTCAAGTCGAAGTCCATTCCTAAGCGGATGCTGGTAATTCTTGCCGGCGCGCTGATGAATTTCTTCCTGCCCGTGCTGCTGTTTACGGGTATGTTTCTGTTTCAGGGCATGGATCGCTTGGTGGACGAGCCGGTTGTGGGCAATGTAGTTTTCGACCTGCCTGCGGATAAGGCGGGCTTGAAGGTCGGCGACCGCATTTTGTCCATCGATGATAAGCAGATGAATAGCTGGCGCGACGTGGTGCTGACGCTGCGCGCGAGCGGTACGCAGGAGGTCACGCTTCAGGTCGAGCATGAGGGCGTGCAGCGTATGTATAAAATGCGCGCGATCTATGACGAGGAGGCGAAGCGTCCGCTGATCGGCGTTTCTCCTCAGGTGGAGAACGTGCGGCTCGGGCTTTTCGCTTCCGTGCGCGAGGGCTTTGCTTATACGAAATATATTATCACGTCCATGGTGAGCAGCTTGGCGAAGATCGTCACAGGTCAGGCTCCGGCGGAGGTTTCCGGACCGATCGGTGTGGCGCAGATGGCAGGACAGGTCGCGGAGCAGGGACTGCTGCCGTTGATGAATTTCATCGCCTTTTTGAGCATCAATCTCGGCGTGATTAACCTTTTGCCCCTGCCCGCTTTGGACGGCGGTCATTTCGTCTTGCTTGCCTTGGAGGCTTTGCGCGGCAAGCCCTTGGGCAGTAAGGCTATGACGGGCATTCAGACCGTGGGCGTGGTGCTGATTTTGGCTTTGACGATTTTTTCCACGTTTAAGGATATTACGCGTTAAGGAGTGAAGAATTTGTTCACACGAAGAAAAACCCGACAATTAAAGGTTGGCGACGTTTTGGTCGGTGGCGACGCGCCAATCGCCGTGCAGTCGATGACGAATACGCATACCGACGACGCGCAGGCGACTTTGGCGCAGATAGAGCGCTTGGCGGCGGCAGGCTGCGACATTATCCGCTGCGCCGTGCCCGACATGGCGGCGGTCTCAGGACTTAAGGAGATTTGCGCGGCAAGTCCGCTGCCGGTGATCGCCGACATTCATTTTGATTATAAATTGGCGCTGGCGGCGATCGAGGCGGGCGTGGACGGCTTGCGCCTTAACCCCGGCAATATCGGCGGCGAGGAGCGCGTGCGCGTGGTCGTGTCCGCGGCGCGTGAGCGTCAGCTGCCGATTCGCATTGGCGTGAATGCTGGCTCCCTGCCGAAGGATTTGCTGGCAAAATACGGTCATCCCACCGCGGAGGCTTTGGTCGAGGCGGCGTGGCGACATATTCATCTTCTGGAGGAGATGAATTATCCGCATATCAAGATCTCGCTGAAGGCGCACGATGTGCCGCTGACCTTGGCGGCCTATCGCTTGATGGCGCAGCAATGCGATTACCCCCTGCACGTGGGAATTACCGAGGCAGGAACGGTGAATAGCGGCATTATTAAGTCCGCGGTCGGCATTGGAAGCTTGCTTGCCGAGGGTATTGGTGATACAATACGTGTATCCTTAACGGGCGATCCTGTGAACGAGGTTAAGGTGGCCTATGATATTTTGAAGGCGTTGGGACTGCGTGAGCATGGACCGACGCTTATCAGCTGCCCTACCTGCGGTCGCACGCGGATAAGCTTGGAGAAGCTCGCGCTGGAGGTAGAACGCCGCTTGGCGGACATCAGCGAGCCGATCAGCGTGGCAGTCATGGGCTGCGTGGTCAACGGACCGGGAGAGGCGCGCGAGGCGGATGTCGGCATAGCGGGCGGCATCGGCGAGGGACTGATCTTCCGTAAGGGAGAGGTTCTGCGCAAGGTTCCCGAGGAAAAATTGGTTAACGAGCTATTTGCCGAAATAGATAAAATATTACTCGAGAGGAAGGTATCCCATTAATGAAAGTTTCTAAAATGTATGCGCCCACTTTGCGCGAGGTTCCGTCCGAGGCGGAAATTCCCAGTCATCAGCTGCTGCTGCGCGCGGGCTTTATGCGTAAATCCACCAATGGTATGTACACGCTCCTGCCCTTGGCTTGGCGCGTTATCAAAAAGATTGAGAACATTATCCGCGAGGAAATGGACAGAAAGGGCGCGCAGGAAATCATGATGCCCATTCTCCAGCCGGCGGAGATTTGGCAGGAGAGCGGTCGTTGGGGCGCGTATGGCGCGGAAATGATCCGCTTGAAGGATCGTCATGGTCATGAATATTGCCTTGGCCCTACGCATGAGGAAATGGTGACCACCGTTGTTAAGAGCGATGTGCGTTCCTATCGCCAGCTGCCCTTGAATTTGTATCAGATTCAGGATAAATTCCGCGACGAGCGTCGTCCGCGCTTCGGCTTGATGCGCAGCCGTGACTTCATCATGAAGGATGCCTATTCCTTCGACCGCGATGAGGCAGGCTTGGATAAGTCCTATGAGGAAATGTATGATGCCTATACGCGTATCTTCGATCGCTGCGGTCTGACCTATCGTCCAGTAGAGGCGGACAGCGGCGCGATCGGCGGTAACGGCAGCCATGAGTTCATGGTGCTTGCGGAAAGTGGCGAGGCGGAGATTGTCTATTGCCCCGAATGCGATTATGCCGCCGATGTAGAGAAGGCGGAGCTGCATTTGCTTGAAGCTGCCGATGAGGCGGCGCTGCCAGTGGAGAAGGTTGTTACGCCCAACTGCAAGACCATCGAGGACGTGTGCGCCTATCTCAAGCTACCGGTGGAAAAATCTCTCAAGGCAGTCGCCTTCCAAAGCGAGAAGGGCTTGATTCTGTGCTTTGTGCGCGGTGATCACGAGGTCAACGAGATCAAGGTCATCAACACCGTCGGCGTGACAGAGGTGGAAATGGCTGAGCCTGAGCTTTTGGCGCAGGCAGGTACCGTAGGCGGTTATATGGGTCCCGTAGGCCTTGATCCCAAGAAGGTGATCATCGTCGTCGATCAAAGCGCGATGCAGCTGAAAAATCTTTGCTGCGGCGCGAACGAGGAGGGCTATCATCTGCTGAACGTTAATCCTGGTCGCGATTTCACGCCGACCTATGTTGCTGACATCCGTTTGATCGCGGAGGGCGATCCCTGCCCGCATTGCGGTGCCGCCGTGAAGAAGGCGCGTGGTATCGAGGTAGGTCAGGTGTTCAAGCTGTTCACTAAATATAGCAAGGCGATGAAGGCGACCTTCCTGGACGAGAACGGCAAGGAGCAACCCATGGTCATGGGCTGCTACGGTATCGGTGTAGGTCGTACCATGGCTGCCGCCGTAGAGCAGAACAACGATAAGGACGGCATGATTTGGCCGGCGGCGATCGCTCCCTATCAGGTGCTGGTCGTTCCTGTCAATGTGAAGGATGAGGAAAGCACCGCGAAGGCCGAGGAAATCTATAATAAGCTGCTGGACGCAGGTCTGGAGACCGTGATCGACGATCGCAAGGAGCGTCCTGGCGTGAAATTCAAGGATGCCGATTTGATCGGCTATCCCCTGCGCGTGGTTGTTGGCCCGAAAACCCTGCAAACGGGTGAGCTGGAGGTCAAGGTGCGCCGCACGGGCGAGGTACGTATGCTGCCGCTGGACGGCGATTACGTTGCCGCTATTAAAGAAATGCTGCAGGAGCTGTAAGAGCTTCGTTATGAGGTGTGATATATGTCTATGAGCTTGGAGTGGCTGCAAAATAATCAGGAGCTGATGATGATCCTGCGCTTGGTCGTGGCGGCTGTTTTGGGCGGTATCGTCGGCATGGAGCGCGGTAGCGGCGCTCGTCCCGCCGGCTTCCGTACCCATATTTTGGTGTGCGTCGGCTCGGCGCTCTTCATGCTGGTTTCCCTGCATGGCTTGGACAGCGTGGAGCATGGTACGGGGATTCGTGAGACGCGTGACTCCGCCCGTATCGCCGCGCAGGTGGTCAGCGGTATCGGCTTCTTGGGCGCGGGCACGATTTTGCATGACGGCTTGAGCATTCGCGGCTTGACTACGGCTGCCAGTTTGTGGATGGTTTCCGCCATCGGCTTGGCGGTGGGCAGCGGTATGTTCTTCGTCAGCACAATCGCTACCGTGATCACCATGATCACGCTCGTTACCTTCCATTCCTGGGAGAAGCGTTTTACCGCGATCAGCCGCAATGATCGCTGCTGCATTCGCGTTTTGACCAGTAATCGCAACGGCGTGATTACCGACGTTACCGGCTATTTGGCGTTGAACGGAGCGCAGGTGAAGTCGCTGAACGTAAAAAAGAGTAAGGATAAGAGCAATCTTTCCATCGATTTATATTTGAAATTGACCAAGGATGCAGACGGTACGGCTATCGCTAGCGGTTTGCAGGGTATCGAGGGCGTTGTGAGCGCGGAGAACGTGAAGTTCTGAGCAGCACCGACGTCGACGTGTTAAAAGAAAGGATAACATGATGCAAAGGAAATACTGCATTGTGCCCGATGAGCAGAGGTTTTTCGCTTTTCTTTCCGCTCAGTCCTTTTCCGACAAGGAGCGGTTACAGCTGAATTGTATGCACGTTACCCGTATTCTGACCGATGAGGCAGGCGCGCAATGGGAGGTGCATTACGCCTCCAACGCCCGCTTCGCTCAAGGCTTGGTTCAGGCAGTAGCTGATAAATTGGCTGCTGCCTTTTCTTTACGGGGCGTGGAGCTGGTTTGCGATACGCCGCAGGCGGCGGAGCCGGAGTACGAGGTTACGACCTGCCAAAGCGAGCCCTTGCCGGAGGAGCTGCCTCCAGAACCGCCGCAGGGCGAGCAGGAGCAAATGGATTACGGCTATTGCGAGCCCGAGCTACCAGAGCCGCCTGACGATAAGGATTATCAGGAGGCCTTCGAGGCGCTGTACGGCTCGAAAAAGGATGATTCCCTGCTGTGGGGCAAGCGCATTAAGGGGAATGTTGTTCCCTTTGACGATTTGCGTGACGGTGATGATCGCGTGGTTGTCGAAGGTCGCTTCGTGCGTTCCTTCGATAAGGATAGAAATTTGCAGACCTTTATCGAGCGTGAGACTAAGAACGGCGGCATTATTTTGACCTTCAATGTTTGCGATAAGCTGAACGGTATCACGGTGAAGCTGTTTTTCTTCAACAGACGCAACGGGGATACGTCCTCCACGCCGCGCGCGGAGTGCAACGAGCTGAAAAACAAGCTGAAGGACGGTATGTATCTGCGCATTCAGGGCAAGGTCGAGGCCGATCCCTTTATGAAGAACGAGCTGACGCTGATTCCTACGGGCATTATGAAGTCTGATTTTAAGGAAGAGGTGCGCATGGATAACGCGCCCGAAAAGCGCGTGGAGCTGCATTGCCATACGAGGATGAGCAAGATGGATGCCGTAACGCCCATGGACGCGCTGGTGGAGCAGGCCATTCGTTGGGGGCATAAGTCCCTGGCAATCACCGATCACGGCGTGGTGCAGGCCTTTCCCTTCTGCTTCGATGCGGCGGAGGGCAGCGATTTGAAGCTCATTTTCGGCGTTGAGGGCTATCTTATTCAGGATAGAAATATCAAAAACCTCGAGCTTGATCAGGAGCTCGGGGACGTTAAGAAGGTCGGTGGCGGTAAGAAGATACCTAGCTGGCATATCATCATTTTGGCGAAGAACGAGATCGGTCTGCGCAATTTGTATAGATTGGTGACGATTAGTCATTTGCGGCATTATAATCGCGCTCCGCTTTTGCCGCGCGAGGTGATTCAGGAATATCGCGAGGGCTTGATCATCGGTTCGGCCTGCGAGGCTGGCGAGCTTTATCGTGCGGTTTTAAACGGCATGAGCGATGCCGAGCTGGAGGAGATCGCCTCCTTCTATGATTATTTGGAGATCCAGCCCACTGGCAATAACGAATTTCTGCTGCGTAACGGTAAATGTACGCAGGAGGATTTACAGGAGCATAATAGAAAGATTTACGAGCTAGGCAAAAGGCTGGGCAAGCCCGTCGTCGCGACCTGCGATGTGCATTTTCTCAATCCCGAGGACGCGCAGCTGCGTGCGATTCTTCAGGGCTTCCAAAATTATAAGGACGCGGATCTTCAGCCACCGCTGTATTTCCGTACTACCGAGGAAATGCTCAAGGAGTTTGCCTATCTGGGCGAGGACGTCGCCTACGAGGTCGTGGTTACGAATACCAATAAGGTTGCCGACATGATCGAAAAAATTAAGCCCGTTCCAGATCGTGATCAGCTTTACGCTCCCGTTATTCCTGGCGCGGAGGATGCGGTGCGTGATCTCTCCTATGCCAAGGCGCATGAATGGTACGGCGACGAGCTGCCGCAGCTGGTCGAGGAGCGCTTGAAGATGGAGCTTGATGCCATTATCGGCAACGGCTTCTCCGTGCTTTATTATATCGCGCATAAGCTGGTTAAGCATTCGCTGGATCGCGGCTATTTGGTCGGCTCCCGTGGCAGCGTCGGCTCGTCCTTCGTGGCGACGATGCTCGAGATCACGGAGGTCAACGCGCTCAAGCCGCATTATCGCTGCCCGCATTGTCGTCATAGCGAGTTCTTTTTGCATAACGAGGTGGATTCGGGCTTCGACCTGCCGCCCAAGGTCTGCCCTGAGTGCGGCACTGAGATGCTGCGCGACGGGCACGACATTCCCTTCGCGGTATTTTTGGGCTTCCACGGCGACAAGGTTCCCGATATTGATTTGAATTTCTCCGGCGGCTATGATCCCGATGATCCCAGTCCGCAGCCCATGAGCGATCAGGAGGTCGCCCATAAGTATACGGAGGAGCTGTTCGGACGCGATAATGTGTGCCGCGCGGGCACTATCTCCACCGTGGCGAATAAGACGGCGTATGCCTATATCGATAAATATTATGAGCAGCGCAATTTGAAGGGCAGGGTGCATTCGGCGAAATATGCCGAGCTGGTGAAGGGCATCGCTGGCGTGAAGAAAACCACAGGTCAGCATCCTGGCGGCATCATGGTCGTGCCGCGTAATATGGACATTCATTATATTACGCCCATGAACCGACCTGCCGATAAGAAGGACGAGCCCACGATCACCACGCACTATGATTACCACAGCATTAACGACCGCTTGGTCAAGCTGGATATTCTCGGGCATGATGATCCCATGGTTTTGAAGATGCTGGAGAAGTATATGCAGGAGGACGTAGATCCTAGCTTCAACCCACGCAATATTCCCGTTGGGGACGAGGCGACCATGCGTATCTTTCAGGATACGACCTCGCTCGGCGTAACGTCCGAGGATATCGGCAGCGAGGTTGGCACCTTCGGCATTCCCGAATGCGGTACGGCCTTCGTGCGTCAGATGATCCACGACGTACAGCCGAAGAATTTCAGCGAGGTGGTGCGTGTTTCTGGCTATTCCCATGGTACGGACGTATGGCTGAATAACGCGCAGGATCTGATCAAGGAGGGCAAGCCCGTCAGCGAGACGATTTCCACTCGTGATGATATTATGACGCACCTGATTAGTAAGGGCGTGGAGCCGAGCCTGGCGTTTAAAACGATGGAGCACGTGCGTAAGGGCAAGGCGGCGAAGAAGGGACTGGAGCCGGCGATGCTAGAGGCGATGCAGAAGGCGGGGATTCCCGATTGGTACATTCATTCCTGCGAGAAGGTGCAGTATCTTTTTCCGAAGGCGCACGCCGTCGCCTATGTACTGATGGCGTATCGCATCGCCTATTGCAAGGTGCATTATCCGAAGGAGTTTTACGCGGCGTACTTCACCGTGCGCGCGAAGGAGTTCGATTACGAGCGCGTGCGCGGCGGCAGGGGCTATATCCAAAACTTCATCGAGAACGTGCAGCGGCAGGGCTTTGCCGCCAGCGATGTCGATAAGGCGTCGGTTCCCTATTTGGAGCTAGCCAACGAAATGCTTTGCCGTGGCTTGAAATTCTACGAGCCAGATTTGTACGAATCGCATCCCGTGAAGTTCAAGATCAAGGAGGACGGACTCCTGCTTCCCTTGGGCTCCATCGCCGGCGTCGGCTATGTGGCGGCGAAGGCGATAGCCGCTTG
>CAYZOZ010000017.1:0-7425 GCA_964480295.1 uncultured Phascolarctobacterium sp.
TATATTTTTTTTCATTTCTCCTGCAGGTTCAGCATAACTATCGCCCCGAAGATGAGCAGCATTCCGATCAGCTTGCTCAGCGTCAGCTCCTCCGCGAAGAAGCAGATGCCGACGAGGGCGGCGACGAAGGGCTCGATGGTGGCGAGGATCGATGCCTGTCCGGGCTCAACGCGCTCCAAGCCCTTAGTGTAGAGCAGGTAGGGGAACACGGCGCAGACTAGTCCCAGTCCCAAGCTGCCCCAAACGGTGGTGCTGTTGATGCTCGCCAACGCATGCGCGTCAAAGCCTGCCAGCGGAACTGCCGCCAGCAGCGCGAAATAGAAGGTGTAGGCGGTAATCGTCAGCGAGGAGTATTTGCGCACCGCCAGCTTGCCGAAGATGCTGTACAGAGCGTAGCCGAAGCCACTGCCCAGTCCGTAAAGCAGACCTGCGATCGTCAGGCGCAGCTCGCCCGTAAGCGCGCCAGTGACGCAGGCGCAGCCAACGAAGGTGCCGACGAGGGCGATGCTCTTCTTGCGTGAGAAGCCTTCGCCGAAGAGCAGAACGGACATCAGCATGACGAAGATCGGCGCGGTGTAGAGGAGCAGCGCGGCGATGGCCAGACTGCTGCCCTGAATGCAGTTGAAATAGCAGAAATTAAAGAATACTAGACTTAAAATGCCGGTGCCGATAAATAGCCAAGCGTCCCTCGCCGCGATGCGGAGCGCCGACACTCCCTTGTAGAGCAGTACGGGCGTAATGCAGATTGCGGAGGCGATGGAGCGCAGGGCGACGATTTGCATCGAGGAAAAGCCCTGCGCGGCAAGCGTTTTGACGAAAATACCGATCAGTCCCCAAAGCACGGCTGCCACGATGATGTAAAGATAGGCGCGTGTTTTCAAAATAGCTACTCCTTTGCTTTGCGTTCCCAGAAGGCGCGGAATTTGCCGACCATGTCCTTATCCTTGGGCTTGGGCGACCATAGCTCCTGCTTTTCGGAGCAGCGCATGGCGGCGGCTAAATGCTCGTAGACCTCGGGGTAGCGCTCGTTGAGCTCGACGATATGCTCCTTGATGTCCTGACGCATGGTATGACCGTCATAGGGACAGGGGTTTTTGATCGGCTTCAGACCGAGCTGCGCCACTAGCTCGCGAATCTCGCTTTCGCGGTAGTAGAGCAGGGGGCGCAGGACGGTGATGCCGCTGCGTGAAAGCGGGGTGACGGGCAGGAAGGTACGCAGCTGTCCGCTAGTCATGATATTCATAAAGAAGGTTTCCACGGCGTCGTCGTTGTGGTGCGCCAGGGCGACCTTGTTGAAGCCCAGATCCTTGGCACGGCGGTTGGTAGCGCCGCGACGGAAGAAGGCGCAGGTGAAGCAGGGACTGCCACCTTTATTTTCTTGCGCGGCGAGGATGTCCACGTTGTCGCTGTAATGCTTTAAGCCGTAGCGCGCGCAAAACTCCTCCAGCTCCTGCTTGGGAAAGTTTGGCGCGAACATGCCATTGACCGTGTAGCAGGCTAGGTCGAAGGGAATGGGCGAAAACTTTTTAATTTCCGCAAGCATGGCGGTGAGCAGCATACTGTCCTTGCCGCCGCTCAAGCCTACGAGAATGCGGTCGCCAGGAGCGAGCATATCGAACTCTATAATGGCGCGCCAAAGCTTGCTCAGCGCTTTGGCGGGTACGAAGGGTGTGCTTTTAGGCATAATAATCTCCTTACAGTATGATTTTATATTTAAGCATATTTTAGCACATTCTTGTGCCAGCCTCAATGAGACAGCTGCCTGTCGCGTTGCTTTTTTTCTTGGGAGAATGCTTGCCTCGCTATCGCTAAGAGGGGGCTTTTTATGGTATAATAGAATACTGAATTTATTGCAGAGCACCTGTTATCGGGGAGAAATAGACGGAGGTTTTTAGGAAATGAGCGATATTTTACAAGGCTTAAATAAGGAGCAGGCAGATGCCGTCAGGACGATCAACGGACCGATGCTGATTTTGGCAGGCGCGGGCAGCGGCAAGACGAAGGTGCTGACCTGTAGGGTGGCGCATCTTTTGCAGCAGGGCGTGCGTCCCTACCGCATTTTGGCGATTACTTTTACGAATAAGGCGGCGGCGGAGATGCGCGAGCGCGTCGATAAAATGGCGGGACCGTTGGCGAAGGACGTGTGGCTGTTTACCTTCCATGCCTTTTGTTCACGCGTTCTGCGTCGCGATATCGAAAAGCTTGGTCAATATGAGAATAATTTCGCGATTTATGACACGAACGATACCAAGAATCTCATTAAGCAAATCTTGAAGGAACAAAATCTGGACGAGAAGCGCTTCCAGCCGGCGGGCATCATCAGCCGCATCAGTAATGCGAAGAATGCTATGCAGACGGCGCAGGAGTTTTCGACGCAGGCTGGCGATTTTTACGAGCAGCAGGTGGCGAAGATTTACGCTGCCTACGAGGAGAAGTTGCGCGCCAATAACGCGCTGGACTTCGATGATTTGCTGCTGCTGACGCTGCGCCTTTTGAACGAGGTGCCGGAGGTACGCGAGAAATATCAGGATAAGTTCGATTATCTCATGGTGGATGAGTATCAGGATACTAACCATGTGCAATATATGCTGACGAAGGTTTTGGCTGCGAAGCATCGCAATATCTGCGTGGTGGGCGACGCGGATCAGAGTATTTACGGCTGGCGTGGCGCGGACATTCAGAATATCCTCGATTTCGAGAAGGATTACCCCGACGCGAAGCTGGTGAAGCTGGAGCAGAATTATCGTAGCACGCAGGTTATTTTGGATGCCGCCAACGCCGTAATCGCCAATAACAGCGATCGTAAGCCGAAGAATTTGTGGACGGATAACGGCACGGGCAAGGAGATCGTTTACTATCACGCGGTGGACGAGCGCGACGAGGCACGTTTCGTTATCGAGCGGATTCAGGAGCTACAGACGAAGGAGCAGCTGCGACTGGGCGATATGGCGGTGCTTTATCGTACTAATACGCAGTCCCGCGTATTCGAGGAAATGCTGATCAAGAGCGGCATCGCCTATACGATGGTGGGCGGTACGAAGTTCTATGAGCGCAAGGAGATTAAGGACATCATCGCTTATTTGCGCCTGATTTTCAATCCGCATGACGGCTTGAGCCTGGAGCGTATCATTAACGTGCCGCGTCGCGGTATCGGTGACGCGACGCTGCGCCGCTTGCAGGAGTTCGCCGCCGAGCATGGCATGAGCCTGTTCGAGGTCATTTCTAACGCCTCCGAGGTTCCGGGACTTTCCTGTCGCTTCGTGGCGAAGCTGGACGAGCTTTCGAGCCTGCTGTTCGAATTTATGAGCGATGCTACCGAGATCCCCGTGAAGCAGCTAATCGCGAACGTTATGCAGAAAACCGGCTATCAGGAGGAGCTGGAGCTGGGACGCACGGCGCAGGATCAGAGCCGTTTGGAGAATTTGCAGGAGCTGCTTAGCGTAGCGGAGGACTTCGCGAGCAAGGCATCGCTGAACGGCGAGGAGCCCACGCTGGAGAATTTCCTTGCGGACGTGGCTCTGGTTTCGGATATCGACGACGCGGAGCTGGAGGGTGACGCGATCACCGTTATGACGCTGCACGCCGCTAAGGGCTTGGAGTTCCCCGTGGTGTTTCTCGTTGGCATGGAGGAGGGTATCTTCCCCCATGCGCGTACTCTGCTGGACGAGGCCGAGGTGGAGGAGGAGCGCCGCATTTGCTATGTGGGCATCACTAGAGCGGAAAAATATCTTTATTTGAGTAATGCGAGAATGCGCATGATCTATGGTCACACCGTGTCCTACCCGCCCTCTCGCTTTTTGGAGGAGGTGCCGCGCAACCTCGTGCATGAGTTCAAGCGCCCGGAGCGTCACAGAGTTGTACTGCGCGAGGTGGAGGCGGCGCCGCAGCCAAAGGCTACGACTGCTAACTGGTTCTTGCAGCCCAAGAGCAGCTTCGCGCCTAAGGATAAGAGCGGCGGCGTAAGCTATCAGGCGGGCGAGCGCGTGCAGCATAAGAAATGGGGCGTGGGCACCGTCGTAGCGGTTAAGGCGACCGAGGACGGGCAGGAGATCAAGGTGGCCTTCGAGGGCGGCGGTATTCGCAGCCTATTGACGAAGTACGCCGTATTGGAGAAGCTATAAGAAAAAAATAAGCGATAAGGGATGAGCGCCATGTCGGAAATGAATTTGTTTGCCGATGAGCGGGAGCAGGCCTTACAGGAGGCTGCCTCCCTGCGGCAGGAAATACGTCATCATGAATATTTGTATTATGTTTTGGACGCGCCGGAGATCACCGATAGCGAATATGATCGGCTGATGGTGCGCCTGCGTGAGCTGGAGAATATGTATCCTGAGGACGTGCCGCAGGATTCACCGACGATGCGCGTGGGTGGACGTGCGGACAGCCAATTTGCCGAGGTGCGTCATTTGGAGCCACTGCTGAGCCTTTCCAACGCCTTTTCTGAGGGCGAGCTGCGAGCGTTCGACGAACGCGTGCGCGGAGGACTGCCCTCCGGCAGCAGCGTGGAGTACGTCATGGAGCCGAAGATCGACGGCTTGGCGTGCAGCCTGATCTACGAGAACGGCAGACTGGTGCGCGCCGCTACTCGTGGTGACGGCGTGGTGGGCGAGAACGTGACCGCCAACGTGCGCACGATTCGCAGCGTTCCGCTAGTGCTGAAGGCGGCGGAGGGCGAGACGCTGCCCGAGCTTTTGGACGTGCGCGGCGAGGTCTATATGCCGCGGCAGGCGTTCATGCGTTTAAACGAGCAGCGCGTGGAGCGCGGTGAGAGCGAGTTCGCTAATCCGCGTAACGCGGCGGCGGGCAGCCTGCGTCAGCTTGATCCGCAGGTGACGGCGAGCCGTGCGCTTAGCTTCTTCGCCTACTATATCGTGGGCGAGGGCGCTCATGCCAAGCATAGCGATAATTTGGCGGCTCTGACGCGCTACGGCTTTAAGGTCAGCGAGAATTATCGCGTAGTGCGGAATATCGACGAGGCGATCGCCTTTATCGACGAGTTTAATAAATTACGCGGTGGTCTTGCCTATGACACCGACGGCGCGGTGCTTAAGGTGAACGCTGTCGCGCAGCAGCAGCTTTTGGGCGCGACGGGCAAGGATCCGCGCTGGGCTATCGCCTTCAAATATCCGCCAGAGCAGGCGGAGACCACGCTGGAGGACATCGATTGGCGCGTGGGACGCACGGGCGTGCTGACACCGACGGCGGTGCTGGAGCCTGTGCGCCTGAGCGGCAGCACGATCAGCAGGGCTACCCTGCATAACGAGGATTTCATTAAGGCGAAGGATATCCGCATCGGTGACCGTGTCATTATCAATAAGGCGGGTGAGATCATTCCTGAGGTGCTGCGCGTCGTGACCGATAAGCGCACGGGCGCGGAGAAGCCTGTCGAGATACCCACCGTTTGCCCGGAATGTGGCTGGAGCGTGGAGCGTCAGGGCGCGGAGGCGGCTATTCGCTGTACGAACCCCGCCTGCCCGGCGCTGGGACGCGAGGGCTTGATTCACTTCGTCAGCCGTGACGCGATGAATATCGACGGCTGCGGACCTTCCGTGATCAACCAGCTTTTGGACGCAGGCCTGGTGCGCGATGCCGCCGATCTATATAGTCTGACGAAGGAGCAGCTGCTGACGCTGGAGCGCATGGGAGAGAAATCAGCCGATAATCTTTTGGCGGCGCTGGAGGCGAGTAAGGAGAACGAGCTGGACAGGCTGCTTTTCGCGCTGGGCATTCGTCATGTGGGGGCGAAGGCGGCACGCACTCTGGCGACGCTTTACGGTAGCAAGGATAAGCTTTTAAACGAGGGCGTGACCGAGCTGGCGCAGATCGCCGAGCATAAGAAGCAGGCTAAGGACAGCGGGACGGAGGACAGGTTTCGCGATATCGGCGAGATCATCGCCGAAAGCGTGGTGACTTGGTTCAGTGTGCCCGGCAATATCGACCTTTTGGAGCGCTTGCAGGCGGCTGGCTTGAAGATGACCTTCACCGCGCCTGCCAGTTTAGAGGAGCATCCCTTCTTCGGCAAAACGCTGGTCTTCACCGGCACGCTGCCCACTCTGGGACGCGCGGAGGCAAAGACCATGGCGCAGGACGTGGGCGCGAAGGTGAGTGGCAGCGTGAGCAAAAGGACGGATTACGTCATCGCTGGCGCGGAGGCTGGCAGTAAGCTGGAGAAGGCGCAGCAGCTTGGCGTGACTATTTTGGACGAGGAGCAGTTTCTGCGACTGCTTAAGGGTTAGGTGAGCTTATGGATAAAAACGAATGGAATGAGTACATCTACAAGGTGTCGACTTGGGACGTACCGATTCCCTTGAATTTGATAAATGATTACGATGATTGGAAGTGCCGCAGCATCGTTGGGCGTTCGCTCCTTTTGATGAAGGATGTCGAGGGCGCGATGAACGTGCTGGCGACCGTGCGCGATGTGGAGCCGAATATGACGGACGCGCCGGAGTTCGGCTTTAGCGAGGCGGAGCATAAGGTGCTGTGCCTGCGTGATTTGGCGGAGATCATTTGGCAGCTGACGGGCACGGCGGACGCGCCCGTGCATTATCTGCGTGAGGCGTATCGCCTTTGCCGCGAGTATAAGCAGGTCTTTCGCGCCTGCGATCGCGGTAAGATTTGGGTGCGCGCGTTGGAGCTGGAGCGTGCCTGCGGTCGTGAGGACGAGGCGGCGCAGGAGGCGCGCGTGCTGCTGGAGCAGGAGCGGAATGTGGACGTAGTCGACACCTATGCCTTTCGTGCGTGGGTGTTCCTCGCCGAGAGCGCTGCCGCAAAGCAGGATTACGCTACGGCGTGTGAGTACATCGTGAACGCGTATCGTCGCTATCCGCTGAACGCGGCGGCGGAGAAGGACTTGGCGGAGGCGGCGCAGCTCGCGGATTTGACGGAGCGCTACGCCGCGTACCTGCATTGCACGACGATTCCCTATCAGCCGTGGGAGCGCGACAACGTGCCGACGCTGGAGGATGTGCATCGCTTGCAGGAGGAAAACTTCCGCAGGCGGCAGGCGGCGCAGGAGAGCTGCGATGCCGATCCCGCGAGTCTGCTGAAGAAAATTAATTGATCGATTAAAGATTTTTCAATGTCCGCGTCAAAAAACTGGTAGAATAGAAACAGACTTATGTTAAGTAAAGTGTTTTTAACTATTCTTAGATAGAAAGATTTTTGACGAAGGGATGAATAAGAGATGAAAAAACAATTATTAGCAGTCGCTGCCGCCGCCGCTTTGCTGGCACCGCAGGCAGTGGGCGCGGAGGGCTTCGCGATTTATGAATGGTCCGCCGAGGGCGTTGCCATGGGTGGCGCGCGCATGTTCGCGGAGAATGATGCCGCCAATATGGCATATGATCCTGCGTCCATTACGAAGATCGAGGGCGAGGCGCTGAAGGTTTCCGCGACCTATTTGAGCCCGCACGGCAAGTACGA
>CAYZOZ010000017.1:7525-29884 GCA_964480295.1 uncultured Phascolarctobacterium sp.
AGGGCGAGGCGCTGAAGGTTTCCGCGACCTATTTGAGCCCGCACGGCAAGTACGATTTAAATAAAAATGCTCTTATAGGTGGTGGCACGGAATCAGGTCACAACAGGGTACACCCAGCATGGGCGCCCGGTACCTATTATGTGAAGCAGTTGAACGAGAAGGAATGGATCGGTATGGGTGCGTATTCTCGTTTCGGTATGGCATCCCAGTTCGAGCGTGCGTCTATCGCTGGCACCAACGCCTTTAGCTCTAAGCTGAACGGCTTGAGCGTGGGCGTGAACTACGCGCGTAAGCTGGATTCCAAATGGGCGGCTTCCGTGGGCGCGGAGGTAAACTATATCGGCTTGCAGCTGGATAAAAATCAAGTATTGTCTGCTTCGAATATTGGACCATTGCATATCGAGGGTGAAAGCTATGCTCTTGGTTGGAACGCTGCGGCTAATTACGCCTTCGATAAGAAGAACGAAATGGGCTTGGTGTACCGCAGCAAGATCACTCATTCCATGGAGGCTGATTACGATATTCATATGGGTGGTTATAGCTTTTATGGCGATGCCTACGGCGTGGTAACGCTGCCTGAATCCCTGAGTCTGGGCTATAATCACAAATTCGATGACAAGAACCGCGTGGAGCTGAACGCTATTTGGACGCGCTGGGAGCGCTATGATGCTTTGGACATCAGCTTTAAAGGAGGATATTCTGCTTTTGATGGTAAAACAGTACCTAATCCTAAGAATTGGTCCAATAGTAAGCGCTTGGCGGTGGGGTACGAGCATAAATTCAGCGATAAGTATTCCGGTATGTTGGGCTATGCCTTCGATAAGTCCGCGATTCCCTATGATGGCGGCGATTTCATGATCCCGACGGGCAACAGAACGACCTATTCCTTGGGCACGCAGTACCATGATAAGAAGCAGACCTTGGCAGTGGCGTTGGCGTGGATGAACGTCGGCAGCTTGGATTTTGCTGGTGGTACTCTAATCAATGGTGCGCATACTCGTGACAGCTACACGAAGATCGCGTCGATTTCCTATCAGCGCAATTTCTGATGAGTCCTTTGGCAAGCAGGCTTGCGCGTTAAACAGAGCTACAGGCGTGGCGGTTATTCACCGTCGCGCTTTTTCTTTGCTCGCGGAGGTAAATTTATTGCCAAATACAAGACAAAATGACTAATTTGTAATATAATAAAGGATTGAAGTCCGGTTGTTTTCTTTTATGTAGCAATCAGGCTGTCAACATGGTTTTTCCATTAACTTTATAAGCAAAATATATGAGCGGAGGGGTAGTTATGAGCAAGTATAATCCTGTAAGTGCTGAGTTTCTGGCAGAGGTTGCTGCCGTAGTCGGAGCGGAGAACGTTTTTACCGATCCCGAGAAATTGGATCAATATAAGACCGATGAGGAATACGATCCCCGTCGCTTCCGCGTGCCCGAGGCAGCGGTTCGTCCTGCAAACGCGCAGGAGATCGCCGCCGTGGTGAAGCTTTGCAATAAATATTTGGTGCCGATCACCGTGCGCAGCGGCGGTACCAGCTTGGCGGATGGCGCTATCGCCGTATGCGGCGGTATCGTTCTGCTGATGGAACGTTTGAATAAGATCATCGAGATGAACACCGAGGGTATGTACCTTATCGCGGAAGCAGGCGTGCGCACCGTCGATATTCAAAAAATGGCGAATGAGGCGGGCTTCCTCTATGCCGGCGATCCGTGCAGCGCGGAGTCCTGCATGATCGGCGCGAATTTGGCGACCAATGCCGGCGGCAATAAGGCGGTGCGCTACGGCGTGACGCGTCATCAGGTGTACGGCTTGGAAATGGTAACGCCCGAGGGCGAGATCGTGGAGGTCGGCGCGCGTTTGAAGAAATGCAGCACCGGCTACTGCATGGAGCAGCTGGTTATGGGCAGCGAGGGCACGCTGGGCATCATCACGAAGGTCGTTCTGAAGCTTCAGCCCATGCCTCCGTGCCGCTTTGACCTTTTGGCGGTGTTCGAGGATCCGCATAAGGCGCTTTCCCTAGTGGCGAAGATTAACAAGGCGGGCATCAACCCGACCAGTGTGGAGTACATGGATAATTCCTATGTGCGTGCTACCGCCGATTATATCGAGTTCAAGGGCGCGCCGCATTACGAAACCGGTATTTACGTCATCATCACCGTGGAAACCTTCACCGAGGACGAGCTGGACACCAAGATGGAGCAGTTGAACGATCTCTGCGAGGAGGCGGGCGCTGTCGACGTATTGGAGGCGGACGATCGCATTTGGTCGATGCGCCGTAACTGCCAGGAGTCCGTAAGCCTAGTGAGCAAGGTGTCGCTGACCGACGACGTCGTCGTACCCGTCGATAAGATTGCCGATACTATCGGACAAATCATGGAGATCGGCACGAAATACCCCTTCCCGATTCCAGCGAAGATCAACGCGCATATCGGCGACGGTAATTTGCACATCGTACTGTGTAAATGCGATATGACGGACGAGGACTGGGAGAAATACGTGCATGAATTCCATGAGGAGGTTTACGCCTATGCCTACGCTCAGGGCGGTCGTCTGGCAGGCGAGCATGGCATTGGCGCGAAGAAGCTTTCCTATATGGAGGAGTTTACCCCGGCAGGCGAGCTGGAGCTGATGCGCAGAATCAAGCGCGCTTGGGATCCCAATAATATTTTGAATCCGGGTAAGATTTTTAATGCCTAAGCAGGCGAAAGGATTTTGATTTATGGCTAAGTATAATCCGGTGACCGCGGAGCTTATCGCGAGGTTGCAAGCCGTAGTGGGCGAGCAGTACGTGTATACGGATGCGGAAACCTTGGATCAGTATAAGACCGATGAGGAAACGGACGAGCGTTGCTTCCACGTGCCCGAGGCGGTCATCGCTCCGGGAAGCGCGGAGGAGATCGCGGCGGTGGTGAGGCTGTGCAACGAGTATTTGGTGCCAGTGACCGTGCGTGGCGGCGGCAGCGGTATCGTGGATGGCGCAATCGCCGTGCAGGGCGGCTTGGTGCTGCTGATGGAGCGCTTGAACAGGATCATCGAGCTGAATAAGGAGGGTATGTACCTCGTCGCGCAGGCGGGTGTGCGTACCGTCGACATTCAGAAGGCTGCCAACGCCGAGGGCTTTCTCTACGCGGGCGATCCCTGTAGCGCGGAAAGCTGCCAGATCGGCGGCAATTTGGCGACCAATGCTGGCGGCAATAAGGCGGTGCGCTACGGCGTGACGCGTAATCAGGTGTATGCTGTGCAGATCGTCACGCCCGAGGGCGAGCTGGTGAATTTGGGCGCGCCGTTGAAGAAATGCAGCACGGGCTATTGCATGGAGCAGCTGGTAATCGGCAGCGAGGGCACGCTGGGCATCATCACGCAGGTGACGCTGAAGCTCCAGCCCCTGCCGCCGTATCGTTTGGATATGCTGGCGATCTTTACCGATCCCGTGGCGGCGATGAGTGTGGTGCCGCGGGTGGCGAAGTCGGGCATTAACCCGACCAGCATCGAGTACATGGACAACGCGAACGTGCGCACGACCTCGCAGTTCCTTGATTTCGCGGGCGCGCCCCATGTGGAGGACGGCATTTATGTGATCTTCACGATAGAGACCTTTAACGAGGACGAGCTGGACATGAAAATGGAGCAGCTGGCGGGCATTTGCGAGGATTGCGGCGCGATCGACGTTTTGGAGGCGGATGATCGCATTTGGGCTATGCGTCGCAATTGCTTGGAGTCCGTGCGCTTGGTGAGCCTAGTTTGTACCACGGACGACGTGGTCGTACCCGTGGACGAGGTGAGCGATATGATTAAGTACATCATCGCCACGGTGAAGAAATATCCCTTCCCTTTGCGCATTAACGCGCATATCGGTGACGGCAATCTGCACATCGTGCTGTGCAAGCTGGAGCTGAGCAATGAGGAGTGGGAGAGTAATTTGGAACGCTTTACGCAGGAGATTTACACCTATGTGTACGCTCATGGCGGTAGGCTTTCCGGTGAGCATGGTATCGGTGCGAAGAAGCGCGATTTCTTGGAGCGGTTCACGCCCGCGGGAGAATTGGCGCTGATGCGTAAGATAAAGCGCGCCTGGGATCCCAATAATATTTTGAATCCCGGCAAGGTATTTAATGCTTGATTCCTTATGGAAAGAGAAGTATGGAAGTTCGGCAGGAGAGAAAGGAATTGAATTTAATGAGTAAGTATAACCCCGTAACCGCAGAGCTACTTGAGGAGCTGCGTGCCGTAGTCGGCGCGGAGTTCGTAAAGAATGATCCCGAGACCTTGGAGCGCTATAAGACGGACGAGGAGCCTGATCCGCATTATCACCATTTGCCCGAGGTAGTGGTTCTGCCGGCAAGCACGGAGGAGGTAGCCGCCGTTATGAAGCTGGCTAATAGGTACCTCGTGCCCGTAACGCCGCGCTCCGCAGGCACCAGCGTGTCCTGTGGCGCTATTCCCGTATGCGGCGGCATCGTTCTTTTGCTGGAGCGCATGGACCGCATCCTCGAGATGAACGCCGAGGCGATGTATATGGTAGTTGAGGCGGGCGCGCGTACTGCCGAGATTCAAAGGCTGGCGAACGAGTCGGGGCTGCTGTACGCGGGCGATCCCTGTAGCGCCGACAGCTGTTTGATCGGCGGTAATATCGCGACCAACGCCGGCGGTAATAAGGCGGTGCGCTACGGCACCACGCGCCATCAGGTGTACTCCATCGAGGTGGTTACGCCGACGGGCGAGATCGTGGAGCTGGGCAATCGTCTGAAGAAGTGCAGTACGGGCTATTGCTTGGATCAGCTGGTCATGGGCAGTGAGGGCACTTTGGGCATTATAACTAAGGCAACGCTGAAGCTGCTGCCACTGTGTCCCTATCGCTTGGATATTTTAGCGATCTTCACCGAGGTGCAGAAGGCGGTGGATTTGGTGCCTGCGCTGATTAAGGCGGGCTTGAATCCGACCAGCGTGGAGTTTATGGACAATAATTTCGTGCGCGCCGCCAGCGATTACGCCGAGCTGCGCCTGCCTCATTACGAGGACGGCAGCTACGTCATTGTGACCGTGGAGACCTTCAGCGAGGACGAGCTGGAGATGAAGATGGGACAGCTGGACGAGATTTGTACGGCCTGTGGCGCGACCGACGTGGTGGAGGCCGACGAGCGCGTTTGGAAGGTGCGTCGCAGCTGCTTGGAGGGCTCGAAGGCGCAAAGCAAGATCTCGACCTCCGACGATCTCGTCGTTCCCGTGGACCAGATTGCTGTTTGCTTGAACCATTTGATGGAGGTTTCCAGGAAATACGACTTTAAATGTATGTGCCTGGCACATGCGGGCGACGGTAATTTGCACTTTAACGTCTTGAAAATGGATATGAGCGACGAGGAATGGGAGAAGCAGGTGGCTGAGTTCCACGAGATTTGCTATGCCTATGTTTACAGCATCGGCGGTCGTCTTTCCGGTGAGCATGGTATCGGCGCGAAGAAGGTGGCGACCTTGGAAAAATATTGCGATCCTGTGGAAATGTCTATCATGAAAACCATTAAAAAAGCGATGGATCCTAACAATATTTTGAACCCCAAGAAGCTAATCGATGCGGAAGCCTAAAGGATTTTTTTAGATTTATAATAACAATGGAAGCAGTACGGCATTTTTGCCTACTGCTTTATTTTTTGACAATGATTAGGGTGTGATAGGAATGGAATTTAATTAAGAAAGGTCGTTTTCATGCTTTTGAGTACGTAATCTCATTTAATTTCTAAGGATAAGTATTCTAACGGAGCTATATTCAACTTTTTAATAGTATAACATATTACCGGTAATTCATTAAAAAATAAAGAAATTATATACATATGATGCTTGCGTATAACATGAAGATGTGTTATACTTTCATAAGTGATGCACATAAATTAAAAAATCAGTGCTTGTAAAATATTTTACTTAAGGGGTGTATATGATGAATGAAGTGAATGAGGATTACAATAAAATAATCGGTACCAGGGTAAAAATGCTGCGCATTACCAAAGGCGTTTCTCAAACGGAGTTGGCTAAGCAAATCGGCGTAACCCAAACTCATTTGAGCAACATCGAAAACGGTCGTGCCGGTCTTACTATCCCCAACCTGATTAGGCTACATGAAGCCTTGGAAACCCCCATCAGCAGTTTTTTCGAGGATTTTGAATCCCAAGGTGAGTCAGAATCCAAAAATGAGGTAAGCATCGAGGATATTACCGAGCTGCTGCGTTTACTTAAATCTAACAGAATCTAAAAATCGTATCTCTTTTAATTAAAATATTTTAGCGGAAGTACCTGTGACTTCCGCTTTTTTTATTAGTTTAGCTTGTTTTGGCAGGAATTTTCAGCTTTATGACGAATGACTGATAATATATATCTTTATTTGAAGGAGCAGATAAATGAGTACGTTCACTAAGGTTTTACTGGCTACGGATCTTTCGCCGCAGGCAGATAAGCTCACGGAGTGTTTATTCAGCTTATGCCCCAACCCGGAAACGGAAGTGGTTCTGGCACACGTCTTTGATGATGACGATGATGCCGACCCCGACGGTAGTAGCTATAAACGCACGCTGAGTCGTTTAGAAGGGTATAAGAATGATATTGAGCAGGCTGGCTATGAGGAGGTCGAGGTCGTGACGCGTAAGGGCGAGGCGACGGCGGTGCTGAGTGAGCTGGTCGAGGAATATGATATAAGGCTGCTTTTGGTGGCATCGCATCGCAAGAGCTTTTTGCAGCGCGCGCTGAGGGGGAGCACGACCTTCGAGCTGGCTCAGAAAACGAGCGTCCCCCTGCTGATTAATAAGGCAGATGAGGACGAGGAGCAGGGCAACCTGCTGCGAACTGTGCTTTTGCCGACGGATTTTTCGCGCCAGTCCCTAGAGCCTTTGAACATCGTGCGTAGCCTGCGCGAGTACGTGGGCAGAATCATCTTTTTGCACGTGATCGAGCGCACGCGCAGCAGGGCGGAGCAGCAGGAGAAGCAGGCGGGTGCCGAGCGCTTTATGCAGGAGCTGGTGGATGAGATGCGCGCCTTCGGCGTGGAGGCTGCCTCCTATGTGGCGCGGGGCGTGGCATCGAAGAATATCGTCGCTGTTTGCGAGCAGGAGCAGGTCAGCATGGTGCTGATGGCGAAAACAGGCGCTGATCTTACCGATGAGGACGAGCTGGGCAGTACGGCGGAGAACGTGGTGCTGAACGTCGGCTGCGCCGTGCTTTTGGTGCCGGATGAGGATGACGAGGATTAGCTTGATGACGGGGGAAGCAATGCTTCCTCCGATTTTATTAAAAAAATTAACAAAAGAGCTTGACTTATGTGTCGCAACCAAGTATAATAGTATTCGCAGTTGTTTTACTGCGTGTTCCTAAACAGGAACGAAATTGAAAATCGTTTAGAGTTTTCAATCTTGGAGAGATGACCGAGTGGTTGAAGGTGCACGCCTGGAAAGCGTGTGTACGGGATACCGTACCGAGGGTTCGAATCCCTCTCTCTCCGCCACAAAAAAATCGGCCGCCACTGCGGCTTTTTTATTTGTATCTCTGTAGGACCGTAGATTTGAGTCCTGCGCAATGGGAGCCTGTGAATCAGGTCAGGTCCGGAAGGAAGCAGCCTTAAGCGGATACTTCTATGTGCCGCGGGGGCGCTCCGATCTGCGGCCCTACAGGGATGCAAGCAGCGCTGAGCTTGGCTCGGCGCTTTTTCTTTTTTTCTTGCTTGACGGGGAGCTTTATAATATAATATTTGTGTACGCCTTGTACATTAAACGGGGAGGAGAACGGCGATGGCATATGTAGCATTGTACCGCCAATGGCGGCCGCAGAATTTTGATACGTTGGTAGGTCAGCAGCCTGTGAAGCAGGCGTTGGGCAACGCTTTGAGCAGCGGTAGGATCGCTCATGCTTATTTATTCGCCGGACCTCGTGGTACGGGCAAGACTAGTACGGCGCGCATTTTGGCGAAGGCGTTGAACTGCGTTCACGGACCTACGGCGAGCCCCTGCGGCGAATGCGAGAGCTGCCGACATATTACCGAGGGCACGAGCATGGACGTGTTCGAGATCGATGCCGCCTCCAATCGTGGTATCGACGAGATTAAGACGCTGCGCGATCAGCTGGCGTTCGCGCCGGTGGAGGCACGCTATAAGGTGTACATCATCGACGAGGTACATATGCTGACGACGGAGGCCTTCAACGCGCTGCTCAAGACGCTGGAGGAGCCACCCGCGCACGTGATCTTCATTTTGGCGACCACCGATCCGCACAAGATCCCCGCGACGATTCATTCCCGCTGCCAACGCTTCGACTTCCGCCGAGTGACGGTGGACGAGATCGTGCAGCATTTGGCTATGGTGGCGCAGGGGAGCGGCTTGACGGCGGACGAGGACGCGCTGCGCTTAATCGCCGTGCAGTCCGAGGGCGGTATGCGTGACGCGCTCAGCCTTTTGGATCAGTGCGGCGTGATGTCGAAGGCGATCACCGCCGTTACGGTGCGCGAGGTTTTGGGCATAGTCGGGCGCGAGGCGCTGCGTGAGCTGGTGCGCGCGATCGGCAGGCAGGATACGGGCGCGACCATGGCGCAGCTAAGTCGGCTTTTGGAGCAGGGAAAGGACGTGCGCCAAATTCTGACCGAGCTGGTGGAGTATTTGCGTGCTCTGCTACTTTATAAGAGCGTGCCCGATTATGGCGAGATTTATCTGACGGATACGCGGGAGCAGCTTGAGCAGCTGGCGCCGCTATACAGCAGCGAGCGCATTATGGCCTCGCAGGAGCGATTGCATGATGCTTTGCAGGAGCTACGCGGGACTATGCGCGCGCGCATTACGGCGGAGCTGTGCCTTTTGGAGCTGTGTCGGCGCGAGGGCAACGCCTTAGCCTCGCTTTCCGCACGCTTGGAGAGCCTGGAGCAGCGCTTGAACGGGGGCTTCGTCCCTCCTGCTGCGATGAATTATACGCCTGTGGCGGCAAGCGCTGCCACAGTAGCTGCTGAAACGACGACGAGTGTGGCAGATAACAATGCCACAAATACGGCGTTTGCTATGCCAGCTGCGGCAAACGATAATGTTACTAACACTGATCTAAATACGCAAAATGTGACAAGCAGCACTGCCACACAAACTGCTACTAACGCGCAAACGGTGACAAGCACTCCTGCCACATATGTGACGACGGATAGGCAGGGCGTGGCGGCGAAATCTGCCGCAAATACCGCGCAAGCGGCGCATACTGTGACAAATAACGCGTCACAGCAGGCGGAGCTAGCCAAGCAGACTGCCGCGCGGAGGAGCGCTGGTAAGCCTGCGCTTGAGGAATACGCCGGTGATTACGCCGCCGGTGAGGACTTTTGGAAGCAGACCTTGGAGCTGGTGCGTTCGGAGAAGAAGATCTCCATGTATTCCTGTGCCAAGGAGGGGCGCGTTTACAGCTTTGAGAATGACGTTTTGGTGGTGACCTTTAAGGTCGCCTTCAAGAGCGAGCGCATGAATCGTCCCGATTTTCGCGAGTATTTCGAATCGGTGCTGCTGCGTTTGGCAAGGCGGCCGCTCAAGCTGCATTGCGAATACGAGGGCGATGTCGCCCACGGCGGAGCTAAGACGGTTAGGCCGGCAGTAAGCGTACCGCAGAGCGTGCGGCAGGAGCCGAGCGTGGCGGTAGCCGCGCAGGTGAGTGTGCCACAGGAGGAGCGTGATGTGCCTCCGAGCCTTAAGAAGGCGTTGCAGGCGTTCGGCGGAACGCTGAGTGAGGTTGAATAGTTAGTTTGCTTCCTTGGGAGGCTTAAATTATAAATAAAATCATTTTAGATATTTGAAGGAGGATTTACTATGTTTCCTGGTGGTATGGGCAATATGCAAGCCATGATGAAGAAGGTACAAAAGATGCAGACCGAGATGGCGAAGATGCAGGAGGAGCTGAAAAAGCGCACGGTGGAGACCTCCGTCGGCGGCGGCGCGGTAACAGTAGTCGTAACCGGCAAGAAGGAGCTGCAATCCATTAAGATCAACCCTGAGGCTGTCGATGCCGAGGATATCGAGATGCTGGAGGATATGATTCTTTCCGCCGTGAACGACGGCTTGAAGCAGATCGACGAGCTGACGGAAAAGGAAATGTCCAAGGTTACCGGCGGTATGAAGCTGCCCGGTATGTAAGATCATGGCAAGAATGATTCGTCCGTTGGCGGCGCTTTACGAGCAGCTACGGCGGCTACCAGGCGTGGGCTCCAAAACCGCCATGCGCTTGGCCTATCATATTATCGATATGCCTGCCGAGGACGTGCGCCAGCTGGCGGAGGCGCTGAATAATGCCAAGCAAAGCATTCATTATTGCAAGCAGTGCTATAACCTGACGGACGGCGATAAATGCTCCGTGTGTAGCGATCCCGCGCGCGACGGCTCTATCATTTGCGTGGTCGAGCAGCCGCAGGATATCGCGGCGATGGAGCGCAGTCACGGCTATAACGGGCTGTACCACGTGCTGCACGGCGTGCTATCGCCCTTGGACGGCGTTGGCCCCGACAAGCTGCGCATTCGCGAGCTTTTTCTGCGCTTGCAGCGAGAGGCGGTGAACGAGATCATCATCGCGACCAATTCCGACGTGGAGGGCGAGGCGACGGCTGCCTATTTGGCGCAGCTGCTGAAGCCCGTCGGCATTACGGTCAGCAGGATCGCGCACGGCCTGCCCATGGGTGGCGAGCTAGAGTACGCCGACGAGGTGACGCTTTCCAAGGCTTTGGAAAACAGGCACGCGATTTATTGAGATGACGCGAGGAAGGAAGGCGTAAATCATTATGACGATGTTAGAAGGTATGGCAGCTGGCGCGGGGCTTGGCCCGTTGGGCTCAGTGGGCTCGCTGCTGGTTGGCGTTATATTGCTTTTGGTGGTTGTGAAGCTGCTCTCCATGCCCTTTAAGCTGGTGTGGAATGGACTTTGCGGCGCGGTGCTGCTGTGGCTGGTGAATTTGGTCGGCTCGCTAGTCGGCTTCAGCCTAAAGATCACCGTAATCAAGGCCTTGATCGCCGGCTTCTTCGGTGTCCCCGGAGCGGTGGCGGTCATTTTGTTCGAGCTGTTCGCGAAATAGGCTCGACTGAATTAAGAACTTAATCGTATATGCGCATAAGAAAAACGCTCCGTCGATTGACGGAGCGTTTGATTTTGTTCGCAAATGAATTAGAAGCCTGCGGTAATGGTGCCTTTGAAGTGATCCTCTATGAATTTTTTGTTTTCATTGGATTGATAGATCTTCTTCAGCTGAGCGATGCGCGGATCGTTTACGTTAGCCTTGGTGGTAACGAAGATGTTCAGGAACGGGTTATCGTTACGTTCAACCAGCAGGGAGTCCTTGGAAGGATTCAGCTTAGCTACCAAAGCGTAGTTAGCGTTGATGACTGCTACATCGAGGTCGGGCAGAGCTTTAGGAATGGAAGCCGCGTCCAGCTCACGGATCTTGTAGTTTTTCGGGTTTTTGGTGATGTCGGCAACGGTGGTGGTTACGGAGTTCTTGTCCTTAACCTCGATGAAGCCCTTGTCAGCCAGTACCAGCAGAGCGCGAGCGCCGTTGGAGGGATCGTTAGGAATACCGATGGTAGCGCCGGCAGGAATGTCCTCAACCTTTTTGAATTTGTTGGAGTAAATCGCCATCGGGAAGTTTACGGTTTTGAAAACTTCTACCAGCTGGAATTTAGGCTCCTTTTTCAGGGTTGCTGCCAGATAAGGGGCATGCTGCATGCTGTTAGCGAAAAGCTCGCCTTGGTTCAGGGCTACGTTCGGGGATACGAAATCAGAGAATTCGACGATTTCGATCTTTAAGCCTTCCTTGTCGGCCAGCTTTTTAACGTTGTCCATGATCTCGGCATGAGGACCTGCGGTTACGCCGATTTTGATCGGTGCTTTGGTATCAGCCTTTTTAGTGTCCTTTTTGTCATCACCGCAGCCTGCCGCGATGATCGTCAAAGCGCAGAGTGCGACAGTGACGAGAATTTTTGTTAATTTGTTCATCATAAAACCTCCCCAATATTTTAAATAAAAATTTATAGCAAGGTCGAGGATGTACGCATCCTTACCGTGCGAACGTGTTACTTGGAATAACTTGGGACTACGAGAAACTACCTATGAGAATTACAGCTTGTTCTTGTTCAGCTTCTTGGACGCGTAATCGCCCAAGGACTGCATGGCCTGTACCATGATGATCAAAACTACGACGGTCGCCAGCATAACGTCCATTTGGAAGCGTTGGTAGCCGTAGCGGATCGCCAGGTCGCCCAAGCCGCCGCCGCCCAGCGTGCCCGCCATAGCGGAGTAGCCGATCAGGCTGATGATGGCGAGGGTGATGCCCAAAACGATGGAATGCAGGGACTCGGGCAGGAGCACCTTGGTGATGATCTGCATGGGACTGGCACCCATGGCCTGTGCCGCCTCGATGATGCCAGGGTTAATCTCCAGCAGCGAGGATTCGATAATGCGGGCGATGAACGGAGCCGCGGAAATGGTTAGAGGAACGATGGCCGCCGTCGTGCCGATGGACGAGCCGACGATTAAACGCGTCAGCGGGATGATCGCCACCATGAGAATGATGAACGGCGTCGAACGAGTGGCGTTGACGATAGCGCCGAGGAACGTGTTCACCGCTTGATTAGGCAGGATATGATCCTTGCGGGTGACGGTCAAAATCACGCCCAGGGGAATACCGATAAGGGTGGAAAGGGCGGTGGAGGCGAGTACCATGTAGCATGTCTCCAGAAAGGATTTTAGCAGAAGATCAAACATCTCAGGATTCATAGCCGATTACCTCCGTTTTCAGATTTTGCTGATGCAGATATTCAAGCGCGTTTTGCACGCCCTCCTTGTCGCCGCTGATTTCGACGATCAGGGTGCCGAAGGGAACGTCCTTCAGCTGGTCGATATTGCCGTAAAGGATGCTGACATCGACGGCGAAGCGCTTAACCATGCCGGAAACGATGGGCTCGCTAGCGCTGTCACCGATGAAGGAGAGGCGTGCGATCAGCTTGCTGCCCTCGGTATAGCTGTCGGTGAGCTGCATATTCTTAATCATATCGGGAATTTCGGCGTTGATGACGCTCTTGGTGAATTCCTTGGTGGTGGGATGCTGCGGATTGGTGAATACGTCGACCATGGAGCCTTCCTCGATGATGTCGCCGTTTTCGATAACGGCAACACGGTCGCAGATCGCCTTGACTACCTCCATTTGGTGGGTGATCAGCACGATCGTCAGGTTGAGCTTCTTGTTGATGTCCTGCAAAAGCGCCAAAATGGATTTGGTCGTTTGCGGATCGAGCGCGGAGGTCGCCTCGTCGCAGAGCAGCACCTTCGGGTTGCTGGCGAGGGCGCGGGCGATGCCGACGCGCTGCTTTTGACCGCCGGAGAGCTGGCTAGGATAGTAGTCCGCACGCTCCTCCAGCTGGACGAGCTCTAAAAGCGGGCGTACGCGCTTATCGATCTCCACCTTGCCTAAGCCCTGAATCTCCAGGGGGAAGGCGATGTTTTGGTAAACGGTGCGGCTGGTCAGCAGATTAAAATGCTGGAAGATCATGCCGATGCTTTGGCGCGTTTTGCGTAGCTGGGCATCGCTCATGGCGGTCAGCTCGTCGCCGTCCACGAATACCTGACCTGCCGTCGGGCGTTCGAGCATATTGATGCAGCGAACGAGGGTGGATTTGCCGGCACCGGATAAACCGATGATGCCGAAGATCTCGCCTGCCTTGATGTGCAGATTGGTCTGATGCAGAGCATGAATGTCGCCGGCCTTGCTGTAGTAGGTTTTCTCTACATTAACTAGATCTATCATGTTTCTTATCCTTTCCTATGTCGGTTCATCTTTTGAAGCTTTACTCCGCTATGAAAAAAATCCTTCACCGGTTCGGTGAAGGATATTGCTTGCGCGTGGATATCTTCATCTACCGGATTACTCCGTTGGAATTGGCACCGTTCACCTAAGTGTGGTTGCCGTAGCTTCATAGGGCCAGTCCCTCGGCTACTCTTGATGAAACCTCTTTATCAAGTTCAATGGACTAATTTTACATCCATTTGCAGAGATTGTCAATAAAAACATCTATTAAATTTTTGAAATGAGATCCGCAGGGGCTTGTCGGCGGAAGCAGATTTCTTAGGAATTACTGAAATTATACCAGGTTACTAGGCTATTGTAAAGAGCGGATTAGGGGAATATCTAAAAATTTTTCTTGACTTTCACTAGATAAAGTATTAAAGTATTGCTACAAGTTGTTTTTGCTTTCTGCTTTTTTGAAGATAAATTGTATACAAGGAGGAAGAACATGGGTGCCAGTATTCGCGATCATCTTGTTGATCAGCTGTTTAAGGTTATTTTGAGCCTGAAGGATGAGGAGCAATGCTATAAATTTTTTGAGGATATTTGCACGATAAGCGAGCTGAAGGCCATGGCACAACGGCTTGAGGTTGCCAGAATGTTGGACGAGGGCTGTATTTACGAGGCCATCGTCGAAAAAACAGGTGCCAGCACGGCGACTATTTCCCGCGTTAAGCGCTGCCTAGTTTACGGTGCCGACGGTTATATTTCCGTAATGGATGTTTTAAAAGGAGAGAAGGAAAAGGATGATGAATAAGGTGTATCAGGTTCCCTACGGAACCAAGGACATTCTGCCGGGCGAGATGAAAACGCGTCGCCGCTTGGAGAATGCCATTATCGATGTTTTCGATAAATGGGGCTACGACGAGGTAAAAACGCCGAGCTTCGAATATATGGATACCTTCGCTAAGACGGGGACGAAGAGCGATTTCCGCTTTTTTGACCGCAATAATAAGCTTTTGGTGCTGCGTAACGATATGACGGCGCCGATCGCGCGCTTGACCGCCACTCGCTTGCAGGGCGGCGCGAAGATCAAGCGTCTGTGCTACGTCGCCAATCTTTATCGCTACGAGGAGATTCAGGCAGGTCGTCAATGCGAGTTCGAACAGGCAGGCGTGGAGCTTTTGGGAGCCAGCGGCGCTGCCGCCGATGCCGAGGTGATTGTGCTGGCGGCGCAGGCGTTGCAGGCTGCAGGCGTGCAGGAGTTCGCGATTAGCCTTGGCCACGTCGATTTTATCAACGGCTTGGCAGAGGAGGCGGGCTTTGACGAGGCGCAGCTCAAGCAGCTGAAGGCCTGCCTGCGCCGTCACGATGCCGTGGGTATGCAGGAGATGGCGGATGCGGCGGAGGGCATTCGCCCCGAGATCAAGAGCCTTTTGGCTGATTTCCTCTTTTTGCAGGGTGGCGCGGAGCTGCTAGAGCGTTTGCAGGGCGTACTCACCAACGCTAAGGCCTTGCAGGCGCTGAGTAATTTGCGCCGCATTTACGAGCTGGTGCAAAGCTACGGCGCGGCGGCGTTCGTTCGCTTCGATTTGGGGCTGTATCGCTCGCTCGATTACTACACGGGAATGCTTTTCGAGGTCTATTTGCCAGAGATCGGTTATCCTGTGGCAGGCGGTGGACGCTATGATAAGATGATGCGTGGCTTCGGCCTTGACTGTCCGGCGACTGGCTTTGCCTTGGGCGTGGACAGGGTGCTTTTGGCGCTGGAGCGCAGCGGTCAGGTGCAGGGTAAGCGCTCCTGGGACGTGCTGGTGGCGTGGAGCGAGGGCAAGCTGCCCGAGGCGATCGCTAAGACCTCGGCGCTGCGTGCCGAGGGGCGCAGCGTGAAGCTGTGTACCGGAGCTATGGAGCTGGGCGAGGCGGCGGCTGCCGTGCGCGAGTATTGCTGCTCCAGTCTTGTATATGTGGAATAAGTGGGGGAAGATTAGCTAATGGACGAATATATTACCATAGCCCTGCCGAAGGGCAAGCTGTTCAATAAATCTCTGCGCTTGCTGGAAAAGGTCGGCTACAGCGCGGAGAACGTGACCGAGGATTCGCGCAAGCTGGTAATTAGCAATGAGGAAACCAAGGTGCGCTTTATCATCGCCAAGACGGTGGACGTGCCCACCTATGTTGAGTACGGCGCCGCCGATATCGGCATTATCGGCAAGGACGTGCTTTTGGAGCAGGACAAGGACGTGGTCGAGCTGTTGGATCTCGGCTTCGGACGCTGCCGCCTGATGATGGCGGTGCCGGAGGCGAAGCGGCGCGAGCATTTGACGGATTACGCGCATTTACGCGTGGCGACGAAGTATCCTAACTGTGCTAAGGCCTATTTCAACAGGCTGGGCATTCAAACGGAGATCGTCAAGCTTAACGGCTCCATAGAGCTGGGGCCCATCGTGGGCTTGAGCGAGATGATCGTCGATATCGTGGAAACGGGCAGAACGCTGAAGGAAAACAAATTGGCGGAGGTTGATTCCATTTTTACCGCCACGGCGCGCCTGATCGCCAATAGAGCAAGCTTTAAGCTGAAATTCGCTCGCCTACATAAATTGGTCGAGGATTTGAGAGTTGTTTTAAATGAGGAGGCAAAATAATGCAGGTTACTGATGCAAGAAAGATGAACGCGACGGAGATCGCCGCTTTGATGAAGAAAAAGGCTTTTGACGAGGTGGAGCTTTCCCCGCGTATCCAAGCCGGTACGGACGCGATGTTCGGTCGGCATATGACCGCGGCGCAGGTAGTCGAGCAAATCGTTGCCGACGTGCGCGAGGAGGGCGATGCCAAGCTTTTTTATTATACGCAGCTGATAGACAGAGTGGAGCTGACACCGGAGAATATCCGAGTTACCGAGGAGGAATTCGCCGAGGCGGAGGCTGCCTGCAAGCCCGAGGTAAAGGCGGCGCTGGCACGCGCGATTGCTAACGTGATGAAATTCCATGAGGAGCAGATGCCTAAGACCTGGCTGACGAATCGTCCGCACGGCTCTTTGCTAGGACAGAAGGTTACGCCTGTCGATTCCGTGGGCATTTACGTTCCCGGCGGCACCGCGGCTTATCCCTCCTCCGTGATGATGAATGCCTGTCCAGCGAAGGTCGCAGGCGTACCGCGCATCGTTATGGCGGTACCCCCCGGCAAGGACGGCAAGGTCAACGCCAACGTTTTGGTAACGGCGAAGCTGATCGGCGTTACCGAGATTTATAAAATGGGCGGCGCGCAGGCGATCGCCGCGCTGGCCTTCGGCACCGCGACAGTGCCCAAGGTGGAGAAAATCACCGGCCCTGGCAATATTTTCGTTACCCTCGCTAAGAAGGCGGTCATCGGACATGTTGATATTGATATGCTGGCAGGTCCGAGCGAGATTCTGATCGTCGCCGATGACAGCGCTAATCCCGAATATTTGGCTGCCGATCTTTTGAGTCAGGCGGAGCATGATCCCTTGGCGTGCGCTATTTTGGTAACGGACAGCGAGCGTGTCGCCAACGCCGTGGCGGAGGAGATCGAAGTGCAGCTGGCTAAGCTGCCGCGCAGGGAAATCGCTGGTACGTCCTTGGCGCAGGCGGGCAAGATCATTTTGGCGAAGGATTTGGACACCGTGATCGAGATGGCGAATCTTTCCGCTCCCGAGCATTTGGAGATCATGACCAAGGCTCCCTTCGAGGTTATGCCCTATATTCGCAACGCCGGCGCGATCTTCCTGGGACAGTATTCTCCCGAGCCCTTGGGCGATTACTACGCGGGTCCGAATCACGTGCTGCCGACGGGCGGTACGGCGAAGTTCTATTCCGTGCTGAACGTGGAAACCTTCATGAAGAAAACTAGTATCATCGCCTATACGGCTCCGGCGCTTTTCGAGGCTGCCGACGACATCATCACGCTGGCGGAGGCGGAGGGGCTGCAAGCGCACGCCAACGCTATTCGCAAGCGTGTGGGAAAGTGAGGTGCGCGGCATGAGTGAATTTTCCGTTCGTAAAAGCATCGAGGCTATGGAGGAATACGAGGTCGAAAGCATAGCCGCCGATATTATCGTAAACGCTAACGAAAGCAATTATCCCGTCCCCGCGGAGATCGTGGTCGATGTGGCGGCACGCACCGCTGACTTTCCCTTCAATCGCTATCCGCCGATTAAGGCGGAGAACCTTTGCGAGGTGATCGCTAAGGAGCTGGATGTTGATTCCGAATGCGTGAAGATCGGCAACGGCTCCAGCGAGCTTTTGGAGAAGGCGTGCTACGTCTTTGGCGGTGCGGGTAAGAAGATCGCCGTACCCTGGCCCTCCTTTTCCATGTATGGCGAGTACGCCGATTTGAGCGACAGCGTTCCCGTGCGTTATCCGCTGACCGCGGACGGCTACGTGGATGCCGACGCGGTGATCGAGTTCTGCAAGCAGGAGCAGCCGGCGCTGTTGATCGTTTGCAATCCCAATAATCCCACGGGTAATTACAATAGCTTGGCAAGCATGGAAAAAATCATCGCCAACGTGGATTGCCCCGTGATCATGGACGAGGCGTATATGGAGTTCGCTGACGGCAAGGAGCTAGCACCGAACGACCTGCGACCGTTGAACAAGCTTTGGCTGGTGGCGGGTTCTACCTTGAGCCTGCTCAATAAATATAATAATTTCATGGTGTTCCGCACCTTCTCCAAGGCCTATGGCTTGGCAGGTATGCGCTGCGGCTACGCGGTGGGCGCGCGGATGCTCACGCGTCAGCTGGGCAAGGCGCTGCTGCCCTACCATGTGAATGCCTATACGCTGATGGTCGCCAAGGCTATCTACGAGCATAAGGAGCTGTACAAGGAACGCCTGAAAACGATTCGCGCCGAGCGTGACGCGATGGCTAACAGAATGAGGGAGCTGGGCTTCCGCGTGTGGCCGACGGCGACGAATTTCGTCATGCTGCGGGCGGAGGGCGAGCTGGCTAAGCAGCTGGCGCAGGTCTACTACGCTAAGTACGGCAAGAATTTGCCGGAGCAGCAGGCGAGCGGTAAGCTGATCTTTAAATATTATCTGGAAAACAGCATTTTGGTACGTGATTTTACCGGACATCCCGTGCTGACGGGCGCGCTGCGCATCAGCGTCGGACTGCCGGAGGAGAATAAGCGCATCCTTGCCAAGCTGACCGAGCTGTGCATGGAGGCGCGGGGAGGTAAAGCATGAGAAGCGGTAGCGTTGAACGTAAAACTCTGGAAACCCGTGTGAATGTCGAATGGAGCCTTGACGGCAGCGGCGTATGCGAGATCAATACCGGCATCGGTTTTTTTGATCATATGCTGACGCTGCTTGCCAAGCATAGCTTCAGCGATCTCGTGGTTGACGCGAGCGGCGATTTGGATGTGGACAGCCACCATACGGTGGAGGACTGCGGCATAGTGCTGGGACAGGCGTTGAAGGAGGCGGTGGGCGCTAAGACCGGCATCCATCGCTACGGCAACTGCTTTTTGCCCATGGATGAGGCGCTGGTGCAGGTGTGTCTTGACTTCAGCGGTCGTCCCTACCTCGTATTCGAGGGCGAGATTCCCAAGGTACAGCTGGGTATTTACGATGCGGAGATGACGGAGGAGTTCTTCCGCGCCGTCGCCATGAACGCGGGACTGACGCTGCATATCCGCGTGCTTTACGGCAAAAATACGCATCATATCATCGAGGCAATCTTCAAGGGCTTCGCCAGAGCTTTGGCGGAGGCGGTGGCTATGGACGCGCGCGTGCATGGCGTGATGTCCAGCAAGGGCAGCCTGTGAGTGAGGAGATAGATAAGTGAGTGAAAAAATAACGATTATAGATTACGGTATGGGCAATCTTTACAGCGTGTGCAACGCGATCGCCGCGGTCGGGGGCGAGCCCGTGGTGACGAGCGACGCTAAGGTCATCGCCGCTGCCGAGAAGCTTATCCTGCCAGGCGTGGGCGCTTTTGGCGACTGTATGGCGAATTTGCGCCGTTCGGGACTGATCCCCGTGATCATGGACGCGCTGCACGGCGATAAGCCCTTTCTTGGCATCTGTTTGGGAATGCAGGTGCTGTTCGAGGGTAGCGAGGAGACTCCCGGCGTGGAGGGCTTGGGCTTCTTCAAGGGGCAGGTAAGATATCTGCGTACCGATTATAAGATCCCCCATATGGGCTGGAATCGTTTGGCTCTGCGCAGCCCGTCCCCCCTGCTGAGCAAGGCGGAGGGCGAATACGTTTACTTCGTGCATAGCTTTCATTGCGAGCCGGAGGACGGGAGCATCATAACCTCCGTGTGCGATTATGGCATGGAGGTCACAGCCTCGGTGGGGCGCGGCAACGTGCAGGCGTTCCAGTTCCATCCGGAAAAATCAAGTCGTGCGGGCATGGAGCTTTTGCGCGCGTTTAAGGAGTGGCAAAGATGATTATTTATCCGGCTATTGATATACGTGGCGGACGCTGTGTGCGTCTGACGGAGGGACGCTTCGACGCGGAAACGGTTTTCGCCGACGATCCTGCGGAAATGGCGCTGAAATGGGCGGCGGCGGGAGCGGAGTATCTGCATCTCGTCGACTTGGACGGTGCGCTGGCGGGCGAGGGAAGGAATATCCCCGTGATCGAGCGCATCCTCAAGAGTGTGAGTATTCCCGTGCAGCTTGGCGGCGGTATCCGCAATATGCAGGCTATCGAAAGGCTTTTGGACTTGGGCGTGAGTCGTGTGATTCTTGGCAGTGCGGCGGTGAAGAATCCGCAGCTGGTCGAGGAGGCTTGCCGCAGCTATCCTGGACAGATCGCCGTCGGCATCGACGCTAAGAACGGCGACGTGGCGATCGAGGGCTGGGGTCAGGGCAGCGGCGTGAGCGCGGGCGAGCTGGCTAAGCGCATGGCGCAGTACGGCGTGGACAAGATCATTTATACCGACATCAGCCGTGACGGTATGCTGAGCGGCGTGAACGTGGAGGCGACGGCGGCGTTGGCGCGTGCCTGCGGCGTTCCCGTGATCGCCAGTGGCGGCGTGGCATCCCTGGAGGATATTCGCCGCGTGAAGGCGGTGGAGGCGGATGGCGTTTGCGGCTGCATCATCGGCAAGGCGATCTATACCGGCGCGGTGGAGCTCAAGGAAGCGCTGCGCCTCGCGAAGGAGGGCTTAAATGCTGACTAAGAGAATTATTCCCTGCTTGGACGTGAAGGAAGGTCGCGTGGTGAAGGGCACGAATTTCGTCGGTCTGCGCGACGCGGGCGATCCTGTGGAGCGTGCCGCTGCCTACGATCTGGAGGGCGCGGACGAGCTGGTTTTTCTTGATATTACGGCTTCCTTCGAGGAGCGCAAGGCGATGCTGGACGTGATCCGCAAAACGGCGGCGCAGGTCTTTATGCCGCTGACGGTGGGTGGCGGTATCAGCACGGTGGAGGACATCCGCAACGCGCTGCTCGCCGGTGCCGACAAGACCTCGCTGAATAGCGCGGCAGTGAAAAATCCGCAGCTGATCGCCGACGGAGCGCGCATGTTCGGCAGCCAGTGCATCGTGCTGGCTATCGACGCGCGACGCACTGGTGAGAACAAATGGGAGGTTTACGTGCAGGGCGGACGCAAGCCGACGGGCATCGACGCGGTGGAATGGGCTAAGCGCGGCGTGGAGCTGGGCGCGGGCGAGATCCTGCTCACCAGCATGGATGCCGACGGTACGAAGAACGGCTATGATATTCCGCTGACGAAGGCCGTGAGCAGTGCGGTAAACGTTCCCGTGATCGCCAGCGGCGGCGCGGGCAAGCTGGAGGATTTCTACGAGGTGCTCGCCGAGGGCGGTGCCGACGCTGTGCTGGCGGCTTCCGTGTTCCATTACAAGACGTTCACCATTCGTCAGGTGAAGGAATATCTGCGTGCTCGCGGAATCGAGGTGCGTTTATAATGGCTTTGGAGCTGCAAAAAATAAAATTTGACGCGCAGGGACTGGTGCCCGCGGTGGTGCAGGACGTGGCGACCAACGCTGTCGTCATGCTGGCGTATATGAATGCCGAATCCCTGAAGCTGACCGTCAAGACCGGCTATACCTGGTTTTGGAGTCGCAGCCGTCAGGAGCTGTGGAACAAGGGCGCGACCAGCGGCAATTTGCAAAAGGTTAGGGAGCTGTATTACGACTGCGATGGCGACGCGCTGCTCGTGCGTGCGGAGCTGAGCGGTCCTGCCTGCCATACGGGCGAATACAGCTGCTTTCATAACAAAATATAACGCCTTCCTTGCTTAATTAGCGAGGCTAATGGACGCTCTATGAAAATAGAGCGTTTCTTTTTGCGTTTTGGCGATACAAAGACGTGGATTTATAGTATAATTAGAATATCTTTAGCCTTATGCGTGTTTAAGGCTGTGAAAAGGAAGGTTATAGTATGAATGAGAAGCATAAGCCTGTTCCCTCATTGATAGAGGTCGAGCCATTGCAGGACGGCTACCGCTGGGTGGCCATTACCGCCATGCTCTACGCTATCGGTATTATTTTGCATACGGTTAGTCCTAACGTGGGCGGCGTAACGCCTAACTGGACGATCGCGATGTATTCCATTGTTATCAATCTGACGCGTCCGAATCTTACGCGCGCTCTGGGCATGGGCTTTATCG
>CAYZOZ010000018.1:0-29357 GCA_964480295.1 uncultured Phascolarctobacterium sp.
AGCGACCCCCAAGCATCAATACGATGCTAGAGGATCGCTCCTTATAGCTTTTATGCAATTACAGCACCCATGTGCCACCGAAGACAAGCTTTTCTACACGGGCTGCTCCGCAGCCCTCACGACTGCCTTCGCCGCCTTTTCGAATTTGCCCCGCGCCAGCATCACGAAATGTCCACAGCCGCAGCACTTCATCCCGAAGTCCATGCCCACGCGCGTAATCTCCCACTCCGCGCTGCCACAGGGATGAGCCTTCTTCATTTTTACAACGTCACCGACGTGTACCGAGGACGCGGACAGCATTATTCCAAACCGTCCAAGGTCATGATATCGCTGACCTCGTAGCCTGCCTCGCGAATATGCTCGATGATATCCAAGCCGTTATTATTCAAATTGCAGCGAACGGTGATCTCCGCCTTGCCGTTATTATCCTGACGCACGAACAGGGAGATGATATTGATCCCGTCGTCCTTCATGATATTGGTGATTTCCGCTGCCACGCCGACCTTATCCGGCGCTTCGACCGTGAAGCGGGTGCAGGCGCGGTTTACGCCCATGATCTCTACGAAGGAGCGGAACATATCGCTACGGCTGATAATGCCGCAAAGCTTACCCTCCTTGCTCAGCACGGGCAAGGCGTTAACACGGTTCTTATGCAGATGATAGGCGACATACTCGATCGTGTCGTCCTCCTCCACGGTAACCACGTTACGTCCCATAACATCTTTCACCTTCAAGCGTCCCAAAAGGTAATTAGCCTCATAGCGGGACAAGGTCGAGGAATCGCTGGGCGAAGCCTTACCGATGTCATCCACGGTAATAATGCCGCGCACACGCTTAATATCGTCAACGACGGGCAAGCTGATCAGATTCTTGCCACGCAAAATCTCGCGTGCTTCCAACATGGATTGATCCTCACGTACAGTTACGACATCCGTCGTCATAAAGTCTCTTACTAGCATAATGTGACCTCCTCCGATCAACCGCCCAAATAAGCCTTGCGTACAGCCTCGCTGCTTGCCAGCTCCTGCGCCGTACCGCTCAGGGTAATGCGTCCAGTTTCCAAAACATAGGCCTTATCCGCGATGGACAGCGCCATGTTTGCGTTCTGCTCTACCAGCAGAATCGTCGTTCCGCTAGCATTTATTTCTTTTATTATATTAAAAATTTCCTTAACAAGCAAGGGAGCCAAGCCCATGGAGGGCTCGTCCAAAAGCAGCAGCTTCGGACGACTCATCAGTGCGCGTCCCATGGCCAGCATCTGCTGCTCGCCGCCTGACAGCGTGCCGGCGATCTGCTCCTTGCGCTCCAGCAAGCGAGGAAATTTCTCGAACACGTCCGCCATATCCTTGGCGATGCCTTCCTTATCCTTGCGCAAATACGCGCCCAGCTCCAAATTCTCCAGTACCGTCATATTCGCGAAAACGTGACGGCCTTCGGGAACCTGACACAGACCCATACCGACGATCTTGTGCGCGGGAACGCCAGAAATATCCTGTCCCTCGTAAATAATCTTACCGGTTTTCGGCTTCATCAAGCCGGAGATGGTGCGCAGCGTGGTGGATTTACCGGCACCATTGGAGCCGATCAGCGCTACAATCTCACCATCGGGAACATCCAGGCTAATGCCCTTGATAGCGTGGATCGCGCCGTAATAGACATTGATATCTTCAACTCTCAGCATCAGTTGATTACCTCCTCGCCCAGATATGCTTCAATAACTCGCTTATTATTCTTAATCTCATCGGGAGTACCCTCGGCGATCTTCATGCCGTACTCCAAAACGTAAATGCGCTCGCAAACACCCATAACCAAGCCCATATCATGCTCGATCAACAGAATGGACAGATTAAATTTCTCCCTGATCCAGCGGATCATTTCCATCAGCTCGTGCGTTTCCTGCGGGTTCATGCCTGCGGCAGGCTCATCCAAAAGCAGAAGCTTCGGCTCCGTCGCCAAGGCACGCGCGATTTCCAAACGGCGCTGCTTGCCATAGGGCAGGTTCTTAGCCATTTCATTGGCCTCACCCTCCAAGTGGAAGATCTTGAGCAGCTCCATGGCCTTTTGCGTGATATACTCCTCCTCGTCAAGATATTTCTTGTCGCGGATGATCGCGTCCACCAAATTATAGGTGACGTGCATATTATAAGCAATCTTTACGTTATCGATAACGCTCAGCTCGGAAAAGAGGCGGATATTCTGGAAGGTACGCGCCATGCCCAGCTGCGTTACCTGATAGGATTTCTTGCCGCTGCTCTTGGTGCCGTTAAAGAAGATCTCACCCTCGCTCGGCGTATATACGCCGGTAATCATATTGAAAGCGGTCGTTTTGCCCGCGCCGTTCGGTCCAATCAGACCGATCAGCTCGCCCTCATCAATATGCATGGACAAATTGGATACGGCGCGCAAACCGCCGAAAATCATGGATACATTATCTACCTTCAGCAGCTCTGCCATTGCCCTTACCTCCAAATCTAAACATCTTGCGGCTCAGCTCCTCGCTGCCGAACAGGCCTTGAGGACGACGCAGCATCAATACAATCATCGTAATGGAATAAATAACCATACGCCATTCAGGATAATCCGACAGGTACGCGGAAATGAAGGTCAGCAGGGTTGCGCCAGTGATCGCGCCGGTCATGGAGCCCAAGCCGCCCAATACGACCATGGTCAGAATATCGAAGGAACGCATAAAGGTGAAGGACGCGGGATGCGCTAGGAAGAAGTAGTGGCTGAACAACGCGCCTGCGGTACCTGCGAAGGCAGCACCCATGGTGAACGCCATAACCTTATACTTCGTTGTGTTGATGCCCATGGTATCAGCAGCGATCTCATTCTCACGAATAGCCAAGCAGCAGCGACCATGAGCGGAGTTCTTGAAATTCTTAATGAAGAAGATGATCGCCATCATCAGCCAAAAGGCATAAGCGAAGCTCGTCATACGAGGAATGCCCATCAGACCGGAAGCGCCGCCCACATAGTCGATATTGAGAATGCAGATACGGATGATCTCGCCCAAGCCAAGGGTAGCGATCGCCAAATAATCGCCGTCCAAGCGCAGCGTCGGCAAGCCGATGAGGAAGCCGAGAATGCCTGCCGCAACGGTTGCCACGATCAGACCTACCTCGAAGGGCAAGCCCAGCTTAACCGTCATAATGGCGCTAGAATAGGCACCAACCGCCATAAAGCCGGCATGACCGATGGAAAACTGACCGGTATAGCCATTAATCAAATTCAGGCTGACCGCCAAAATGATATTAACGCAAATCAAAACCAAATTCAGCTCCCAGAAGGGACCGATAATGTCTGCGAACAAAAGACCTTGCAAAATCGCGAAGATGACAACGCCTGCCGCAGCTGCTTTTAAGTCGAACTTTTTCACAGGATTCATAGCAAGCACCTCAAACTTTCTCACGCATCTTCTTGCCTAACAAGCCGGAGGGCTTATACAGCAGGATCAAAATCAAAATACCGAAGGCGGCAGCGTCACGGAAGGTGGAGGAAAGGAAGCCGCTCACCATAGCCTCGACTACGCCCAAAATCAAACCGCCAATCATCGCGCCGGGGATAATGCCGATACCGCCCAATACCGCGGCAACGAAGGCCTTCAGGCCCGGCATCATGCCCATCAGAGGATCGATAGAGTTATAATACACACCTACCAGAACGCCGCCGGCTGCTGCCAAGGCACTGCCCAAGGCGAAGGTGGTGGAAATTACACGGTCAATGTTAATGCCCATAAGCTTAGCGGCATCAGCGTCGAAGGACACGGCACGCATAGCCTTGCCTGCTTTCGTCTTATTAACGATGTAGGTCAAGACCGCCATCAGGATGATGGAGCTGAGCAAAATAACAAGCTGTTGGCTGTTCGCAACCAAGGGACCGAAATTATAAACGGTAGCCTGGAACACCGCCGGGAAAGTACGCGGCTGCGGCGAAACCAAAAGAATCATGCTGTACTCAAGGAAGAAGGATACGCCGATCGCCGTAATCAAAATGGCGATACGCGGCGCGTTACGCATGGGGCGATAAGCGATACGCTCGATAATAATACCGGCGATAGCGGCGCCCGCCATAGCAAAGATAATAGCCGGAATGAACGGCAGTCCCAATTGAGTGGTGGCAAAAAAGCCAAAGTAAGCACCAAGCATATAAATATCGCCATGAGCAAAATTTATCAGCTTGATGATGCCGTATATCATAGTATAGCCCAAGGCAATCAACGCGTAGATACTACCCAGAGATATACCATTGATCAGCTGTTGAAAAAACTGATGCAAAAATGTCTCCATAATTTACCTCCCTAGGGATTTTAAAAATTTCATCGTCAAAGCGGATTTTTTAGAGAAAACGAGGCTGTCGCTTTCACAAAACAACAGCCTCGTTGAATTGATGTAACAAACTTAAGAGCTTCCTAAGGCTTATTTGCTAGGATTAATCTTGGTCTTGAAGGTTTGCTTACCATCTTTGTGTTCAATGATGATAGCGCTCTTGATCGGGTTATGCTGAGCGTCGAAGGTCAACTCGCCAGATACGCCCTGGAAGCCGGAGATCTTAGCCATAGCTGCCGCAATCTTAGCGGGATCCGCGGATTTAGCGTCTTCAATGGACTTAGCGATTACCAAGGTAGCGTCATAAGCCAGAGCAGCGAATACATCGGGTTTAGCGTTATATGCTTTTTGATATTCGGCAACGAAATCCTTGTTCAGCTGAGAAGCGTCATCAGGAGAATACAGGCTGGAGAAGAAAGTATTGTTCAGAGCTTCCTTGCCTGCGATTTCAGGCAGCTTAGCGCTATCCCAACCATCGCCACCAGCGATAGGAACGTTAATGCCAAGCTCACGAGCTTGTTTAATCAACAGACCAACCTCTTGATAGTAGCCAGGAATGTAGATGAAGTCAGGATTGGTTGCTTTAATTTTGGTCAAAGTGGATTTGAAATCAGTATCCTTTTGCAGATAAGCTTCTTCGGAAACGATAGCGCCGCCATTCTTTTCAAAGTTCTCTTTGAAGAACTTAGCCAGGCCCTTGGAATAGTCGCTGCTGTTATCAATGATGATGGCAGCCTTCTTGAAGCCCTGTACCTCGCTAGCGAATTTAGCCATTACGGTACCCTGGAACGGATCAATGAAGCAAGCACGGAAGCTGTAATCTCTGGTCTTGCCAGATTTCGGATCAACGGTTACGTCCGGGTTAGTACCCATCGGAGTGATTGCCGGAACCTTGGAGGCATTGCCGATGGAGCTAGAAGCGATGAACGCGGAGGACAGGTTAGGTCCGATTACCGCTACTACCTTATCCTGGCTGATTACCTTTTGCATACCATTGGTAGCTTCGGAGGCCTCGGATTTACAGTCGGCAACTACCAAAGAAAGCTTTTTGCCGCCCAGCACGCCTTTTTCATTAATTTTTTTCAGTGCCAGGTCAATACCGTTTTTGGAAGAGATACCGAAGGATGCACTGCCACCGGTCATTTCCAGTACGCCACCCAATTTAATGGTATCCTTACCGCCGGCATCCTTGGAGCCGCCGCCACAGCCTGCCAAGGCACCCATAAACAGAGAGCCTGCGGCAAAAATGGACAATAATTTAGTTAGTCTTTTCATGGTTTATTCCCCCTCAGAAATAAAAAATATAATATATTTTAGGGTTGGGACGCTTACTACAAACGTCCCGCCCTTAAAAAACAATTACACAAACCTACGAAAGGCCTTATTATTGAGCTTTACTAATTTCGCATTTCAGTCTTATATTACAGACTGATCTTTTCCTTCAGGCTGGCGACGCCGCCCTCCATGCTGATAATCAGCGCCGGCATAACTGGGTTATGGCTTGCGTCGAAGGTCAGCTTACCGCTGGCGATCGGCAGATCCTTGGTTTCGGCGATAGCCTTAGCCAGCTTCGTGCCATCGGTGGTGCCTGCGCGCTTGATAGCGTCGGCAAGTACCAAACCTGCGTTATAGCCCTGCATAGCGAAGATATCGGGATCCTTTTGGTATTTAGCCTTATATTCGGCGATGAATTTCTGCACGGAAGGATCCTTATCCTGCGCGGAGAAGGCGCTTACATAGTAGCAGCCGTTTAAAGCGTCCTTGCCAGCGATCTCTGCCAGCTTCGGGCTTTCCCAGCCGTCGCAGCCCAGCAGAGGAACGTTGATACCGATCTCTCTTGCCTGCTTGATGATCTTAGAAACCTCTTCATAATAGCCGGGAACGTAAATCGCCTCCGGATTGCTTGCCTTCAGCTTGGTCAACGCCGCCTTAAAGTCCAAATCCTTGGAAAGGAAGGCTTCCTTAGCCAAAATCTTGCCGCCCTTGCCCTCCAAGGTCTTTTGGAATACCTCTGCTAAGCCCTTGGAATAATCGCTGGACGAATCAAAGAGGATAGCGACCTTCTTTACCTTCAAGGTCTTATCGGCGAACTCCGCCATAACCTGACCTTGGAAGGGATCGATGAAGCAGGCACGGAACATGTATTCCTTCGTCTTGCCGTTTTCCACGGTGATGCCGGGAGCGGTAGCCGCCGGCGCGATATGCGGAATCTTATTACCTGCCGTGATCGGCGAGCCTGCCACCACGCAGCCGCTGGTCGCGGGACCGACGATGGCTACGACCTTATCCTGCGTTACCAATTTAGTAATGGAGTTACCGGATTCGGAAGGCTCGGATTTGTTATCGCTCTCAACCAAAACGAGCTTCTTACCGTTAATACCGGTCTTATTGATCTCGTCAACGGCCATCTTCAGACCGGACAGGGTGGATTTACCATAGTTGGCGACGTTACCCGTCAATTCGAAGGACGCGCCGATTTTAATAGTGTCGCCACTGTCGGCAGCCTTCTTTTCGCCGCCGCAGCCTGTCAGCATAGCCACGCACATCATCGCCGCCATAGCCGCCGTAGCTAATTTCTGCCATTTTCTCATTCTTATTACTCCTTTTTCTTTTTCCCTAAAGCAGATATAACTGTTATTGATTTTTCACAAACGAACCCATTGCCAATAACTTATGCTACTCATTATAGACATATGCTACACCTTTGTCAACGAATTTTTTCATGTTTTATGTATACTTGTTACCAACCTCGAAAAACTGTTACATTTTTTACCATCCTATTTTTGAGATAGTATATTTCCGTAATTTTGTCCTCGTCACGTGGATTTGTCCCATTTTGTCCACGTTTGCCAGTGACAAAGGAAATAGTGTATAATTAACTATGTTTATTTAGCGAGGTTATCATGAACTTTTTAGCATTATTTTTCATCTGTATGCGTATGCTACACTTCATTCACTCGGCACGCATTTACTTTATTCTGCAAGGCTTCACCAAATTTATGGAGGAAAGGCGCAAGCACCCGGAGGCGAAATCCGTACTGGTTATCGAGGGCAGCGTCGCCCTGCTCGTCGCCTACTTCTTCAGCGATATTCTCTATCTTTTCTACTCCATGTGGCTCATGCTGCACGACGCGACCTGGACGCAGGGCGTGCTCCTGCTAATTATCGCCGCTCTGGAAAGCTGTGCCGTGCATTTGAAGATCAGCGGCGCCTATACCGAGGATAAAAACGGCTTCCTCTATCCTGCCTCCTGGCTACGCAGCCTCACCTTCGCGGAGAGCATGTTCATCCTACTCCGCCTATTCGAGGGCGCTTAACGCTACAAAAACAAACGCTATGCTTACGTCTTTACGACCAAAGCATAGCGTTTTTCTTTTCATATATGATTAGAGCAGCTTCTGCTCCTCCTCCGCCAAGGGATAGCCCGACTTACCGTCCTTAATATCCTTGGCATAGCTACGGCTTTCCTCCCGACCATAGATGCTGGTCAAAAGCACACCGTTCTTGCGCGCGTCCGTCAAAAGCAGCGAATAGCTCATTTCGCCACCCATCGCGTCAAACGCGTCATAGCGGATCAGCTTGACGTTCTGCAAGCAGCCCTGCACCTGCTCAGCCAGCGCGGCGTGCTCCCCTTGCAGCTGCTTCAGCTCCGCCTTAGTCGCCTGCTGCTCCCGCAGGGACTGCGTCAAAACGGTGTCGATATTGACCTCCTCACCCCGCGTAAAAAAATCGTATTTCTCTTGCAGGCTCCGCAGCTTAGCGCGCGTGCTCGCCAAAAGCGCCAGCAGCACGATAAGCAGCAGTACTAAAACAGCTAGGATCGCCGCCAAATTATTACTTAAAGCTATGTTTATTTCTTCCAACTAGGCCTACCCCTCGATAAATATTTTTATAAGATCTCGCGTCAAGCATTCTTAAACATGCAGACGCCTCGGCTCCTGCATGGTCGGCAGCTCGTTTTCGTGCCCCTGCTGGAGCACCTCGTAAATGCGCTCCAAATCCTCCGCCGAATAATACTCTATCTGGATCGTGCCGCCCTGACGACCATCCTCCTCGGGCTTGGGCTGCACCTTCACCTTCGTTCCCAAAAGCTCCACCAGACGCAGCTCGAAATCATGACAGAAGATATCGTTGCCAGAGGGAACGCGCTTCGCTCTTTTCTCCTTGGGCTGAGGCGCTTTTTCCTCCACCAGCTCGCGTACCACCTTGAGCTGCTTGCCCTCCTTCAGCAGACGCACCACCTGCTCCGTCATGCGCGAGCTCCAGCCGCCCTCCATAATGGCTCGGGCGATCTCCAGCTGCTGCTCCTCCTTGGGCAACGCCAAAAGCTGCTTAGCCTGTCCCATGTTCAACGCGCCATTGATTAAATATTCCTGAATCTGCTGCGGCAAATTCAGCAGGCGCAGGATATTCGTAACGGCGACGCGACTGCGCCCGACCTTCTCCGCCACCTGCTCCTGCGTCAGCGAGCACTCGCTCATCAAACGACGCAGACCGAGCGCCTCCTCGATCGGGTTTAAGTCATGACGCTGAATATTCTCCACCAACGCCAGCTCCATCATCTTGGTATCGTCATAATCCTTAACGATGACGGGCACGGTCATAAGCCCCGCCTGCACCGCCGCGCGCAAACGCCGCTCACCTGCCACCAGCTCATAGCCCTTGCCCTTTTTACGCACGATCAAGGGCTGCACCACGCCGTATTCCTTAATCGAGGCGGCAAGCTCCTGTAGCCTTTCGACATCGAACACGCGCCGCGGCTGAAAGGGATTCGCCTTGATCTGCTTAACCTCGAGCTCCGTAGGCTCGCCGGCGCCCTTTGCCTCGACAAGCGGCTCCGCCACAGGGTTCGGATTTTCGCCGAAGATCGCGCCTAATCCCTTGCCCAGACTACCCTTTTTACTCATCTTCCAATACCTCTTTCGCCAACTCCATATACACCTGCGCGCCCTTGGACTTGGGATCGTAATCGATGACCGGCTGCCCGTGGCTAGGAGCCTCGCTCAAGCGCACATTACGCGGAATAATCGTTTGATACATCTTCGCCTTGAAGTATTTTTGCACCTCGCCGACGACCTCCTGCGCCAAATTGACGCGGCTATCGAACATCGTCATCAGCACGCCCTCCAGCTTCAGCGCCGGATTCAAATTGCGCTGCACGAGCTGAATCGTATTCATCAGCATGGTCACGCCCTCCAAGGCATAGAATTCGCATTGAATGGGAATGAGCACGCTGCTGGCAGCCGTCAGACCGTTGATCGTCAGCAGGCCGAGCGAGGGTGGGCAATCGATCAGCACATAATCATAATTATGCTTTACTCGCTCCAAGGAGTTTTTCAGCCGCCCCTCCCTGTTCATCAGGGAAACCAGCTCGATCTCCGCGCCAGCCAGCTGGATCGTCGCCGGAACGATGTCCAAGCCGTCATAAGCGGTATGCTTGATCACGTCCTGCATAGGAACGTCATCAATGATCGCATCATAAATACATTGCTTTATATCACGTTTATCAAAGCCAAAGCCACTGGTGGCATTACCCTGCGGATCACTATCGATCAAAAGCACCTTGCGTCCTAAAGCCGCCAAGCAGGCCGCCAAATTAACGGCCGTCGTCGTTTTGCCCACGCCGCCCTTTTGGTTGGCCATTGCGATTACCTTAACCACTTCGCTTCACCCCTACTTATAATTTTCAACATACATTGTATCATATTTCCCGTTCACATGCTAAGCTTGCGCCTATTTCCCGGGCAATATTTTCAAAATAAGGGCTTGCTGTTGCCACCCTTGGGCTTCTTTTGATTGCGAATGCGCAGGCTTACGACCACGTCATCACCCTCCACACTTTGCTCCATGGAAACAGGAATGCCTACATCCTTAATCGCGCCCACGACCTGCTTAATGCTGTTCAAATAAATACGCACGTCATTGACGATCAGCAAACGCTTACGCTTAGGCTGCTGCTTATCGCTCAAAAGCTTTTCGATATACTCCTCGGTTTGGCGCACGCTATAGCCATGCTCGATTACGAAGCGCACGACCTCCAGCCGCGTAGCCTCGTCCTCCAGCTTCAGCAGGGCACGCGCGTGGCGCTCGCTCAGACCGTTGTCGACCAAAAGCTTACGCACCTCGCCGGAAAGACGTAGCAAGCGCAATTTATTGGCGATCGTAGACTGCTTCTTGCCGACGCGCGCCGCCATAGCCTCCTGCGTTAGGTGGAACTGCTCCATCAGCTGCTCATAGCCCTCCGCCTCCTCGAGAAAATGCAGATCCTCACGCTGTAAATTCTCGATTAGGGCGATCTCCGCGATCTGCTGCGAGGTATATTCGCTGATAATAACGGGTACCTCGGTCAACTCCGCCATTCTGCTCGCGCGCAGACGACGCTCGCCGGCTATCAGCAAATAGCGACCGTCCTCCGCCGGTGCCACCAAAAGCGGCTGCAATACGCCGTACTGAGCAATGGAATTTTTTAAATCGGTTAGAGCCTCGTCGTCAAAGGTCTTACGCGGCTGGTAAGGATTCGGAAAAATTTGGTTAATCGGTACCTTAACCACCTTCACCTCGTTAACGGCCTTGTTTTCTACCAGAATACCGCAATCAGCATCCAATACGGAAAATCCATCATCAACTAACATTCTTTTCCCCCTATCTGCTGCCTAAGGGCTGCTTTTCCGGCGTACCTGCCTTGCGCGGATATTGCGCCGGTGTATTTTTCGTCTTGCTTATTCTTATTATAGCACGTCCGTCGTCAAGTCCGGGCAATTTTACCGGCTCGGCACTAATAATTTTTCCGCCAAGCAGCCTTACGGCCTCCGTACCCTCGGTAATTTCCTCATTATATTTGCTGCCCTTGAGCGCGATGAAGCGACCGCCCTTTTTCACCAAGGGCAGGCAGTACTCCGCAAGCACGCTCAAACGCGCCACGGCGCGTGCCGTAACATAATCGTAGCGTTCGCGATGCGCCTTAGCTCTGCCGGCGTCCTCGGCGCGCAAATGCTCGCAGCGGATATCGCACAGCCCCAGCTCCGCGATCAGCTGCTCCAAAAATCTCAAGCGCTTACCCAAGGAATCAATCAGCACCACACGCAGCTCAGGACAATAAATCTTCAGCGGCACGCCGGGAAAGCCCGCGCCCGTGCCCACGTCCGCCAATGTCTTACCGCGCATCTCCGCCTCGAAGGCCAGCAGGCTGTCCACCATATGCTTCACGGCGACCTCCTCAGGCTCCGTAATAGAGGTCAAGTTCATCACCTTATTCGTTTCCACCAAGGCTTCATAATACTTAGCGAACTGCTCCAGCTGCCTCTCGCTCAGCGTGAAGCCTGCTTCCGCGGCTCGTGCCGCCAAAATCTCCGCAAAGCTCATTCTCCCTTCTCCCTTCTACGCTTCAGCTCCAAAGCGATCATCAGCACGCTAATGTCGGCGGGAGAAACGCCGCTAATACGCGATGCCTGACCGATATTAGCAGGCCGCACCTGCGTCAGCTTCTCCGCCGCCTCGCTCGAAAGCTCCTTGATCGCATGATAATCCAAATCGTCAGGCAGGCGCTTGTTTTCCAGCTTCATGAAGCGCTCCACCTCTTGGCGCTGCTTATTGATATAGCCTTCGTACTTGGCGAAGATCTCCGTCTGCTCCGCCACCTGCGGCTCTAGCTCAGGCAACTCGAAGGCCGCGCGCAGCTTTTCATAGGTAATCTCCTTACGCCGCAAAAGGTCGAGCATATTCGTACCGCTGCGGATCGCCGCACTGCCCATAGCGCCTAGCTTAGCGTTATTCTCCTCGTTCGGCGCGATGTTCAGCTTGCCCAGCTCGTTCACCGCACGCTCCAAGGCAGTACGCTTAGCGGTAAAGCGCGCATAACGCGCGTCATCCACCAAGCCAACCTGCCGTCCCTTTTCCGTCAAGCGCAGATCCGCGTTGTCCTGACGTAGCAGCAAGCGATACTCCGCGCGCGAGGTCATCATTCTATAAGGCTCGTTCGTACCCTTCGTCACCAAATCGTCGATCAGCACGCCCAAATAGGCCTCGTCGCGACGCAGGATCAAGGGCTCGCGTCCCTGAATCTTCATCATGGCGTTAATGCCCGCCATCAGTCCCTGCGCCGCCGCCTCCTCATAGCCGCTCGTGCCATTGGACTGACCGGCGCTAAACAGGCCGCCAATCGCCTTATGCTCCAGCGAGGCCTTGAGCTGCAAGGGATTCAGACAATCGTAATCGATCGCGTAGCCCGCACGCATCATGCGACAATGCTCCAGTCCGGGAATGGTCTGCATGAATTGCAGCTGAATGTGCGCAGGGAGAGAGGAGCTCATGCCCTGCACGTACATCTCGTTCGTGCTGCGTCCCTCCGGCTCGATAAACAGCTGATGCCTGCTCTTATCGGCAAAGCGCACGATCTTCGCCTCGATGGAGGGGCAATAGCGCGGACCGACACCCTCGATCATGCCGTTGAACATACCCGATAAATGCAAATTATCACGAATTACCTTGTGCGTCGCCTCGTTGGTATAGGTCAAATAGCAGGGTACCTGCTCCCTCGTTTTAATGTCGCTGATAAAGGAGAAATTGCGCACCTCCTCATCGCCGTACTGTGGCTCCATTTTGGAATAATCCAAACTGCGAGCATCGATACGCGCCGGCGTACCGGTCTTAAAGCGCATCAGCTCCACACCATGCTCCAAAAGCGAGGCGGAAAGCTTCCGCGCGCTGCGCAAGCCGTTCGGTCCGCATTCATAATTCACCTGACCGTAAACTATGTGTCCGCGCAAATAGGTACCGGTGGCGAGAATGACGCATTTAGCCTCGAAAACCTCACCGGTCTCGGCCTCCACGCCCACGACCTCGCCGTTTTCCACCAGCAGCCTATCGATCATCAGCTGCTTCAGCTCCAAATGCTCCTGCTCCTCCACGATTTTTTTCATTAGGGTGTGGTAATAGGGCTTATCCTCCTGCCCGCGCAGAGCGTGTACGGCATAGCCCTTACCCGTATTCAGCAGGCGCATTTGAATACACGCCAAATCAGCACTAATGCCCATCTGTCCGCCCAAGGCATCCAATTCACGCACCAAATGCCCCTTAGCCGGTCCGCCGATCGACGGGTTGCAGGGCATCAGCGCCACATTATCCAAGGAAAGCGTCGCCAGCAGAGTTTTACCGCCCAAGCGCGCCGCGGCCAAGGCCGCCTCCACGCCGGCATGACCAGCACCAACGACGATAACGTCAAACGAATCCGTAATATAACTCATAACCAATCTCTTTCTCAAAAACTCTCTTTAGGAACTACTTACCGATGCAGAAGCGAGAGAAAATCTCGTTGATGATCTCGTCCTGCACCGTATCGCCAGTAATCTCACCCAGCAGGGCGATCGCCCGACGTACATCGATCTCGATGCAATCATAGGGAAGCATCGCCTCCGCCGCGCCCACCGCGTCCTTCAGCGCCGCCACGGCCTCGCGCAGCAGTCGCTCCTGACGCGCATTTTGAATATAGGCACCGTCGCTCAGCGTACCCTCGCTGCCATAGACGTAATTCTTCAGCCATTTTCCCAGCTCGTCCACGCCGCTGTGCGTGCGCGCCGAAAGTAGCATCACTCTATCCGCGCCGACGCGCTCCTTGAGCGCGTCCACATCGACGGTCAAGCCCAAATCGCTCTTATTGACGATCAAAACGCAGGGCTTGCCCACGGCAGCCTGCAAGATCGCCTCGTCCTCGTCCGTCAGCCCCTCGCTGCCGTCGATCACGCAAATGATCAGCTCCGCGTCCCGCATCAGTCTGCGGCTCCGCTCAACGCCGATTTTTTCCACAAAATCGTCCGTATGGCGAATTCCCGCCGTATCCGCCAAAACCAAGGGCACACCGTCCAAAAGCAGCTGCTCCTCGATCACGTCCCTAGTCGTTCCCGCGTACTGCGAAACGATCGCTCTTTCCTCCTTGAGCAGTGCGTTGAGCAGGCTCGATTTGCCCACGTTCGGACGACCGACGATCGCCGTACGCAAGCCCTCGCGCAAAATCTTTCCCGTGTGCGCATGCAGCAAAAGCTCATCGATACGCTCACAGCAGCCTGTCAAGACCTTATGTACCTCGGCATAGGTAACGTCCTCGATATCCTCCTCAGGATAATCGATCACCGCCTCCAAATGCACTACCTCGTCCACTAGCGCGCCGCGCAAACCGCGCAGCTCCTGTGCCAGCTGTCCCTGCTGCTGACGCACCGCCAGCTTCAGCGAAGCCTCACTGCGGGAGCGAATGATGTCCATTACCGCCTCCGCCTGCGTCAAATCTATGCGCCCGTTCAAAAAAGCACGCTTTGTAAATTCGCCCGGCTCGGCAGGGCGCGCTCCCTTGGCATAGGTCAGCGCGAGGATCCTTTTTAACGGCTGAATACCGCCATGACACTGAATCTCCACCACGTCCTCCGCCGTATAGGAATGGGGCGCGCGCATATACACACACAGCACCTCGTCCAGCATACTGCCGTCCTCGTCGCAGATTCTGCCATAAACCATTTTATGCGAACCATACTCCGCTAGGCTCCTACCGGAATGCGCCTGAAAAACGCTCTCCGCGATGGGCAGCGCCCGCTCGCCGCTCAAGCGAATGATACCGACCGCGCCCTCACCCAAAGCCGTAATAATAGCACTGATAGTTTCCTCGGCCATCTGAGCCCTCCTTCCTGACATAATAGAAAAATAACCCAGTAAAATGCCTTTACTGGGTTAAAGCTTTTATCTTTTCAGTTCAATTACAACATGACGGTAGGGATCATCGCCCTCGCTGAGAGTCGTAACCCGGCGATCGCCCTGCAGGGCCATATGGATAATTTTCCGTTCATGAGGATTCATCGGCTCCAAAGCCACGCGCTCACCGGTGCGTTTTACCTTATCCGCCAAGCGATTAGCCAAACGAGTCAAGGTTTCGATGCGACGATCGCGATAATCCTCGACATCGATAATCACGCGTACACGCTCGGAGCTGTTCTTATTGGCAACCAAATTAGTCAAATATTGCAGGCTATCCAAGGTTTGACCGTGCTTGCCGATCAAAATGCCCATGTCGTCACCATGCAGTCTGAAGGTCACACTGCCATCGTTCTTGCTGATGAATTTCTCCATTACGACATCAATCTTCATAGCATTGAAAACCTTCTGCAAGAACTCTCTTGCGGCCTGTACGGCTTCATCATTTACGGCATAGCGACGCGGCTCGCGCTGCGGACGTTCGCTTCTTTCGTATCTATCGGATCTCTCGTGTCTTTCGCTGCGCAAATTTTCCAAGGTAGAGATCGCGGAATCAACAGCCTGATCCTTAGCGGCATTGGCCTTCTTACCGAATTCCTCCGCTGCCTCGCCGGCCTGCTCCTTAATCTCGTCAGCCTTCTTAGCTACGGCGCTGGCAGCCAAGCCCGCTGCCTCCTTCACTGCCTGTACAGCCTCGGCGGTAGCCTGACCGACGGTCTTTTCCAGGACCAGAGCTTCCTCCGCAGCAGCCTGTACATTTTCCTTCACGGTAACGCGTACCTTGGCATCCTTGCTACCGAAAAAGCCCAAGAAGCCCTTTTTACCCTCTTGTAAAACCTCAATTTCCGCTTGATCGGCGGTGATATTCAAAGCCTTCAAGGCTTCGGCGACCGCTTCCTCAACACTCTTACCCATTTTTTCTACAAAAGCCATCCGTCTCACTCCTCACATACTACTTAGCAGTTTCCTTATTCATCATATATTGCTGACCGATCTGCATAACGTTCATCACTACCCAATACAGAACCAGACCAGCGGGGAAGCTCAAGCTGATATAACCGATAAACAAAGGCATAAAATAGGTCATCAACTTATTTTGCGGATTACCAGTGTCAGGCATGGTCTGCTTCGAGGAAATGAAGGTCGTCAACGCGGACAAAATCGGCAGAATATAAACCGGATCCGGATTGGAAATGCTCTCCATCCACAAAAAGGACGCGGAACCCTCATACTGAAAATCGCGGATACCGTAAAAAATACCGATCATAATAGGCATCTGTATGATCAACGGCAGACAGCCGGCCAAGGGATTCACGCCCTCGCTCTTGTAAAGATTAGCCAGCTCCATATTCAAGCGCTGCTTGTCATCCTTATATTTTTCCTGAATAGCCTTCATCTTCGGCTGGATCTCCATCATCGCCTTGGTGGACTGAATCTGCTTTTTCGTCAGCGGATAAAGCACCAGCTTCACCAAAATAGTCATAATAATGATCGCTACGCCATAGTTGGCTAAGCCCACACCATGAAGAAAACTATAAATAATCGTAATTACCTCTTGTACAATGCTGCTGAGAAAATCCAATTTATCACTCCTTATTTATAAAAGTGTTATTTACTGAAATTTAAGGAATGGGATCATACCCTCCCGGATTAAAGGGATGACATCTACAAATTCTTTTTATCGCCAAATACGATCCCCGCACAGGCCCTCTTTTCTGTATCGCCTCGATCGCGTAAGCCGAGCAGGTCGGATAAAACCTACAGGTCGGCGGAAAAAGCGGCGAAATAAAGAGCTGATAAAATCTTATACATAAAATAAGTAGCCTGCTCATGAAAATTTCCTATTCCCGTAGCAAAGCCGCACGCTTTGCCAATCTTAAAAAAGCTCGCTCAAAGGTCTTATAATCGGCTCTGGTCAATTTTCTCCGAGCCACCCAAACGATATGATAGCCCCCCTTGAGCTCAGCCTGATGCATACGAAAGACCTCGCGCATCATTCTTTTAATTCTGTTACGCACTACGGCACAGCCCAGCTTCTTACCAACCGCCAAGCCCAGCTTAACCTCCTGCTCCTGTCCGGACAATATATAAAAAACGGACAACGGATCCACGAAGGTCACGCCCTTGCCATAGACATACTGAAAGCTTTTCTTTGACTTTAATTTATTAATCTTCTTAAAAGCAAATCTTTTCTTGGTAAACCTATTTGTTTGCATTAAATGCACTCCTGCGCGCATGGAAAAAATAGGCCACTTTCGCGGCCTATTTTATAATGTTATGCAGATATTTTCTTTCTGCCTCTAGCACGTCTTCTTTTGAGAACTTGACGACCGCCCAAAGTTTTCATTCTTTCTCTAAAGCCATGAGTTCTTTTTCTTCTGAGATTATTAGGTTGAAAAGTACGTTTCATTCAGTATTCCCTCCTTGTCCAACGCAAAATTTTATCAAATTCGTATGGAACTGAATTGATAGCAGTTACAAACACCCCATCCGCAGCCTGCTCTGACGAAGCCAACTGCAACAACGCAAGGTATTACTGAATTATTATATTGGAAAATAAAAAATTCGTCAAGTAGAAAAGGGCTTTTTTCGAGAAATCGGAAATTTTTTCTTCGCCGCATTTGCGAAGTTATCCACAATCTGCTAAACTATTAGGTGGTGAAGTAGCGTTTAATAAAAAATCATTTAGCGTCTTAATGATAAGCCTCTATCATTAAAGCTGAACTTTTTATTTTTTATAAATCAATCCTACTTATTTCAGGAAAGGATGTTTTTTATGAATTCCTATGACTTAGCTGAGATCTGGGTGAAATGCACGGATAAATTCAAGGAATCCACCAACGAGAAGATCTTCGACGTGTGGATCAAGCCCATCATTCCCCTAGAAGTTACAGATTCCTACTATAAGGTAGCTGTCAAAAACACCTTCTTCAAAACCATGCTGGAGGAAAATTACGCCTCCATCCTAGAAGGTATCCTTGCCGGCATTATGGGAAAGAACATTAAACTGGTTATCGAAACCATGGAGGACGGCAATAATGACGACACGCCGCCGCCACCGGAACCGCCGCCCCAAAAAACGCAGCAGCAGCAGCTGTTCAACGAAAAAACGACGGAGCAGGACATCGACGAAAGCAATTTGAATCCCAAATTCATCTTTGAAACCTTCGTCATCGGCAATTCCAACCGCTTCGCCCATGCTGCCGCCAACGCCGTAGCCAAGGATCCCGCCCATGCCTACAACCCGCTTTTCCTATACGGCGGCGTAGGTCTCGGCAAAACGCATCTAATGCACGCGATCGGCAACCGCATCAAACAAAATAACCCCGGTATGAAGGTGCTTTACACTACCAGTGAAAAATTCACCAACGAAATCATTAACTCCATTCAAAACAAAAATACCGAAGCCTTCCGACAAAAATATCGTACCATCGATTGCCTAATCATCGACGATATCCAATTTCTAAAAGGCAAGGAGCAAACACAGGAGGAATTCTTCCACACCTTCAACGATCTCAAGGATAATAATAAGCAAATCATTATCTCCAGCGATCGTCCCCCACGTGAAATCGAAACCCTCCAGGATCGCCTACGTTCACGCTTCGACCAAGGATTAACGGCGGACATCCAGCCTCCGGATCTGGAAACACGTATCGCGATCATCCGCACTAAAGCCAATCAAGACAATATCGATATTCCCAACGACGTAATCACGCTTTTAGCAACCAATATCACCACCAATATCCGTGAAATCGAGGGTGCATATACGAAAATCATCGCCTACACCTCACTCATGAATATGCCGATCACCATTGAAACCGCGCAAAAGGTACTAACCGACATGGGCAACACGATCAAAACCCGCGTCATTACCTTCGAAGGCATCATCAAAGTGGTCGCCGAACACTACAAAATTAAAGAAGAAGAGCTCTTCAATAAAAAACGTACCCAAAACATCGCCCATCCGCGTCAAATAGCGATGTACCTCTGCCGTGAGCTAGCAGACCTCTCCTATCCGAAGATTGGCGAGCTTTTCGGTGGCCGCGATCACACCACTGTAATCCATGCCTACGAAAAAATCAGTAAAAACAAAGATATCAGTCTTACCCTCCGCAACGAGCTACAAGAAATGATCGATATTCTTCAGCAATAGTAGCTCTAAGTTATCCACAAAAACTGTTGATAACTACGACTCCAGCTGTGTATAACTTTATATTTCCGTTAATAAAAAAATTAGCCTGTTAGTTCCGTGAAAAGTATTTCCCGATTATCCACAACCTTATCTACAAACGGGAAATAGTCCTCTACAAGGCTTGCCGACACTTTTCCACATTACTAACAAGCCCTACTACTACTCCGACTATCTTTTTAAAAATAATATAGTATTAAAAAACCAAGGAGGATTGTGCATAAATGATCATCACCTGCAACACAAACAACCTAAACAAAGCAATTTCCACAGCTCAAAGAGCAATCAGCTCCAAACCCAGCACACCTATCTTTAGCGGAATGCATCTTTTAGCTAAGGAAAATTTCCTTATTCTTCAAGCCATGGATATCAATTTAGCTATTTCCTGTGCTATAGAGGCAGATATCGAGCTTCCTGGAGAAATAGTCGTTTCCGCCAAGCACTTTTCTGAATTAGTACGTAAGCTATCCAGCGATACCATTACGCTAACTAAAAATAAAGAAAATAATTCTCTCAAAATCACCTCCGGTAATTCTGAATTTCAGCTTCTGCTGATGAACGAAGAGGATTATCCCAAATTCCCCTCCTTCGATGCTGACAAATCCGTCACTATTAAAGAGGAAAAAATTAAAAATTTAATCAAAAAAACCATTTTTGCCTGCTCCAATGACGAAGCACGTCCCTTATTCACTGGTATTCTCATCGAAGCCAAGGATAATAAGCTTACCTTCGTGGGCACCAATACGCATCGTCTATCTATTAAATCCACTAATTATGAAGCTTCTGAGCCCTTAAGCATCATCATTCCCGCTAAGGTTCTCAATGAAATTTCCCGCAATCTGACAAGTGAGATTCCTCAAGACGTAAAAATTTCCCTCTTGAACAATCAGTTAATGATCACCATCGATAACACCATAATCATTTCCCGTTTAATCGAAGGTAAATTCCCTGATTATAATAAGGTTATTCCTTCTAAATTCACCGTAACCTGCAAAGTTAACAGCAAGGAGCTAGCTAACGCTGTGGATCGCGTAGCACTCTTCTCCGAAGGCGAATACAGCATCGTTAAAATCAACGTCAATAATAACATGATGACCTTGACCTCCAGCAGTCCCAACGTTGGTAATGGTCGCGAGGTTATTCCCTGCGTTTCCGAAGGCGACAGTCTGAACGTAGCCTTTAACGCGCAGTATTTAGTCGACGTTTTAAAGGTAACCGATGCCGAAGAAATAACCTTCGAAATGAATACCTCTCTAAGCCCAGTTTGCCTAAAATCCGAGCAGGAGCCTGATTATATTTATATCGTTACTCCCGTACGCGTCGTTTTCTAATAGGTGATAACATGCAAAAGGAAGAAATCGCTATTACTACCGAATTTATCACCATGGATAAATTATTAAAATTCGCTGGTATCGCCGATACCGGCGGTCAAGCCTTCCTCATGATCGAGGACGGCGTGGTCAAATTAAACAATAAATTAGTCACCGAAAAACGAAAAAAGGTATTTTCTGGTGACATAGTCGATATTGACGGACAAATCGAGCTAAAGATCATTAAGGAAGCATGAAGCTAACAGGTTTACAAGTCGTAAATTTCCGTAATTATTCCTCCTGTAGGCTTAATTTTACGAAGATGATTAATGTTTTCTATGGACAAAACGCGCAGGGAAAAACTAATTTACTGGAGGCGATCTTTTATGCCGCCTTCGGGCTTTCCCACCGCACGAACGCGGAGGATGAGCTAATCAGGCTAACTCAGGAGGCTATGGCGGTTATCGCCGATTTTACGGATTTACACGGCTCTCATGAACTGAAAATAAAGCGCTTTACGCAGCAGCGCCGTAAAAAGGAAATTCTTTTAGATAATTGCGCGCTCAAGCCCAAGGAGCATTACGGCAGCATGAACGTCGTGATGTTTTCGCCGGAGGATCTACAGCTTATTAAGGGCGAGCCGGCCTTGCGCCGTCGCTTCTTCGATATGCAGATCGCGCAAACGGATCCCGTTTATTACGATTTACTTGTGAAATATAATCGAGTGCTTTCGCAGCGTAATCGTTTGCTCAAGGAAATTCGCGATAATCAAGCTACGCAAGCCGAGCTACAGCCCTGGGACAAGGAATTTTGCGGTTTAGCGACGGCTATCACGCAAAAACGCCTGCGGGCGCTGACCAAGCTCCAGACGATCGTGGCGCGGATTTACGCCTCCTTAACTAAGAACAAGGAAAGCCTGACCGTGAAATACGAGCTCAAGGAGAATAACGGCAGGTTACTTTATCCGCAGGAAGCGGCGGAGATAGCTGTAGAGCTTTACGAGCAAAGGCTAAAAGAACGCACACCGCTCGACATTTTGCGTGGTAATACGGGTATCGGACCGCATCGGGATGATTTATTGCTATTGCTAGATAATCTCTCCTTACGTTCCTTTGGTTCGCAGGGACAGCAGCGGAGCGGAGCTTTGGCACTAAAGCTGTCGCAGCTGGAATACGTGCGACAGGAGATCGGCGAATATCCCCTGCTCCTTTTAGACGACGTAATGAGTGAGCTTGACGATCAAAGACGCGCGCAGCTACTGCTCTTCATCGACGGCAGAGTGCAAACCTTCATCACGGTTAATGACAAAAAGCTGATTCCCGAGCTGGCAAATAACGCTTATTTTAGAATTAGCAATGGTACTATATACGAGGAAGAATGATGTTCACCTATAAAGAGAAGCTTACCGGTACGGAAGAGATCATTCGACATCTTTTTGATCCGAACTACAATAACAAATTTATTCCGCTCAAGGGTAAGTATCTCTATTTGGAGCATTATTTGAGCAGCCATTGGTCGGAAATTTGCGGCAGCGCTTTGGCGAAAAGCTGTAGCGTGGAAAAGCTGCTGGATAAGGAGCTAGTAATTCGCACGGCGAATTCCATGCTGGCCAATGAGCTGTATATGATGCAGGGGCTTTTCCTGCAAAAGATCAATGCCTTTCTTTTAGGCAGTGTAATTATTAAGAGGCTGCGCTTTCAAAGCGGCGCGGTCATTAAAAAAGCAGAGCAAAGAGAGCGGTCGGAGACGGCGCTGCCTGTGCTTGAATATACGAAATGCCCCGTTTGCGGCGGCAGAATGCAAAAGGGATTTGCCTGCTGTAGCATTTGCGAGCGCGAGCAAAGAGAGCAAATGCGTAGTAAGCTTGCCGAGCTTTTGCGGATCGAGCCTTGGCTGAGCTATGATGATTGTCGATTATACTATCAATGTGATAAAATAATATTCACTGCTGTTAAGGATAATCTGAAAAACTATTATTATGAACGGGTTCGCTTTAATTATGCTGACAAAAAGGAATGTATGATGGCGGTACTCTTTCTTTTGGGCAAGCGTCCGGAGGAGATTACGACTTCCGCCTATGAAAACGCCCTGACCTATTTACGGAGTGAGCAAAATGTTTCTACATCTGGGAACCGATTACATGCTAAAAAGTAGCGAGATTATCGCGATTTTTAATCTTACGCATCCCCTTTCTAACATTTATGAGGAATATGTGCTTAAGCACGGAGAAGCTTACCGTATCGTTGATTTAACGAACGGCGCTCCGCCCGCCAGTCTGATTTTAACCGAGGATACGCTTTATTTATCGGTTATTTCTTCGTTCACTTTGAAAAAGCGCGTCGATTCCGCTTGGGGCGAGGGCGCGTTATACAGTAATTTATAAAATTCGTTATGGAGGTAAATATGACCAAGGATATTGATATTGAAGAAGCTACTGCCGTCAACGGCAGCTATAATGCGGACCAAATTCACGTTCTCGAAGGCTTAGAAGCAGTACGCAAAAGACCGGCGATGTATATCGGCAGTACCTCTGCCAGAGGTCTGCATCACCTTGTCTACGAGGTAATTGATAACAGTATTGACGAAGCCTTGGCAGGTCATTGTACCGAAATTAAGGTTACGATTCACGAGGATAATAGCATTACCGTTATCGATAACGGTCGCGGTATTCCCGTGGATATTATGAAAAAGGAAAAAAAGCCCGCTGTCGAGGTAATTATGACCGTGCTTCATGCCGGTGGTAAGTTCGGCGACGGTGGCTACAAGGTTTCCGGCGGTCTGCACGGCGTAGGCGTTACCTGCGTTAATGCCTTGAGCGAGCATATGGAGGTCGAGGTACGTCGCGACGGTAAATGCTACGGTATCGAGTTTAAGCAGGGCAAGACCAGCAAAAAGCTCTATGAAAAGGGTGCGAGCGAAACTACTGGTACTACCGTGCATTTTAAGCCCGATGCGTCGATCTTTACGGAAACCGTATATAGCTATGAAACTTTGCGTCTGCGTATTCGTGAGCTGGCGTTTTTGAATAAGGGAATTACGATCTCTTTGAGCGACGAGCGTCCAGAGGGACGTAGCGAAAGCTTTCATTTCGCTGGCGGTATTATCGAATTCGTGGAGTTTATTGATAATAACAAGGACAAGATTAATCCTAAGCCCATTTATTTGGAGGGCGAAAAGAACGCCGTTATCGTCGAGGTAGCCATGCAATATTGCGATACCTATAACGAGAACGTCTTTACCTATGTTAATAATATCAATACCGAGGAGGGCGGCACGCATTTAAGCGGCTTTAGGAAGGCTTTGACGCGTACTATCAATAATTACGCGCGTGCTAACAAGCTGCTTAAGGATAATGAGGACGCTCTCAGCGGTGATGACGTGCGCGAGGGCTTGACCGCCGTACTCAGCTTAAAGGTACAGAATCCGCAGTTTGAAAGTCAGACGAAGATTAAGCTGGGCAACAGTGAGGTTATGCCGATCGTCGATAATTTGGTCGGCGATACCTTGGCTGAATTTATGGAGGAAAACCCCGCTGTGGCGAAGAAAATCGTAGAAAAGGGCATCGTTGCCGCACGCGCACGTATGGCTGCGCGCAAGGCGCGCGAGCTGACGCGACGCAAGAACGCAATGGATTTGGGCGGCTTACCGGGTAAGCTGGCGGATTGCAAGAGTCGTGATGTGGCGGATACCGAGATTTATTTGGTCGAGGGCGATTCCGCGGGCGGCAGCGCTAAGCAGGGACGTAACTCCGACTATCAGGCCATCCTTCCTCTGCGCGGTAAGATTTTGAACGTGGAAAAGGCGCGTTTGGATCGTGTTTTAAGCAGCGAGGAGATTCGCAATATGATCACCGCCTTCGGCTGTGGTATCGGCGATGATTTCAATCTAGAAAAGGCGCGTTACGGCAAGATCATCATTATGACTGATGCTGATGTCGACGGCGCGCATATCCGCACTCTGCTTTTGACCTTCTTCTATCGTTATATGCAGCCTTTGATTAAGGAAGGCCATGTTTTCATCGCTCAGCCCCCACTCTATTTGATCAGAAAGACGCAAAAGGAGCATTATTACGCTTATAGCGATGATGAATTACAGCAGATTTTAGATAAGATCGGTCGCGATTCTAATCCCTACGTGCAAAGATACAAAGGCTTGGGCGAGATGAACCCTGGTCAGCTTTGGGAAACGACCATGGATCCTGCCGCACGTACCATTTTGCAGGTACATTTGGAGGATGCCGCCGAGGCGGATAAGATCTTCTCCATTTTAATGGGGGATAAGGTTGAGCCACGTCGCCAATTCATCGAAGAAAACGCCAATAATGTACGTAATTTGGATCTGTAAAGAGGTTTTATTATGGCAAAAATAAAAAAAGGTCTTTCCGATGCCGATATGCTCAAGGGCTTTAGTGAGGAGCTAACCTTCGAGAACGGTATCTATGCCGAAGAAAAAACAAAAAATAGTAGACTAAAGTCCACTAAGCAGCCTGCTAAAAAGGAGCTACTGCTGCCGGAGGACGCACAGGAGCGTTTAAACCGCTTTCTTTTGGAGATTAGCATGGAATGCTTACAAAAGAATCAAGGCAGCTGCACCTGGAAGGTTACACGCGAGGGCGAGCAGATAATTATTAAGCCTGTCGCGTTAGGGAAAAAATGAATAATGAGATAAACCTTCCTGGCTTACATATAATGTTTCACGTGAAACCTGAAAAGGTACCTAAATTTTCCTCTTTTATTGAGGCGACGTTTCACGTGAAACCAACACAAAGCTTTCTGCCACTTTTTTTAATAGCAGGCGGTCGCGCTCCTTCCCTATCTTGGCTGAAGCAAGCTGCCTATGGCTTGAAGCTTTTTTGTGCTGATAAGGGTGTGGAAGCTGCATTAGCCGCAGAGCTTACTCCCTATTTACTTATCGGTGATTGCGATAGTACGAGCCAAGAGAGTTATCAGGCAGCGGAAAAATTGGGTACGAAGATTGAGCTGCATCCTACGGCTAAGGATGATACCGATTTACAGCTGCTTTTGGAGTATTTATCAGCATGTAGATTGATCGTCAGCGGTATTTGGGGCGGACGCTTCGATCATTTACTGACTAATGTTTATTCCTTGTTAAGCTTTAAGGAAAAGCATTATACGCAGGTCATAATGGCTGATGAAAAGGAAACTATGATCCTTTTAACTAAGGATGAGGATGTGGAGGTGCGCTTTTTGGAGCCGCAAAAGGTGCAGGCTGTTTCCTTACTACCGCTTAGGGATGCTAAGGTCAGCATTAGCGGTGTGCGCTGGAGCTTGCAGGATGCTGAGCTACTCTGCTCCCGTCCCTACGCGATAAGCAACGAGCTGCAGGGAGATACATTGAAATGCGCTTGCTCAGAAGGTGCTATAGGTCTGTATATTTGTTGGTATGAGGAGCCTTCCGCTTCTTATACCCCTCCTCAAGCGACTACTGGCACTAGCTCCAATGGCTCCAATGCGTAGGCAATGCGCTAGGCAGGATGTCTTAAATAAAATTTATTAAAATCAAGGAGGTTCTTTTGGTGGAAGGCTTTATTGCTGATATGGATTGCCTGACGATAGCTTTTTTGATCGTCGCCGGCTTCATTTCCTCCTTTATAGATTCTACTGTTGGTGGCGGCGGCTTGATCTCTACCCCTGCTCTTTTGAGCTTGGGCTTACCCGTCCCCTTTGCCTTGGGAACGAATAAGGTGGCAGCCTCCTTCGGTGCCTTGACTAGCGTCATTTCCTTTTGGCGTGCAGGGAAGATAAAAAAGAGCGCTCTATATCTAATGCCTCTTTCCTTTATCGGCTCGGCGATCGGTGCCTATGTTGTTTACCTTTTGCCAGAAAGGCTGATGAAGAATATCATCGTCGTGCTTTTAGTGGCGGTCGCGATTTATACCTATAGGCGCAAGGATTGGGGCGATACCTCGTCCGTAAAGAAGCTGGGGCTTCATGCCTTGCTCGGAGCTGCGGCTATGGCGTTGACCATGGGCTTTTATGACGGCTTTTTCGGTCCTGGTACGGGCTCGTTTTTAATCTTCGGGTTTTTGTACCTGGGCTATGATTTCGTCACCGCGGCAGGCAATGCCAAGGCGTTGAACTTTGCCAGTGGCGTGGGTGCTTTGGTTTCCTTTGCTTATAACGGAACCATTGTGTGGAGCTACGGTCTGATCATGGCGGCGGCGATGATCGTTGGTGCCGTTTGCGGCTCCCGTTTGGCGATAAAAAAGGGCGCCTCCTATGTGCGTCCCTTGTATTTGACGGTAACTGTCCTGCTTATCGGCAAGCAGGTTTATGAAATACTTTTAAAGTAGAAGGATAGGTGATTAGGTGGATAATTTGGACACGAATACTGGCAAGGTGCTTCCGGTATATATCGAAGAGGAAATGCAAAAATCCTATATTGATTACGCGATGAGCGTTATTATCCAACGTGCTCTGCCTGATGTACGTGACGGTCTGAAGCCTGTACATCGTCGTATTCTGTACGCGATGCAGGAAGCGGGCATGACGCCGACCAAGCCGTATAAAAAATCGGCGCGTATCGTCGGCGAGGTTTTAGGTAAATATCATCCCCATGGTGATAGCTCAGTATATGATGCGATCGTGCGCTTGGCGCAGGACTTCTCCACTCGTTATTTGATGGTTGACGGTCATGGTAACTTCGGTAGCATCGATGGCGATAGCGCCGCCGCTATGCGTTATACTGAGGTGCGTATGGCGAAGCTGGCGGAGGCTATGCTGGAGGACATCGAGAAGGATACCGTTGATTTCGTACCCAACTACGATGAATCCTTGAAGGAGCCCTCCGTGCTGCCGTCCAAGGTTCCTGCCCTGCTCATTAACGGCAGTGCTGGTATCGCGGTCGGCATGGCGACTAATATTCCCCCGCATAATTTAGGTGAGGTGGTTAACGGCTTGGTGATGATGATTGATAATCCCGATGTGGAGATCTCTCAGCTGATGACCGCTATCAAGGGACCAGATTTCCCGACTGGTGCCTGCATTTTGGGTAAGGAGGGCATTACCAGTGCCTACACCACTGGTCGCGGCGTGGTAAAGATTCGCGCTAAGGCGGAGATCGAACCTGGTAATAAGGGTAAGCATAATATTGTCGTCACCGAGATCCCCTATCAGGTAAATAAGGCTAATTTGATTAAGGATATTGCGCAGCTGGCGAAGGATGGCGTGATCGAGGGTATTACCCATATCGATGACTATTCCAACCTTAAGCATGGTATCCGCATTGTAATTGAATTAAAGAGTGATGCCGTTCCTGATGTAGTATTAAATCAATTATATAAACACACAGCTATGCAAAGTTCCTTCGGTATCATCATGCTGGCGCTGGTCAACGGTCAGCCGCGCATTTTGAATCTGAAGCAGATTTTGGAATACTATCTCGCGCATCAAAAGGACGTAATCACCAGACGTACCCGCTACGAGCTGGGTAAGGCCAAGGATCGCGCTCATATTTTGGAGGGCTTGAAGATCGCCTTGGATAATTTGGACGCGGTTATCAGTACCATTCGCAACAGTGCTACCGCCGATATCGCGCGTGAGAATTTGATGTCGAGCTTCAATCTCAGCCAGCGTCAGGCACAGGCGATTTTGGATATGCGCTTGCAGCGTCTGACAGGCTTGGAGCGTAAGAAAATCGATGATGAATATGTGGACGTATTGGAAACTATCGATTGGTTGGAGAGTGTTTTGGCGGACGAAGCAAAGGTTATGAATATCATTAAAGAGGATCTGCTGGAAATGAAGAAGAAGTTCGGTGACGAGCGTCGTACGCAGATCTCTTTGGACACCTCCGAAATGGATATCGAGGATTTGATCGCCGAGGAGGACATTGTCGTTACGATTAGTCATCAGGGCTATATTAAACGTCAAACCTTGGATAATTTCCGCAATCAGAAGCGCGGCGGCGTTGGTAAGACTGGTGGCAGTGGCAAGAAGGAGGATTGCGCAGAGCATCTTTTCCTCTCTACTACGCATCATAACATTCTCTTTTTTACGACTAAGGGACGCGTATATCGTCAGAAGGGCTACGAGATTCCGGAGGCAGGACGTACTGCCAAGGGTACGGCGATTATCAATCTTTTGCCATTGGAGCAGGGAGAAAAGATTACCGCCGTTATTCCTGTGAAGGAATTCCTTGAGGAGCAATATATGTTCATGGCTACCAATAAGGGCACGGTGAAGAAGGTCAACCTTAAGGATTTGGGAAGCGTGCGCAAGATGGGCTTGATCGCGATTAATCTTGATGAGAACGAGGATCTGATCGGCGTTGAGCTGACGGACGGGAACAGTGAGATCATTCTCGCTACTCGTAATGGTATCGCTATCCGCTTCGATGAGCAGGATGTACGCCCGATGGGCAGAACGGCGCATGGCGTGAAGGGCATTACGCTGAACTATGGCGACGAGGTCGTAGCGATGGACAGCGTGCCCAACGGAGAATACGAGGTACTGACGGCGACGGAGTTCGGCATGGGCAAGCGTACCGCTGTAAGCGAGTATCGTAAGCAAACGCGCGGCGGTAAGGGTATCATCAATATTAAGATTACCGAAAGAACTGGCTTAGTCGTAGGTATGCGCGTGATCAATCCCGCGCAGGAGATCATGATGATCACCTCCGGCGGTATCATTATCCGCATCGATGTGGATAGTATTTCGCAGTACAGCCGCAACACGCAGGGCGTTAAGCTTATGACCTTGAATGAAAATGATAAGGTAGTTTCCTTGGCTGCCATTCATCATGAGGAAGAGGAATAAGGCATAAAATAAAAGGAGT
>CAYZOZ010000019.1:0-27911 GCA_964480295.1 uncultured Phascolarctobacterium sp.
GCTGTTATAATGGAACATAAAAGCGTTTATCAATTAGTTTTAGCAGGCGTGCTCTGCGCCATCGGCTTAGCCGTACCCATGGTCATGCCCAAGGTCATCCTCGGTCCCATGTCCTTCACGCTGGGCTCCCATGTCGCCATCTTCCTAGCGATGTTTATTTCTCCCAAGGTCACGACGGCGGTCGTACTTGGCACGACGGTGGGCTTCTTCCTCACCACGCCCCTCATCATCGCCATGCGCGCAGGCTCGCATATCATTTTCGCCCTGCTCGGCGCGTTCATCCTGCGCCGTCATCCAGAGATCATGAGCAAGGCGTTCGCCGGCATCTCCCTCAATCTAGGCTTGGGCGTGATCCATGCGCTGGGCGAGGTTCTGGTCGTATCCCCCTTCTTCTTCTCGGGCTATATGTTCACCCCCGAACAGCTCGCCACAGGCTACCTAATGAGCGTGCTGGTACTCGTTGGCGTGGGCACCGTGCTCCACTCTTTCATCGATTGCAGCATTTCCGTACTGCTGTGGAAATGCGTCAAGGGCACCGTACCGCAGATCGATATGCTTCGCAACTGAAAATAGCAAAATCCCTGTTCTCCAAATGGGAACAGGGATTTTTTATTAGCTTAGGCAAGATACTTCTTTTCCAAAACGCGAATGAAATAATGATAGGCACAAAAAACGCTGATCGCGCAGCAGGTCCACGCTATGGGCGAGGCGATGCACGCGCCCAAATAGCCGTAATCCTCACTCAAAAGCACGGCTGCGCCAGAGCGCATAACCAGCTCGACCAAGCCCGCCATCATCGGCACAAGACCGATACCCATGCCCTGACAAGCGTTACGATAGATAAAGATCTGGCTTAGAAAAAAGTACACGGGCACAGTGCAAAGGATATACAAATGCGCCGCCTCCATAACCTCGGGCGCGGGGTTCTCCAAAAAAACGCCGATGATATTCTCACCGAAGAAGAACATGCACACAGCCGCGAACAGACTAAAGCCCAAGCTGAGCAGGGAGCATTTATTGACCGCGGCACGAATGCGATCAAAACGACGCGCGCCATAGTTTTGCGCCGTAAACACCGCCATGGCGATACCGGCGGAGATCATCGGCTGAATCGCCATCTGCTCCACACGCGTCGCCGCCGTGAAGCCTGCGATCTGCTGCCCGCCGAACTTATTGCACACGGACTGCAAAATGATGATGCCCATACCGAGGACGCTGAACTGCACCGCCATGGGCAGTCCCATACGCAAATGCTCCCAAACCTCGGGCCAATCAAGATTGATGTCCCGACGGCTCAAATGCAGCTGCGGAAAGCGCTTATAGATATAGCCCAAGCACAAAAGCACCGAAATCGCCTGTGCGATAACCAAGGCGATCGCGCTGCCAGGCACGCCCCAGCCCAAATAAAGAATGAATACCAGCGCCAAAATGATATTGATCACGGACGAGATAATCAAAAAGTACAGCGGCGTTTTGCTATCGCCCAAGGAGCGCATGATACCGCTCAAAAGATTGTAGCCCATCATGGCGAAAAGTCCGTCGATAAAGATAATCACATAGGCGCGGGAATCAGGAATCAGCTCCGCTGGGATATTCATCCAAAAGAGTGCCTTATCTATCAAAAGATGCGACAGTAGCATGATGAATATCGTGAACAGCACACTCAAAATCGTACAGGTCGCGATGCTGCGGCGCATGCCGCTCATATCGCCCGCGCCATAGCGCTGTCCCGTCACGACGGTGCAGCCGTTGGAAAGACCGATTGTCAGCACCATGGTGAACATAAAGAGCGGCGTAACGGCACCGACCGCCGCCAAAGCCTCCATGCCGATGGTGCGTCCGACGATGATTACGTCCGCGATGCTATATAATTGTTGAAACACGTTACCAATGAGCAGAGGAACCATGAACGGCAAAATCAGCTTTAACGGCTCGCCCTCCGTCATATTTTTTAGCATTATAAAACTTACCTCCGTAAAACTTCTGACTACACAGTCAAACTATAGCACATATATTTTTTATTGTAAAGAGTAGGCATAAATTATTCACAAAAAAGAAAGACGTATGCGTTCGCATACGCCTCGCTTGCAGTTTTAATTAAGCACGCTCCACATAATTGGTGATCGAGCCAATGCCCTCGATTTCCACCTTCACCTCGTCGCCCTCGTTCAGCGTACCGAAGCCCTCAGGGGTACCAGTCAGCACGATATCGCCGGCATCAAGCGTGAAGCTTTGGGAGATATAGCTCAGGATCTCGTAGGGATTATACAGCATCTGATTCGTGTTCGCGTCCTGTCTCAGCACGCCATTCACCCAGGTTCTTATCGCCAGATCGGTCGGATCAAGCTTCGTTTCCAGCCACGGTCCGAGGGGGCAGAAGGTGTCGAAGGATTTGCAGCGCAGCCACTGTCTTTCCTTGCGCTGTAAATCGCTAGCGGTGATGTCGTTCGCGCAGGTATAGCCCAAAATATACTTGGGCACGTCCTCTGGAGCAACGTCCTTCATCCTCTTTTTGATCACGATCGCCAGCTCCGCACCAAAGGCCAGCTCACCGACCTGCTTCGGCCAAACAATCGCCTCGCCCGTACCAATAACGGTATGCGCCGCCTTCGCAAAAATGCTCGGCTCCTGCGGCGGCGTTACGCCGAACTCGTTCGCGTGCTTGCTATAGTTAAAGCTAACGCAAATAATCTGCTTAGGCACGCAGGGTGCCAGCAGACGCACCTCGTCCATATCATAAACGTCCTCGGTAATCTGCCAAAAGGTCTCCAGCGTTCCCTGCACGCGGGTAATCTTATCACCGTTGATAAAGCCGATACCGATAAAGCCTGTTTTCTTATCCTCAAAACGTACACATCTCATCGAGGCACCTCCATAAGCTGCATCCTTCTCTTTTTAAAATACACCGGAGCCAAGTCGCAACGCTCCGCCATAGCCAAGGCCTCGCGCAAGCGCCTGCCGACGTGCTCCGCGTAATGCGCGTCACTGCCGAGCGTGCAGTACCTACCGCCAAGCTCCCGATAACGCCGATATAGAGGCTCCAGCCCCGCCACCGCCGCCAAATCGTCCAAGCGCCGCGTATTGATCTCGATCGGGATCCTCTTCGCGATCAGCAGGCCGAACAGCTCGTCAAAAAGCTCTGGCGCGTCCTCAAGGCGCAGCTCGCGCTCCGCCCCCCTGTACGGCCAATAGCGACAAATGTAATCGATATGCGCGAACGCGTCGAAATCGCGCTCCTGCTTCAGACAGGTAATACTTTCATGCAGAAACTCCTCCACGATCTCCTGCCGCGTATAGCCCTCATAACAGGCAGGCTCATAAAGATCGCGCTTACCTATGCAATGAATCGAGCCCAGCACGTAATCGAACTCATGCCCGCGCGCGGTCTGTAGATCACTCGCGGCGGTGTGCGTCTGCATACCAATCTCGATGCCGATTAAAACATTATCGTTGCACAGCGGCTTAAAGCGAGCGAAGTAATCATCTATATCAAAGGTAAACTCCGTGGGATTCGTCGGATAGTCATAATCCCAATGCTCGGTAACCGTCATGCCGATATTTTGCTTCTGCGCAGCCGCCACAGCGTCCGCAAGACGCATCTCGCTGTCGCAGGAATAGTCACAATGCATATGTGTATCAAAAAGCATTTTTAACCCCTCATTATGCTTTATACGTTAAAGCGGAACTCAACCACGTCTCCGTCCTGCATTACATAATCCTTGCCCTCAAGGCGCACCAAGCCCTTCTCGCGCGCCGCCGCCTTGCTGCCGCAGGTAACCAGATCCTCATAAGAAACTATCTCCGCACGAATAAAGCCACGCTCGAAATCGGTGTGGATCTTGCCTGCTGCCTGAGGAGCCTTAGTGTTCTGCTTAATCGTCCACGCGCGGGACTCGATCTCTCCAGCAGTCAGGAAGGTCATCAGACCGAGCAGCTTGAAGCCTGCCTTAATCAGGCGATCCAAGCCAGTTTCCTCCAAGCCAGCCATCGCCAAGAATTCCGCCGCCTCGTCAGCAGGCAGCTCGGCGATCTCGCTTTCCATCTTCGCGGAAACGACAATCACCTCGGAGCCCTCCTCCTCGGCATATTTCTTCACCGCCTGCACGTAGGTGTTCGCGGATGTGTCCGCAACCTCGCCCTCGGCAACGTTGGTAACGTAAAGAATCGGCTTCATCGTGAGCAAATGTACCTCGCCCAAAAGCTCCTTTTCCTCATCGGTCAAGCCCACGCGACGTGCCGGCACGCCGTCGGACAGCCCGGTCATGATCTTCTCCATCACCGCCTGCTCCAGCTTCACCTTCTTGTCGCCGGTTTTCGCCAGCTTCACCAGACGCTCCTGACGCTTCTCCACGGTCTCCATATCCGCCAAGCACAGCTCGGTGTTGATGATATCGATATCGCGCAGGGGATCGATGCTGCCCTCGACGTGGGTGATATTCCCATCCTCAAAGCAGCGTACCACCTCGGCTACCGCATCCACCTCGCGAATATGCGCCAAGAACTTATTGCCCAAGCCCTCGCCCTTGGACGCGCCCTTCACCAAGCCAGCAATGTCCACAAAGCGCATCGCCGCGGGCACGATCTTGCGGGACTTGAACATCTCGCTCAGCACATCCAAACGCTTATCGGGCACGTCAACAACGCCCACGTTCGGTTCAATCGTACAGAATGGATAATTGGCGGCCTCCGCGCCAGCCTTCGTAATCGCGTTAAAAAGAGTGCTCTTGCCCACATTCGGCAAGCCCACAATACCAACCTCTAAATTTGTACTCACAAGCATCGCTCCTATTCTTTATACAACGTCTTACGTAATTGTTTGCATATCTAATATATTTTACAATACCCTGCCCTTTAATGCAATCATTTCAGAGAAAATCCCCCGTCATAGGGCAGTACCGCCTTTTATATCTCGTCAAGCGTCTTCTTCTATGATATAATAAAATACAGCAATAAAAATAATCCGTTAGGAGGCTTTGCTATGCAAACTATTCAAGAAATCCTTAATTTCTCCGTCGGCAAGCTGACCGTCGGCAACGTGCTTTCCGCCATAGTCATCTTCTTCATCTGCCACATCGTGATTAAAGCGATCATGGGGCCGATCGAAAGGATTTTGGACAAGCTCCGCTTCGACAAAACACTGCGCGGCTTCCTGCAAACCCTGATCAGAGTGCTGCTGAACTTCGTCGCCGTCTGCATCGTCGCTGAAAGCATCGGCATTCCCATCGCGTCCCTGCTTGCCGTTTTAGGTATGTTCGGTTTGGCTGTTTCCCTGTCCGTACAGGGCGCGCTCTCCAATCTGGCTAACGGCATCATGCTGCTGATTACCAAGCCCTTCAAGGCAGGTCACTACATCGCCGTGGGCGGCGTAGAAGGCGTGGTCAAGGAGATCACCATGCTCTGCACGAAGATCGTCACCGTGGACAACAAGGAGATCTTTATTCCCAACAGCGAGGTTGCTGCGAATAAAATCACCAATTTTTCCTCCGAGGAGCTACGCCGCGTCGACATCGTGGTTCGCGCCGGCTATAACAATAACACCTCCGAGGTGCTGCGCGCGCTGAAGGACGCCGTCGCCGCCACCCCCAAGGTATTGCAGGAGCCCGCTCCCTTCGTCCGCCTTTCTGGCTACAAGGAATACGCGATCGAGTACACGCTGCGTGTTTGGACCGCCAGCGCCAACTATTGGGACGTTTACTTCGATCTTCTGGAAAACGTAGGTCGCGCCTACAGCACCCATGGCATCAAGGGCGGCGTTCCTGGTATGAACATCTATATGCAGGACAAATAAGACAAGCGTAAGGCCTAAGCCTATATGTCCAAAACGTACTTAGCCCGATAAGACAACGAGCATATGAGAGAAGTGATAGCTTTCTCCCGTATGCTCGTTTTATCTTTAACTGATTTTAACAATATCCAATTTCAAAACGCCAATGTCCAGTTTTTCTGTCTCAATATCCGATTTTGAAGCACCAATGTCCGATTATAAAGCGACGAATATATACTACCACCGCGCTCCACACCTGGTCAAACAAAGAGATAAAAAACCCCGTACATTTCTGTACGGGGTTCATCGTGCCGATTATTCGCAAGTGAACGGCAGCAAAGCAACGCAGCGAGCGCGTTTGATTGCTACGGTCAATTGGCGTTGATGCTTAGCGCAGGTGCCGGAGATACGACGAGGTAAAATCTTACCACGTTCGGTAACATAACGGCGCAGCTTAGCTACATCCTTGTAATCGATTTCTTCAACTTTATCAACACAGAAGCTGCAAACTTTTCTTCTGGGTCTTCTGCCTCTTTCACGTTTCATTGCATAACCTCCCTTATTTTAGAATGGAATTTCTTCATCAAAGGGAACCGAGCTACCGAAGCCATCCATACTAGAATTTCCCTGCTGGGGAGCAGCAGGAGCGGACGGAGCGCTAGGACGAGCATTGGCAACGTCGCTACGACGCTCAATGAACTCAAAACGATCGGCAATGACCTCGGTTACCCAATGTCTATTACCGTCTTTGCCGTCATAGGTACGGATTTGCAGGCGGCCCTCAACGAGCGTGCGCTGCCCTTTGGTGAGACTGTTTCCGCATGTTTCAGCCTGTTTACCCCAAATGACTACGGGAATAAAGTCAGCCTCTCTTTGGCCTTCTTGATTGGAAAAAGGTCTATCCACTGCGAGAGTGAACTGACAAACAACTTTGCCGGACGTAGTGTAACGCACTTCCGGATCTTTAGTAAGTCTGCCTAATAAAATAATCCTATTCATCGATTATTCACCTTTTCTGATAATCATATGGCGCAGTACTTCATCGGTAATTTTCATAACACGATCAAGTTCTTTGACACAAGCGGGTACAGCCTGGAAGGTTACGAGAACGTACAGGCCTTCGGACAGGTCTTGGATCTCATAAGCAAGGCGTTTTTTGCCCCAACGATCGGTTTTTTCTACATTACCACCGTTTGCATTGATCAGGTTTTCAAATTTGGCAACAACTGCCTCAAATGCTTCCTCTTCAACGGGTTTAACGATGTACATGACTTCGTATGCTTTCACGAAATCACCTCCTCCTTTGGACTTTGGCCCCCACACGGGAGCAGAAGAAGTATATAAAGATATATACAAGCTTAGTTAGTATAACATGCTTTGCGTCCGAATGCAAGAGTCTACGCGATAATATTTCTTCACAGATGTGAAAACACGGCAAAATTTAGCCTGTATGCAAACGCACCGCCCTTCCGCAGAAGAACGGTGCGTCGCTTTCCCTTATTTTTATTCTGTATCTCTATCTAAATGTCCTAAATTATTTCTTTTTCAGGAAGGACATCATGCCACGCAGCTTAGCGCCAACCTTTTCAGCTTGGGTTTCAGCGGCATGACGACGCATAGCGTTGAATTGCGGACGACCGCATTGGTTTTCAACCAACCATTTTTTAGCGAAGGTACCGTTTTGGATCTCCTTCAGAACCTGCTTCATTTCAGCCTTGGTAGCCTCGGTGATGATGCGAGGGCCGGTTACGTAATCGCCGTATTCAGCGGTATCGGAGATGGAATGACGCATTTTAGCCATGCCGCCTTCATACATCAGGTCGACGATCAGCTTCATCTCGTGCATACATTCGAAGTATGCGCTTTCGGGCTCATAGCCTGCTTCAACCAGGGTTTCGAAGCCTGCGTTCATCAGAGCGCAAACGCCGCCGCACAGAACTGCCTGCTCGCCGAACAGGTCGGTTTCGGTCTCCTCGCGGAAGGTGGTTTCCAAAGCGCCAGCACGGGTGCCGCCAATGCCCTTAGCATAAGCCAGAGCCAGGTCATGAGCCTTGCCGGTCGGGTTTTGGTAAGCAGTAACCAAAACAGGAACGCCGCTGCCCTCGGTGTAGGTACGACGAACCAAATGACCCGGGCCCTTCGGAGCAACCATGAATACGTCTACGTCAGCCGGAGGAACGATTTGACCGAAATGAATGTTGAAGCCATGAGCGAAAGCCAGCGCCTTGCCTGCGGTCAGGTTCGGAGCGATATCCTTTTTATAGGTAGCAGCCTGCTTCTCATCAGGGATCAGCATCATGATAACGTCAGCCTTTTTAGCAGCGTCGGCAGCGGTCATAACAGTCAGACCAGCAGCCTCTGCCTTAGCCCAGGATTTAGAGCCCTCATACAGACCTACTACTACGTCCACGCCACTTTCCTTCAGGTTCAGCGCGTGAGCATGACCTTGAGAGCCGTAACCGATGATGGCTACGGTCTTACCTGCCAATAAATCCAGATTTGCATCGCTGTCATAATACATTTGTACCATTTCAAAATACCTCTTTTCTTGTTTTTTGTATATATTTTGTTTTGGAATAAACATTTTTAATGGTCATTCCCATTTCCCTTATTTTCGACTGCCTTTGCTTATTCTTTGGACACCTTGACGAAATCATCAAGCACCGCGCCCGGAGCTACCATGGGTTCAACTATCTCGCCTTGTTCGATAAGAGCCTCGATCAGGAATGGCTTATCCGCTGCCTGCGCCTTTTTCAAAGCCTCGGCGAACTCCTCGCAGGTTCTTACCTGCACGCCGTCCGCGCCGCAGGAACGAGCGAAATTGATGAAATCGAACTCCGTCAATAGCGTCGAGGAATAGCGTGCGTCGTAGAAGAGCTGCTGCCATTGGCGTACCATGCCCAAGCAGCTATTGTTAATTACGACGCTGATCAGCTTCTTATGCTCGCGACAGGCTGTATAAAGCTCCATGCCCGTCATCTTGAAGCCGCCGTCACCACTGATCGTCACCACTGTCTTATCGGGAACAGCGAAGGTCGCGCCCAAAGCGGCAGGCAGGCCGAAACCCATCGTGCCGCAACCGCCACTGGTTAAATGATGACGCGGATGGTTCACGACAAGGTGCTGCGCTGCCCACATCTGATTTTGACCAACGTCGGTGGTATAGACCGCGTCATCGCCCAAAACCGCGCTCAAATGCTTCATCAGCCAGGGTGCGGTCAAATGATCGCCGCTTTCCAGACTGCGATCCTCGCTCGCGTCCCAAGCCCTGACCTTTTTCCACCAGTCCGCATGAGCGGCGGGCTGCACCAAGGGCAGGAGCCTTTGCAGGGATTCCCTAATATCGCCGACCACGGGCACGCTTACGGCGATATTCTTATCGATCTCGGAGGGATCGATATCCAGCTGAATAATGGTTTTCTTGCCCACGTAACGGGTTCTGTCGCCGGTTACGCGTTCGCTAAAGCGACTGCCTGCCACCACCAGTACGTCCGCGTTGACCACCGCCATATTGGAGGCGATATGTCCGTGCATACCGGTCATGCCCAAGCTACGCTCGTCAGACGCGGGTACCACGCCCACGCCCATCAGCGTGTTGACGATCGGCAGATCGGCCTTTTTAGCCAGCTCCACCAGCTCGGCACCGGCACCGCTGTTCAGCGCGCCGCCGCCCACGAGCAGCACGGGCCTTTCGGCACTGTTCAGCAGCTCCGCCGCCTGCTCGAAAACTCCCTCATTGGCTACTTCCTGTTCTTCGTCGGCCCGCGAGGCTTGAGCCTCGGCTTTTTCTTCTAATTCGGGCCATTCCAGCTCCGCAACCTGCAAATTGCTGGGTATATCTACTAAAACCGGTCCCGGTCGACCATCCTTCGCGATGGCGAAGGCGCGACGCAGAGTCGGTACGAGATCCTCGCTTCTGCGCACCAGCGCGTTATACTTGGTAATGGGCACGGTCACGCCCACGATATCGATCTCCTGAAAGGAATCGCGTCCCAAATTGCTAACCGGCACCTGCCCGGTAATCGCTACCACGGGCACGGAATCCAAATACGCGGTAGCCAAGCCGGTTACGATATTCGTCGCACCGGGGCCGGAGGTCGCGATGCACACGCCCACCCTGCCACTGGCTCTGGCGTAGCCGTCGGCCGCATGGATAGCGCCCTGCTCGTGCGCAGTCAGCACGTTTTTCAACGGTGCGTCGTACAAGGCATCGTACAGAGGAATGACCTGTCCTCCAGGATAGCCGAATACCGTGTCCACACCCTGCTCAAGCAATACCTTGATAATAGCTTGAGAGCCCTTCAACTTCATTCTACGAATCCTCCCGTCTAAGCTTAAGCTACGGTGTTAACAGAAACCACGGACACCTGCTTCGTCAGAAGCTTGGCAACCTGTCCTGCCGCAACATCCGCCAGCTGAATTTCTACCTTTAAGGAATCAGCCTCCGCATCCATCTTCAAAGAACGTACTTGCACGCCCTGCTTGGAAAGCACACGCAGAATTCTCGGCAATAGGGTTTCATCATTTTGACCAGTTACGTACAATTTCTCAAACATCATTCTTCCTCCATTCAAGTACATTTTGACGGACTAAAAAAGCCCCCGCCTGTATAACACAAGCAGGGGCGTAAAATACGCGGTACCACCCTAATTTATCACTCTAGCACCGATCCATCAACCGGCTCGGAAATAACGCTTCCGTTGCGCATCAGTCTACTAACCATAAGGCTTTTGCTGACGAGTTCATGGGTGATTTACTCAACAAGGCTCCGCACCGATTTGCACCAACCATCGGCTCTCTTGAGCTTCGCACTCATCTTTTTTCCCAATCATCACCTTTACGGTTCAATTTGAAATTAATGATAATATACTCCTTTTCGCGCCACTTGTCAACTATTTTTTTACCATAAATTACAGGTTTTTCAAATAGCTGCCCACATTGGCGCGTACAGCCTCGGCATAGGCCACTCTGTGCTCGCGCAAAAAGCTCTTAACGTCCTCCGCCAGCGTGCCGGCATCGGGATTCAGCGCCTTGCGATAGCCCAGCGCCAGCGTCTTGCAGGCGGAGCTGCCGCAGATCTCTCCGGCAGGCACGGGCGCCGCGCCCACGGCGGCGGCAATGCGCTCATAAAGCCCCGCATCGGTGGCCGCAATCAGCTTCACGGCGCTCATCCACAAGATATTGTTCAGCTTGAAATGCACCTTGCCCTTCGTCAGCTTCATAGCTGCGGCGGGATCAGCCAAGGCGATATCCGCGTTGCGGAAGCTCAGACGATATTGGAAGGCGGCGGCAACGCCGCAATGCAGCTCCAGCTCCTCGGTCAGCGCGTCCTGCTCGTTCAAGGGATCGAGGCAGATAGCCGCCAGCTTAATGCCGTTGCGCTCCAGCTCGTTCGCGATCAAATAATGCTCGTGCGGCGTAAGCGTCTTACCAGGCTTGGAGAGGGACAGCTCGAAATCGATATCCCACGGCGTATTCTTCAAATAGGAATTATAGATAAACTGGATGTGCATGATCGCCTCACCGTACTCCAGCACCATGCGATGCAGCTGCACCTCCTCGAATTTCAGCTTCTTGCTGCCAACCTGAAACTCCGCGTTCAAGTAGGAAGCGTTAACCGCCGCGCAAAAGGCCTCGTTAAATTGGAAGAAGCGCTTCTCGACCTCCTCGTCGGAAAGCTTCTCAATCTCCAAATTAATTTTATCGCTGCAATCGAAGCCGATCATGCTATAGCCGTACAGCAGCGCCTTCACTATCTCCTCCTCGGACTTCAGGCCTGCCGCGTTCGCGCCATAGCCCTCCTTGTAGCCCGCCTCCAGCACGCCCCAGGTGGCGGTGTCCACCGCTTCGAGGAAATTGCGCTTCAGCGCCTCGCTGTCCTCGGGAGTGTAGTCCACCAGAACGGGCTTCAGCTGACGCTTAGCGAACAGCTCCACCACGTAGGCATCGGCGCAGCCCAGCCAATCGCTAAAGCCCACGCTAGTACCACGCGTGCCGCAGGCACTGGGAGCCGTCCATTTCACGAAGCGACGGATAACCGCCGCGTTATTCGCGTTCAGAGCCGCCAGCAGCACCTCGCCCCGCGCGCTTTGCTTCGCTTCTGTATCCTTCAGCATTTTGCACAGGCTGCTTTCGCCCTCGACCACGATAGCCAAGCGCTTGCCCGCCTCGGTGCGCACGATCGCCAACCAACCGCCCTCCACGGCGGTCACGGATGTCTTTATTACCTCAGACGCGATCTCCTGCATTGCCTCGATCGCCGTTATCTGTTTAATAGCCATACTAATGCCTCCATCTTTACGCATAAAATCTCATAGTAATATTATCGCTAAAATCCACTCATAAAGCAAGTACTTATTGCCGAGAATATGAAAAAACTGCGTTTGTATTTATTCAACGAAAATCATTTATTAACCACATAGCCGTTAAAAAACAATATATGGATATATTGCGCTTTTTCGAGAGCGGGTTATCAACAGTATTCACATGGTTATCCACAGTTTTTGTGCATAACTTCTACCTATCAACAGGTTATCCACTTGTGTTCCGTCATAAAAAGCACGTTTTTAAGCCCTTTATGCGGATTTATCAACAGCTTATCCACAAACTGTGGATAACTTTGCTTGATTTTTGTCACACATTTCCACAGCCCTAGATATGGTGGAGGGCACTATTCCCACAGTAAATAGTTTTTTCTCATGCTTACAATTCTTATCTGTCAAGTATTTTTTCACACATTTTACCCTTTTTCTCCATATTCATTCTACAGAATCGTCAAAAATGGCGGAAACAAGCGGATGCAAATTATCAGAAAATGAAAATGTGGCATCGAATTTTAACATTCAATACCACATTCAAACATCCTGATAAAATGAACACTCTGTTATAAAGGATTATTTGCATTTATATCATATTTCTTTTACTATGGCAATTAGACAAATTTGCGAATTTGAGAAACCGTAAAGAATATCAGCCCCAGCCAAATGCAACTAAATGCTATAACGTGCGTCATGGTAAAGGCTTCGCCGTAAATAAAGATGCCGATTAGAAGCGTGATCGTCGGCGAAAGATATTGCAAAAAGCCCACCATGTAGAGCGGCATCAGCTTCGCGCAGGCAGTGAACAGCAAAAGCGGCGTCGCCGTCGCCACGCCGGCACCTACGAGGAAGCACAGCGTGCGCAGATCGCCATTCTGGTAGGCGTTGCCTCCGTGCAGGCTGAGCGTATACAGATGATAAAGCATCACTGGCGAAATAAGCAGCGTTTCCAGCATGATGCTGGTGAGCGCCTGCGCCCTGATCACCTTCTTAAGCAGGCTGTACAGCGCGAAGGTCACAGCTAAGCTAACGGAAACCCAGGGCAGACTGCCGTTCTGCACGATCACTACGGCGATGCCGAAGGCGGCGCAGAGCACGGCGATACATTGCAGCCTATCCAAGCGCTCACGCAGAAAGACCACGCCGAAAAGCACGCTGACCAAGGGATTGATGTAATAGCCCATGCTCGTCTCCACGATGCGCCCGACCTCGACTGCCCAAATGAAGATGCCCCAGTTGAAGCTGATCGTCACGGCGGCGACGATCATACGGATCGCCGTATCCCAATGACTGAAAATTTCCTTCGTCTCCTGCACGAAAAGCCCGAATTTTTTCGTAAAAAGCAGCAGTAAAAACACAAACACCGCCGACCAAATAAAGCGACTGGCCAAAATCTCCAAAGAATCTACATGGTGCAGCTGTCGCCAATAAATCGGCAAAAAACCCCAAATGCAATACGCGGCGATCGCATAGGCCACCCCGCGCTTATAATCCTGTCCCATAAACAAGCTCACTTCCTCAATAGCTAGTATAATGCTCTTATTATAGCACCGAAAAAAGACTTTGTACAAGCTAAAAGGGTGACTGCCCTCCACAGGACAATCACCCTCTATTTTTATCTTATATTCATCTGAAATTAGAAGAGCAGGAGTACCATGCCTGCGAGCAGGGCACAAACGATGCCCAAAGCGTTACGCTTGCAAACCTCCATCGGATCAACGCCGGCAATGCCTGCGCAGATAATGGTCGCGCCAGCGATCGGGGAAATTGTACGACCAAGCGTACCGCCCAAAGCGGCGATGGAGCCCATGTTCATAGTGGAGATACCGAACTCAACGGCATGCGGAGTTACCGCTTCGTTGAAGGCAACGGTCGCAGCGTCGCCGGAGCCAGAGATCAAAGCCAGCAGGAAGGGACCGAAGGTAGCGGCGATCTTTACGATACCAGTGGAATTCAGCATCCAAGCGATCAGCGCCTTAATCAAGCCGAGCGCGTTCAAGCCAGCAACGAAAACGCCTACGGAAATGATGATGCCGATGATATTGGCATACGCGTCACCCATACCGTTGAAGAAGTTCTTCGTCAGCTCTACGGGATTCTTACGGGTTACCGCCAAAGCCAGAATCGCGCCGATTACCATGGCATGGGGAACGCCCATTTTAAATGCGGGAACTACCTTAGTGCTGCCCAAAAGCAAAATGATTACAGGCACCAAGGGCATAACCGCGTACAGGGGGTTGATAGAGAAGGAATCATCGTTCATCACGCTGCCCTCGGGTACATAGCCCTTGTTTTCCTTCAAAACCACCGCCAAAACAGTCAAAACGGCTGCAGCGATCACTACGCCGACCACGGTCGCCAGCATATGGTTACCGATTACGTCGGTGATTTGCACGCCTGCCAGCTTAGCGATAACGCCATTATGTACCAAGCCAGGATTCAGCATGCTGCCGTAGGTACCGGATTTAACGGCTGCTGCCGCCATTGCCGGATGAATACCTGCCGCCATAAGAATAGGAATGAAGATGACACCTACCGCCGCGCTACAGCCTGCCGCGCTTGGGATGGCGATATTAACGACGAAGGTCGCCAAGGTCGCGCCGGGAATAAGCAAAAAGCCCATTTTTTTCAGCACCTTGCCGATCGCTACTACCAAATGCTGGTCGCAATTGGTGTATTTCATGCACCAAGCAAAGCCCATGCAGGAGCAAACGGAAGTAATCAAGCCGGCATTAGTCATGCTTTTCGCGAAAGCATCCAAGGAAGCCATCGGCTTACCGGCGATAATGCACATCAGAATACCGGCGGCAATCAATACCATACGGGACTCATGACGTTTTAAAAGTAAATAAATTACGCCCACAACGACGAGCGCACCAATAAGTAAAAACATATCGGACCCCTCCAATAAAAAATAATTTGGTAACTAATTATAAAACAAATCTCAACAAATGTGTAGCCTTAGCAACGTTGTATACAATATTCTTTTAGAAACTATGTAGAAACTCACATGATTACTAACATTTTTATCATAGCTCAATCAGTATCACAATAAAAAAGGACTGCCTTCGGATAACCTCCAGCAGCCATAAAATAAGGGAAAGCTTTTTAATTGCCACGCACATATTCACGCGGCACGCGCGGACTGACATTGCAAACGATCTCGTAGCAAATTGTATCCGCCCATTCAGCCACCAGCTCCACAGGAAGCTCGTGACCACCAAAGACGATGACCTCGCTCCCCAAATGCACCTCGGGGATGTCGGTCACGTCCAGCATGACCTGATCCATGCACACCTTACCCACGATGGGAGCGCGCATACCGTTGATCAGCATATAGCCTTTATTCGATAAATGACGGCTGATGCCGTCGGCATAGCCTATGGGAACGGTCGCGATAACGCTCTCGCGCCGCGTCGTGAAGCTGCGACCATAACCGATCGTCTCACCCGCGGGCAGCGTCTTGACGAAGGAAACCTTCGTTTTCAGCGTCATCACTGGCTCGAAATCCTTGTAACAGGCGATCATGTGCGCGGGATGCAAACCATAAAGCGTAATGCCCTGCCGCACCATGTCCAGCTGATATTCCTCCAACTCCGTCAGCGCCGCGCTGTTGGCGATGTGACGCAGGGGAATGCTTACGCCCTCCGCCTCGATCAAACGCAGAGCCTCCTGAAAACGCGCGAATTGATACGCCGCATACTGCTTATCATCAGCATCCGCCGTAGCGAAATGCGAGAAAGCACCCTCGATATAGATACCGGGAAGCGAGGCAGCCAGCTTGGCAAACCTGCCCGCGTCGCGCACATGTACGCCGATGCGATGCATTCCCGTGTCGATCTTTATATGAACCCTAGCTCTGGTATGCTGCCTAAGCGCGGCCTCATTCAAAGCATATAGGCGTTCCTCGTCAAAAACCGCGTGACTGATATCATAGCGCACGCAAATGTCCGCCACCTCGGGCAGCAACGATCCCAATACCAAGATTGGCTGATCGATACCCGCATCACGCAGCCTTACCGCCTCCTGCAAAAGCGCGACGGCAAAAAAATCAGCACCGTTACGTGCGGCCTCCTGTGCCACGCGCACGGCACCATGACCGTAGGCATCAGCCTTCACCACGGCGCACAGCTTCGTCGTCGGCTTCAAATTGGCCTTCGCCATCTGCACGTTATGAGCGATAGCGTCAAGATTGATCTCCGCCCACGCGCCACGCTGAATATGCACCTAAGTGACCTCCCTGCCTTCCGGCTCCTAGCTATCCTTCTGCGCGCATTTCCGCGCATAGGGACAATTCTTGCAGCTACGACAAGTCGTACTGCCGTATTTCTTACCAAAATAGCGACGAGCCGCCAGCACGCACAGCGCCACTGCCACGCCGCCCCAAAGATAGTCCGACATAAGCCCGCCTCGCTTTTTTATTACTTCCCTTATAATAGCACAGCTTTAAGCTTTTAGCAATCGCCTAAGACGCTAGTGAGCAAAAAGTTCTCAAAACTAAAGCTTATAGGGATAGCGACAAGTAAAAAGGACGGGCGTACCCGTCCTCTATTTTTTAAGTCTTACGAGCGCGTCGCCTCGACAAAGCTATTCGTCAGCTTCGCGAAATCCTCCAGACTGAGCGTTTCCGCACGTCTTTTGCCATCGATTCCCGCCTGCTCCAGCCACGCGCCCACCTGCACGCTGCCAATGCCCATATTCTTCAGCGAATTGCTGAGCATCTTTCTACGCAGAGAGAACGCCGCCTTCACAACGCGGAAAAAGAGCGCCTCGTCGCAAACCTCCACGGGAGGACGCTCACGTCGCTTGCAAACGATCACCGCCGAATCCACCGACGGCGCGGGGATGAACGAGGTCGGCGGTACGATGAACGCGATCCGCGGCTCCGTATAATACTGGATCGCCACGGACAGCGCGCCGTAATCCTTGCCACCCGGCTGAGCCGCCATACGCTCCGCGACCTCCTTCTGCACCATGGCTACCAAGCGCTCCATGGGCAGACGCTTCTCCAGCAGCGCGAAGATGATCGGCGTAGTAATATAATAGGGCAGATTGGCGCACACCTTAAAGCTAGGCGCGCCCACCTCCGCCATGATATCCACCTTGAGAATATCGCCATGCACGATGCGCACGTTGTCATAACCTGCCAGCGTAGTATCAAGCACGGGCAGCAGTCGATTATCCAGCTCCACCGCCACGACGCGTGCCTCGCTCTCCGCCAAGCCCTGTGTCAGCGTGCCGATGCCAGGTCCGACCTCCAGCACGGTGTCCGCCGCCGTCAGCTCCGCCGCCGCCACTATTTGGCGCACGATGTCCTCATCGATCAAAAAATTCTGCCCCAGCTTCTTATCCGCACGCAGCTTAAATCTATGCAGAATGTGCTGCGTGACCGCCGGGGACGCGATAATCGGTTTATCCAAATCTTATGCTCCTATTTTTGCCAACGCCGCCAGGAATTCCTCCCTGCCAACACCGTAATGATTCAATCTCTCTAAAAAACGCTTCGCGTTACCGTAGCCAATGCCCAGCTCCGCGCCCAAGGCATCCCTGCGTGCCGCAGCCCGCGGACTGCCGCTGAGCTCGTGCGCGAAGAGATCCATATGCGTAAACTCCTGCTGCGGACGATATTCGTGATAACGTACCTTCGCCAGCGCCGCTAGAATCGCCTCTGGTCGCGCCTGCTCCACACCCACGTCGTTATTAGCGGTCGCCTGCACCTTGGGGATGAACGCCTGCCCCGCCTCGGGGAAACGCTCCGTTAAAAAGCGCCTGATTCGCTCGCCTGCTCCGTCAGGATCGGTCAAAATGATAATACCACGCTTTTTATAGGCGGCCTCGATCTGCCGCAGGGTATGAGGAGCCAGCGTAAAGCCGCCCGTCTCAATCGTATCGGCCTCCAAAGCCCTACGAATGGCGACCGTGTCCATCTTCCCCTCAACAACCAAAACTTCCTTTAACATGCAACCAATCCTTATTCTGCCAATATATAAATGTCGATATCGCGCCTACCCCATTGGATAGCGCGATGATAATCACCAAAGAAAAGATCCACGCGATGACCGACCATATCGCCGCCAGTATCGCCTGCCATAGCCATGCCGTAGCCGGGAATGTACATCTTCGTATAGTAGGGAATCATACGCGGATCTACAGCCACAATGCCCTCATAGGGCACCAAGCCAATCGAGGTGCGATTGCCCGTTGCCACATAGGCCGTGGAATGGGCGCTGATCTTCTTCGTATAACGCTTATAGCCATCGGGCGTATAGACGCTCATCGCCATGCCCTTGCGCACGATCTTCGTTTCCGGCTCCACCACCGTGTGCCTGGTCAGCTCCTGCGTCGAATGACTGCCGTCGCTGTGCTTCACCCTTTTGGAAACAACCTTCTGCTTGCCGGGCTTACCGGGATTATCGACGCTCTCCACGCCGAAATTGATGCTATGATCCTCCTGATAAGACACGGGAGCCTCAAGACTGGCCTCGCTGAACGCCAACTCCTCGTTCTTCTCCAGAACGTAGATTGTCATATTCGCCTCCAGCTGCTCCTGCGGCTCAGGATAGACGCGCTCCTTATTATAAACGATGCCCACGGACTTCAACGCCTCGCCGATCGTCTCCTTGGAGCTTCTGTACTCCGCAGTCCGCTCGCCGCGCACGACGGTAAAGGGAACGGCGTGGACGACCTCGATCACGCTGCCGTCCTGAAGATTCTTCGCCTTGCCGCGAATACGCCAACTATCACCAGCCTGTAGCTTCACACCTGCCTCCTGCAAAATAGTCTGCGGATTAGCGGCATTGGTGCGCAGCTGGATTTCCTGCCCATCCACGGCGACCGTAATGCGTCTCGTGATATCAAAGCCCGTTAAAAAAGGCACCATTACGATGAGAATGGTTGCCAAAAATATACAATGTAAATGTAACTTGCTACTATTATTCGACATTAAGTCCCTCCTTAATACGCTATTATTTTAACATATCAAGGCCAAACCCGTCAAATCAGCGTGCTTTTCGGCATCTGACACGCTTTTATGCGGCAAGAATATTTGCATATGACAAATTCGTTTGCCTGCATATCTCTTAGCTTTTAAGAATACGTCAAGACCTGCGTGGCTCGTAAAGAGTCTTAACCTGCTCCGTATAGCCGCCGTCAGAGGCATACATAATTAGCGGAGGCAACACCTCCAAGCCATAGCTACCGCCCTTCACCATCTCCATGAGAAAGATCCACGCTGGCTTATCGACGGAGGAATGCACCCATTGCAAACGCTTGGGCTGCAAGCCGTACTTCGCCGCCAGCTCCATACTTTCCGCAAAGCGCTCCGGCAGCTGCACCAAGGCGAAGCGTCCGCGATAGCGCACGGCGTAGGCCGCCGCACGGAAGAAATCCTCCAGCGAGGCTGTCAGCTCATGACACGCCGCCGTACCCACCCTGCGCACGTTACCACTATTGCGATAGGGAGGATTGGCGGCGACCAAATCCATGCTTTCGGGCTGTAGCAGAGCCTTATAATTCAGCAGATCCCCGTCCACCACCGTGAAGCGCTCCTCTAGACCGTTATCAGCCAGGCTACGCCGCAAAAGCGCGGTGACAGCGGGATTGCAGTCCAGCGCCGTAACGTGCTCCGCGCCCCTGCTTGCCAAAAGCATACTGATCGCGCCCGTGCCGCAGCCCAGCTCCAAAGCCCTAGCCCTGCGCACGATGTGTGGAAAATTACCCAAAAAGACCGCGTCCGTGGTAAAGGAAAACTGTCCCGCGTCCTGCCAAATCTTATAGCCGCAGCCAGGCACGTAATCACAGCGCAGGCCGCTCGCGCGCTCAGACATTATCCTGCTGGGACACATCCACGATCTCGTCCCATTCCACCTGAATAACGTTGTTGGGAGCCAGCTTGACAGAGGCCATACGCTGACCGCGGTTCAAGCCGACGACCTTGCCCTCGCCCAAGGGCGTGGCGACCATGGAGCCCATCTTGGGAATCTCGGGCAGCTCGCGACCTCCGCAATTACCGCAGCTCTTGCAATACATATGATTCTCATATTTTAGGCAGCACATAAGGCGACCACAAATGCCAGAGATCTTCGTGGGATTCAGCGACAGATTCTGATCCTTCGCCATGCGAATCGAAACAGGCTCGAAATCGCCCAAAAAGGTCGCGCAGCACAGAGGACGACCACAGCTGCCGATGCCTCCCAGCATCTTCGCCTCATCGCGCACGCCGATTTGACGCAGCTCGATGCGTGTGCGGAACACAGATGCCAAATCCTTAACCAGCTCGCGGAAGTCGATACGTCCGTCCGCCGTAAAATAGAAAATAATCTTGTTCACATCAAAGGTAAATTCCACATCGATCAAACGCATGGGCAAATTATGATTCTTGATCTTGCGCAGACAAATATTAAAGGCTTCCTTCTCGCGCACCTTATTCTCCGCCAGCTTCATATCGTCCTCGGCGGTGGCGCGACGCATTACCTGCTTCAAAGGCGGTACGATGCTGTTATTATGCACGTCGCGCGGTCCGATCACGACCTCGCCGTACTCCACACCGCGCGCCGTCTCCACGATCGCGTGGTCGCCCTTCTTGACACCAGTGTCGGCAGGATCGAAATAATATATCTTACAGGCCTTTTTGAATCTTATACCTACAACTAACGCCATATTTCTCACTCCTTATATGCTTCATCTATTTTTAAAGCCATGGCCTCCAGGCTCAGGCGCACGCCAACGCTGCTCTCCAGCGCCGCATAGGTCTCCTGCAATACCGTCAAGGCTCTTTTCAAACCAGCGATACTCCACGAGCCTGCCTGCTCCTCCAGCCAAGCTGTTAAATCACTATTATAAACCGTTTCCGGCAAGCGCACGCGATACATCAGCAAATCGCGCGCCAAAAGCTGCAAAAGCTGTACGAAGCGCAACGCCTGCGGCCTTTCGAAATCCTTCTGTTGCCAAACGCGTCCGGCAAGGTAATTAAGCGGCATTTTCAGCGGTAAAGCCTCCAGAAAGACCTTCGCCTGCTGCCTAAGCTCCAAAACGCGCTCCTCCGCCAGCTTCAGCGCCAAGCCGGGCGAGCCCTCGCCGATCCGCGCCAGCACCTCCGCTTCGGCGGGAGCGATGCCGCGCGCGCGCAAAAGCTCGCTCACCTCGCCCAAAGGCACTGGCTGAAAGCGCAGGCACACCACGCGCGAAAGAATCGTCGTCAAAAGCTTACTTTCGTCGCTCGCCACAAGCAACAGCACCCAACCGACGGGCGGCTCCTCCAAAAGCTTAAGGAAGCTGTTCGCCGCCACTAGCGAAATCCTGTCGAAGTCCTCGATAACGCACACCTTCGTTGGCGACATGACGGGTGCGAACGCCGTCTTGCTAATAAGCTCCGCGATCTGCTCCTTGCTGATATCCTTCAAGCGACCGGTCTTTTCATCCCGCTCCCGCTGCACCAACAAAAAATCAGGATGACTTAAATTCCCGTCCTTCAAATTAAACAGACGACAGGCCTCGCAATGATCCGTACCCGTATGCGACAGACAAAGCAGGCTCTTGGCGAAGGCCAGCGCCAGCTGCTTCTTGCCCAAGCCCTCCGCGCCGCAAAAGAGCAACGCGTGCGGCCGCTCTTCGGAATGCAGATACTGCTCCAAAAACCGCTTTTGCTGCTGATGACCTAAAATATTATCCCACATTTTTTATGCCTCTTGCAAGAACGCCTCAAGCACCCTGCGCACCTGCGCAGCAACCTGCTCCTGCGTCCCCTCGGCGTTCACTAGCTTAATGCGCTCTGGCTCCGCCGCCGCCAAGGTCAAAAAGCCCTGACGCAGGCGCTCCTGATACGCCAAGCCCTGCTCCTCATAGCGATCGGTCACGCCCCGCAGCGCGCGTCTACCTGCCAAGCGCGCAGGCTCGCCGTCCAAAAGAATCGTCAAATCGGGGCGCACGCCCTCGGTCGCGAAGCTGCCCAAACGGCGCAGCTCCTCAAGCTCACGCAGCTCCTTGCCTAGTGACAACCCCTGATAAACCAAGGTCGAATCGCTAAAGCGATCGCAAAGCACCAGCTTACCTTCCTCCAACGCCGGTCGCAGTAGCTTATCCACATGCTCGCTGCGCGCCGCCAAATATAAAAGCGTTTGCGTGGTACTCGTCAACGGCAGGCACGGATCCAAAACCAGCTCTCGCACCTTCTCAGCCAACGGCGTACCTCCAGGCTCGCGACTAGTCAGCACCTCGTAGCCGCTTTGACGTAGCCACTCCGCCGCCAAGCGCACCTGCGTGGTCTTGCCGCCACCGTCCGCGCCCTCGAACGTAATCAATTTACCCTTCATAGCCATTCCTCTTCCGCTCACACATTTCCACAACCCGCAGCGTCCGCAGAGCGCTGTCCGCCGGTCCGCTAACCGGCAAGCCGAGCTGCTTCATCGCCATACAATAATCAACGATCTCCGCCGTTACGACCTCGCCCGGAAGCAGGACGGGAATCCCCGGCGGATAAAAGCTCACCTGCTCGCCGCAAATATGCCCCACCGCCTCGCGCAGAGGCAATGCGCGCTTCGGCAAATAGAACACCTCGCGCAGGGACAGCTCCGATCGCGTCGTCGGCACCTTGGGCGAAGCAATCAGCCCCGCGCCAGCGCGCCTATGCGCCCCCAGCTCCGTCAGCACGCCGTCGATACGCGCCAGCGCCGCCGCGAAATCAGCATTAGCATCCGCGTAGGTCACGAGAAAGAGAACGTTTTGCGCGTCCACCAGCTCCACCGCCACACGCACCTCTCGCAGGCGTTCGCCGACCTCCACGCCGCTGTAGCCCCAGGCCGCGAAATTCGCCGTAACCTTCGTCGCATCCAAGCGCAGACCATGACAATCCGCCTCCTCAAGCACGCGCACGCCCTCATGCCGCGCAAGCAGCTCGCGCAGCTTAGCAGCGGCGTTTACCGCACGCTCGCACAGCTGCCTGCCGCAGGTCGCCAGCTGCGCCCGCGCCGCGTCCAAGCTCGCCATCAGCAAATAGTTGGGGCTCGTCGTCGTCAGCACGCTCATCACGTCGGCAGCACGCTGCAAGGACAAACGCTCACCGCGCACATGCAGCATACTGCACTGCGTCATCGCGCCAAGGAGCTTGTGCGTACTCTGCGCGCAGGCATCAGCACCACACTGTAGAGCTGACGGAGGCAAAAGCTCGCTGAAGCCTAGATGCGGACCATGCGCCTCATCCACGAGCAGAACGACTCCGCGCTCATGACAAACGCGCGCTATGCTCCGCAGATCCGCTGCGATCCCGTAATAATTCGGGCTAGTAATCAGCGCCGCTCTAATCTCGCGATCACGCTCCAAGGCGCAAGCCACCGCCTCAGGCGTAACCTGCGTTTGCAGACCGAAATCCGCGTCAAACTCCGACTCCAAATAAACAGCCCTAATGCCACCTAGGATAAGTCCTCCAGCGACGCTACGATGCGCGTTACGCGGTAAAAGCAGCTTCTCGCCCGGTGCCAGCGCCGTCATTAGCATGGCGTGAATCGCCTGACTCGTGCCATTCACCGCCCAAAAGCAGGCATCGCTACCATAAAGCTGTGCCGCCAGCTCCTGCGCGCGCTTAATATAGCTCTCCGGCTCATGAATATCATCCAGCTCGCTCATCAACGACACGTCCATGCGCACGCTCGCGCCCATGCTTTCCAGCAAATGACGCTCCATGCCGCGCCCGCCCTTATGTCCGGGAGTATGCAGAGGATAAACATCCTCGTTTGTATATTGCAGCATCGCCTCAAGCAGAGGCATAGCCTTCAAAGCAGGTTCCTGCATTTTAACCTCCAAGAATACATAGTATTCCATTGTATCTTATTATTTTATCATAGGGAGCAAAATACTACAATAAAAATGACGGTACGCGCACACGTACCGCCATCAAAGTCCTTATTTGGCTAACAAATCGCCGCTCAGCGTAGCCTCGAGCTGCTTTTTCACCTGCTCCCAAACGATAAAGCGCGCCTTACCGAAGCCATTGAAGGTCGTCGCCGAGGCCGAGGTGTAGGCACCGCAGGAGGGCACCAACAAAAGATCGCCCACCTCCAGAGGCGCGGTCATCCGCCCACGGAACATTATGTCCAAGCTGTCGCAGCTAGGACCGGCGAAGGTAGCCGCCACGCGCTCCTCGCGTTCGTTAAAGCTGATCAGCTTGAAATCCCACTGATCGAAAAGCACGCCAGAAAAGGTTCCGTAAAGCCCCTCGTCCAAGAAGTACCAGGGCTGGCCGCCGCGCTCGGTCACGCCGATCACGCTCGTCAGCAAATTTACCGCCGTACCGCAAATATAGCGTCCCGGTTCCGCCCAAATCTCCGCCTCCGCAAAATCCTCGTCCAAACGCGCCGCGATTTGCTTAAGCATCTCCGTCAAATTGAACTTCACCTTCGGCTCAGGAATCGGGAAGCCACCGCCGATATCCAACACGCGCAACTTCAAGCCTGCCGCCTCCGCCTCCTCGAACAGCTCACGAGCGATGTCCAAAGCCTGCAAATAGGGATCGGCGCTCACCGTCTGACTGCCGACATGGAAGGCGATGCCCGCCATATCCAAGCCAGCGTCCCGCGCCTGTAGCATCAAGCTCAACGCCTGCTCGCGCGCGGCACCGAATTTCTTATTTAAATCAACATGCGCCGACGAATTGTCGATACGCAAACGCAGCAGCACCGTAGCTCCCGGCAGCAGCTGCTGAATTTTATCTATTTCACTCGCGCTATCAAAGGTCATCTTGCTCACGCCACACTGCGCGCAGGCAGTCAGTCCCGCCTTCAGCTTAACCGGATTAGCATAAATCATGCGCTTTCCGTTCACACCCATATCATGCAAAGTGCGAATCTCCCCATCGGATGCCACATCAAAGCATGAGCCCAGCTCCGCCATCACGCGCAGAATCTCCGGATGCGGATTAGCCTTAATCGCATAATGCACCTTTACCCTAGGCAAGTATTTTCTCAAAACATTGTAATTACGCTTTACTTCCTCCAAAGAAAGCACCAAAAGCGGCGTTCCGTATTCTGCCGCCAAAGTCTCCGCAGCCAATTGGCTGATCTGAAATGGTTTATGTTTTTTCATGCCCACTCTCCCCTTGCCTTAGCAAATATTACTATTAGATTTTACCACAATCAGCGGAAAGTACAAGAGGAAAACGGCAAAAATTCACGGACTTTTAATTTTTTTTGAGTAAATCGCGATTGGCAGGAGTTTATAGGCTAAAATCAACCTTTTTCAGGATAAAATTGCGTATTCGCGAATACGCGTACCCCTACTGCTAATACGTGATTCCTGTATTTTAATTTGAAAATGTGGAGCGTTGTACATACGTCTTTACTTGCTTAAATGAGTAGCCAAACGAAATATATCCAAAGTGTTTTACTTTGACTCCGTTTAATTATCCTCCCCAAAATCCTACAAATTAGCTCTTCAAGATATAAGCTTCAATGTGCGTATATAAAGTATTTTTGATTGACTGGGGGGGGCATTGCGATATACTAATAATATCTCAGCATGATTATGATGTAGCTTTTATTAACAGGGAGGAAAAATTATGACGAAAAAAATCGGGATACTCACCTATCACACAGGTTATAACTACGGGGCAAGCCTACAGGCCTACGCCCTCCAAAAAACCATTTTAAAAATGGGATATGCCTGCGAGATCATTAATTTTGAAACCGAACGCTTTTTAGCAAGTCGCGAAATGTTCAGCCGCAAGCCCACAAGGCTCAAGGAGATTATTAAGATACTTACCCGTTTGCCGTATTGGCAGCAACTGCATAAGCGCCAAGCGATGTTTGACGATTATACGAATAATTGCTTAAAAATCAGCCACCTATACAGAACCGAGCAGGAGGTTATCGACCATGCGGAGGAATACGATTGCATAGTTTGCGGCTCTGATCAAATTTGGAACCTTAGCCAAGATGACGCGCCAGCCGCTAATCCGCTCTATTTCTTAAACTTCCCCAAAAAGCAGCGACGCATCTCCTATGCCGCCTCCTTCGGCAAATACGTTAAGGAAGCACCCCAGCACGAGGATATCTTTCTGCCATGGCTCAAGCAATTTGACGCTATTTCCGTACGCGAAACCAGCGGTGTGGAATATCTGCGTAGCCGAGGCATTGATTGCAAGCTGTGCTTGGATCCGACGACACTCTTAGACAAGAAGGAATATGACGAAATCTGCGCGCCGCGCCAAATAGCGGAAAAATACGTGCTACTCTTCGGGTGGAACACCAACGCCGACCTAGTGCGCACCGGTAAACGCATCGCGCAAGAGCTAAGACTACCGCTCATCAATATCGTCGCACCCCCACGTGCGATGTTTAAGGGAGTAAAACGAAAGCTGGATGTCGGTCCGCGTGAATTTTTAAGCATGATTAAGCATGCGGAATTCGTCGTAACCAACTCCTTCCACGGCACGGCCTTCTCTACCACCTATGAGAAACCCTTTGTGTCCTTGGTAACAGATAAGCCAGATCTGCGTATGCAATCCCTGCTGCGCCAATTCGGTTTGGAGGACCATCTCATCACCTCCGACAAAATCGATTTGCAAAAATTGCTAACCATCAATTACACGCAAATGAAGCAAAACAAACAAAAGCTGAGACAGGATTCACTGAATTATCTGCAACAGGCGCTTGAGGGAAAAAATGATTAATTACAATTTCAACGAATACTGCTGTGGCTGCGCAGGCTGCCATAATCTCTGTCCTGCACACGCCATAGAGATGAAGCCGGATAAAGCGGGCTTTTTATTCCCGCATATAGATAAAGAAAAATGCACTGATTGCGGCTTATGCGAAAGGATTTGTCCGCATTTGAACGCCGCAGGCTATCGTCAAAAGCAAGCTACCAGAGTTTGGCTCTACGCCTCCGCAGACGAAGAAGCGAAAAAGAAAAGTGCCTCCGGCGCAGCCTTCTACGAGCTTGCCAAGGGCACGATCAACGACGAGGGCATCGTTTTCGGATGCGCTTGGAACTCAAGCCTGAAAGCAGAGCATTGCTACGCGGACAGGCTTGAGGACTTAGTAAAAATGCAGGGCTCCAAGTACGTACAAAGCGATATGCACGACTCCTATTCGCAAATGCTGCAATTTCTCAAAAAGGGTAAAAGCGTGCTTTTCTCAGGCACGCCCTGTCAGGCAAGCGCGGCACATAATATAGTCATGGCCTATCAAAACGGTAAATACCGCAAGCATTTACTAACCGTAGGAGTTTTGTGCCACGGCGTTTCCGCGCCCGAGGTCTGGGAATCCTGCAAAAGATGGATGAGCAAGCAAGAAGGAAGCCCGCTTATAGACGTTAATTTTCGCGATAAAAGTCAGGAGGGCTATAAAAAATCCTATTGCAAATTTCAATATGCCTCTGGGCATACTACCTACCTACCTACCTTCCTTCCTTCCTCCACCTACATAGAGGCCACACTCGTCTATAATCTCGCACTACGTAATAGCTGTCACCACTGCGATTGTAAGGGCAACACTAAGGCCTGCGATCTGATCATCGGCGATTGGTATGCCGCGCATGAGGGCACAGGAAAAATGGGCACCTCCTGCGTCATCGCTTTTACCGAGCAAGGCAAAACTACAGCAGAACGCTATTTGCATGGCTTGCAGAGCTTCGATTATAAGAGGATTCTCGAAAACAATGCCTTCATAGAAAAATCCGTACCCAAAAGTCCACGCAGAGATGAATTTATCGAGCGCTTTAACGATGATATTTGGAATGATATCGAAAGCTTCTATCCTGCTAAATACGGATTAAAGAAGTTTTTAGTACGCCACGGACTATTTAATGCTGCCGCTAAAGTTAAAAATATAATCAAGATC
>CAYZOZ010000020.1:0-27674 GCA_964480295.1 uncultured Phascolarctobacterium sp.
GGGTGTATCCCCTCCGATGGAGGAGCAACCGCCTACCGTTATGATAGCACCTTAGCTATATTATAATGCTACTAAGCAAAAATCACAAGCAAAAGCTTTATGCTTCGCTTGTGATTTTTTTACTTATAAGTATTACGATGGTTTTATATCACTCATGCCTTCACGCAGGCGCAGGCCACGAAATGCTGTGGCTCGACCTCGATTAGCTGGGGATTGCCCTTATCGCAAACGCCCTCCACGGGACAATCGCAGCGCTTCATGAAGCGGCAGGCATCGGGCAGATTAATCGGCGCGGTGATCTCGCCCTTGATAACCTGACGCTTAGGCTTATCCTTACCCACGATCGGCAGGGGAATGGCGGAAAGCAGCGCCTTCGTATAGGGATGCAGCGGATTTTTGAACAGCAGGCTCGCGGGAGCCTTCTCCACCATGGTACCCATATACATAACGGCGATATCGTCCGAGAAATATTTAACGACGGACAAATCATGCGTGATGAAGATATAGGTCAAGCCCAAATCCTTTTGCAGCTGCTTGAGCAAATTCAAAATTTGCGCCTGAATGGAAACGTCCAAGGCGGACACTGGCTCGTCGCAAACGATGAGCTTCGGGTTCATCGCTAAGGCACGGGCGATACCGATACGCTGGCGACGACCGCCGTCCAGCTCATGTGGATAAACATTAGCATAGCGCTCCGCCAAGCCAACTGTGCGCATAAGCTCCAGCGTGCGCTCCTCCACCGCCTCACGTCCCTTTAGCAGCTTATGCTCGATGATCGGCTCGCTGATAAGCTGCATAACCGTCTCGCGCGGATCAAGCGAGGAGAAGGGATCCTGAAACACCATCTGCATCTTTTGACGCAGAGGACGCATCTCCTTTCGGCTCAGCTTCGTGATATCGTTACCCTGAAAGATAATTTTACCGCTCGTAGGCTCAATCAATTTTAGAATGCAGCGACCAGTGGTTGATTTACCGCAGCCGGACTCGCCGACGATGCCCAACGTTCTGCCCTCTTCCAAAGTAAAGCTTACACCGTCCACCGCATGCAGCTGTCCTGCCGCCGTATTAAAATATTTCGTCAGATTTTCAATAACCAGCAAGGGAGAATTACTCATTTTTGATTCCTCCTCAATGCGAAGCCAGCACGCGCATAGGCATGGCAGGCAACAAAATGCGTACTGCTGCCGTCCACCGCCTCAAGCTGTGGCACGGACTCCGAGCAATGCGCGTCCGCATAGGGACAGCGCGGCGCGAAGGTGCATCCAGGCGGCAGATCCGCCGGATCCGGCATGAGGCCCTTGATCGGCTCCAGCATCTCGCCCTGCTCCTTGAGGTTGGGCAGGCTGTTGAAGAGCCCCTCAGTATATGGATGACGCATACTGTTAAACACGTCGTCCACGGTGCCCTTCTCCACGATGCGACCAGCGTACATTACCGCCATATCATCACAAATCTCCGCCACGATGCCCAAGCTGTGCGTGATCATCAGCATCGACATATCGCGATTATTGATCAGGTCCTTCATCAGCTCCAAAACCTGCGCCTGAATGGTAACGTCCAGAGCGGTCGTCGGCTCGTCCGCGATCAAAAGCTTCGGACTGCACGCCAAAGCGATTGCGATGACCACGCGCTGCTTCATGCCGCCAGAAAATTGATGCGGATAGTCGTTCGCGCGCGTTTCAGCGATGCCTACTAGCTTCAGCATTTCCTTCGCCTTCTCCAAAGCCTGCTCCGGCTTCAGATTTTGGTGCAGCTCAAGGCTCTCGGCGATCTGCTCGCCCACGGTCATAACGGGGTTCAGCGCCGTCATAGGATCCTGAAAGATCATGGCGACGTCGTTGCCGCGCATCGCCTCCAGCTCAGCGTCGCTCATTTGCAGCACGTCCCTGCCCTCCAGCAGAATCGAGCCGCTCTTGATAACTCCTGGCGGATCGGGAACCAAATTCATAATGGAAAGCGCGGTCGTCGTCTTGCCCGCGCCCGTCTCGCCGACCAAGCCCAGGGTGCGCTTTTTGCCGATGCGCAGGTCAATGCCGTTTACGGCGTGCACATCGGAATCCTCGGTTTCATAATGCACGACCAAATTTTTCAGATCTAATACTAAGTCCATCTCTCAGCCCCCCTATTTCTTCAGCTTGGGATCCAGCGCGTCGCGCAGACCATCGCCCAATAGATTCAGGGCTAATACGGTAAACATTATCGCCAAACCGGGAATAACGCAAATATAGCTGGCATCACGGATATGACCGCGACCGCCCGACAGGAGCGCGCCCCACTCCGGTGCCGGCGCAGGTACGCCGATGCCCAAAAAGCTCAGGGAGGACGCGGAGATAATCGTCGTGCCGATCAGCAGCGTCGTCTGTACGATGATCGGGGACAGGCAGTTCGGCAGGATATGACGCAGAATGATCTTCCAGGTGGGCAAGCCCATAGCGTAGGAGGACTCCACGTATTCCAAATCGCGCACCGTCATGACGGAGGCACGCACGATACGCGCGTAGTTCGTCGCGCAGGAAATCGCCAACGCGATGATTAGATTGATCGTACTCGTGCCCAAAAGCGAAACGATTACGACCGCCTTCAAAATATTCGGGATCGAGTAGAAGATATCGATACCACGCATGATGATGTCATCGGCTCTGCCGCCATAGAAGCCAGCGATGGAGCCTAAAATCGTACCCACGATCAGGCCGAAGCCCACGGAGCCTAAGCCGATCGCCAGCGAATAGCGTGCGCCGTACATAACGCGCGCGAACAGATCGCGACCGTACTCATCCGTGCCGAACCAATGCTCCCCGTTCGGTGGCTGGAGCTTACCAGCGAGGTTCTGACCGATAACGTCGGTCTCATAATCAAAGACGAAGGGGCTGACCACGGCGACCACTACCAAAAGCAGTAAAAACGCCATGCCGATCACCGCGCCCTTATTTTTCAAAAGACGGTGCCAGGTTTCTTGGAACATGGTGCGCCGCTTAGCTTTAGTTTTTGCTGCCATCTTCCTCACCCCTTCTTACTGTATTGCGCCTTGATACGCGGATCAAAGAACGCGTATACCAAATCGACGATCAAATTAATAATACACATCAAAATCGAGCATAGAATAATCGAGCCCGTAACCATGGGAATATCGCGTCTGGTGATGGATTCATACACCAAGCGACCGATGCCCGGCCAGCTGAACACGGTCTCCGCCAAAACGGAGCCGGTAATAACGAGGGACATTTGCAGACCAATAGCGGTGATAATGGGGATCAGCGCGTTCTTCAGCCCGTGCGTATAAATAACGCGATGCTCGCTACAGCCCTTCGCGCGCGCGGTCGTCATGTAGTCCTGCCGCATAACGTCCAGCATGGAGGAGCGCGTGATGCGCGTGATCAGCGCCGCCAAGCCGAAGCCTACGGTCACCGCGGGAAGCACGAGGCTCTTCCAGCCAAAATTACCGCCCGTCGGGAAAAGGCGCAAATGCAGCGCGAAGATGATGATCAGCATTAGGCCCAGCCAAAAGTTAGGCATGGAGGTGCCGAACAGCGCGAAGACCATGCCGGCGGTATCCTTCCACGTATTCTGATGAATCGCGGTGTAGATGCCCAAGGGAATGGAAACCAGCGTCGCGATAATGACCGCGGAGCCGCCCAAATAAAGCGTGTTGGGCAGGTACTGGAAAAAGGTCGCGAACACGTCCTTATTGGTAACGTAGGACTTGCCCATATCGCCCACCAGCATACCGCGCATATAATTGAAATACTGCAAAAGGAAGGGCTGATCCAGTCCCAGCTCGTGCCGAATCTGATCAATCATTTCCTGCGTGGCGCCGTCACCAGCGATCATCATCGCCGGATCACCAGCCGTCAGACTCATGGCCCAGTAGATCAAAAAGGAGGTTACCAAAATAACCGGAATCAGGCTCAACAGTCTGTTGACAACATATTTTAGCATCCGTAAAATCCTTTCTTAAAGAAGCTGCTGCCACATAGCAAACAAGAGAGGTCGAAGCCTCCCTTGTTTTGCAATGCGTAATTCAGCTAAGTAAATTATTTAGCGATATAAGCATGACGCCAATCATGGTTGCCGCCGCCGTAGAAGTACTCGCCCTTCAAATTCTTGTTATAAGCGATAACCAGATTTGCAATGTACAGAGGCACCTGCGGGCACTGATCAACCAAGTATTTTTGCAGCTCGATGCCAGTATCCATACGTTGCTTCTGATCCTTCAGGGTAGCTACGTCATCGATCATCTTATCAGCCTTAGCGTCTGCGAAATGATGGTAGTTGGAGCCGGAATCGGTGTAGAAGAGGTCGCGGTAAACGAAGTCCACCTTGGAGTCCTCGTTCCAACGCCACAGGAAGAGCTCCTGCTTGCCGTCCTTGCAGGCAGCCTTCAATGCGGCCTGCTCCATGGGTACGAGATCAACGGTGATGCCGATCTTTGCCAAATTAGCTTGAATAACGGTCGCGATCTGCTCATAGGGAGCGCCGGTCGCATAGGTCAGGGTAGTCTTGATGGGGCCGTTCACGCCAGCCTCCTTCATCAGCTGCTTAGCCTTCTCAATATTATAATCATAGCCGGGCATCTCGTCATAGAAGCCCCACAGGCCACGATTCAAAATCGTCTTTTGCAGAGTACCCTTGCCATTTAAAGCAGCGTCCAAAACGGACTTCTTGTCGATAGCGGTAGCCACTGCCTGACGCAGCTTCTGGTTATCCCAGGGCTTCTTTTGTACGTTGAAGGCGAAGTAGAACAGACGCGTACCAGGCTGCTCGTAAACGGTGACGTTCTTGTCGTCCTTCAGGAATTTCAAATCGCTGATGGGCGGGTTCACGCAAACGTCGATCTCGCCAGCCTGCAAGGCCATAACGCGGGCAGAGGCCTCGATCATCGGACGGAACTCGATAATCTCGGATACGCCAGGTGCGAAATTATCGGTAGCGGGCAGATTATTGCCCCAATAATCATTAACCTTGTTCAGACGGCAATATTCGCCCTGAACCCATTTATCGAATTTATAAGGACCAGTGCCGATCAGCCAAGGCTCCTTGACGTTATCCTCATAGGCCTTCTTGGACTGAATGGACAGGGGTACGGAGGACAGGGATTGGATAAATTCGTTGTTATAGGATTTAATCTCGATCTCGACCTGATACTTGTCCTTAACGGTACATTTTACAAAGCCTGCCAAAGCGGATTTAATGACGTTCTTCATCGCCATATCCAGAGTGAATTTAACGTCGTCGGCAGTCATCGGCGTCTTTTTGCCGTCATTGAAATATACATCCTTACGCAAATTCATGATGATATGCGTATCGTCTACGAATTTCCAATCGGTAGCCAAGCCAGGAACGAAGCGCTCCTTACCCTGAGAGCCGTTGTTGAAGAATACCAGAGTTTGATGAGTGTTCTTCAAAATGACGTTGTTAGCAGCATCCTGCTGCTTTTGCAGATTCAGGTTGTTGATATCGGCATCAGTACCGATGACCAGCTTCTCCTTATGCGCGCCTGCGCCGCCAGCCTTATCGGCCTTCTTGTCGCCACCGCCACAGCCTGCGACTGCCATAGCGACGATCATCAGAGCTGCCATGATAAATAGCACTACTTTTTTCATACCGCACCTTCCTTTCAAATGCAATTAATACGGTCACCTTAATTTTAGCATTAAAGTATCCCTCGATGCAAGAAAATATTACTTAAAATTGTGCATTTCGCTAACGACGCTTGTAAAATTACCAAAAAGCCTCCTTCAGACCTGCTTAAACCGCCATAAGCAGGTCTAATGACTGCCCGCTGCGAATATGCTATACTATAAAGGAAAGCAAGGATACTAAGGAGTGAAGCTTATGACAACAAATAATATAGACATCCCCGCGCACGGCAGCAGCGTACCCCGTGCGTCCATTCCCGCCGCCTACAAATGGCGCGTGGAGGACATCTACCCCTCGCAGGAGGCTTGGCAAAGCGCCTGCGCCGAATTCAAGGCGCTCCTGCCGCAGCTACAGGAATTGCGGGGTAAGCTAAAGACCGCCGCTCTGCTGGCTCAGGCTCTGCGATTGCAGGAGCGATTGGCGCAGCTTCTCGACAAAATCTACGCCTACGCCCGCCTACAGCAGGATGCGGATAACACCGATCAAAAAATGCAGGCGCTTTCTGGCGAGGCAGAGGGACTGGTCGCGACCTACAGCAGCGCGACCTCCTTCATCGAGCCAGAGCTGCTGGCGCTGGGCAAGGACAAGGTTGAAATCATGCTCAACGAGCCTGCCTTGGAGGAATATAAATTCTATCTCGGCAACATCATGCGCCTCGCCGACCACGTGCTGAGCGCCGACAAGGAAGCCATCTGCGCGCAAAGCCGCTTGGCAACGGGCTCCGCCGCTGCCGCCTTCCGCGCGCTCGTCAGCGCCGATATGCGCTTTCCCGATGCCGCGGACGCAAAAGGCAACAGCACAAGCGTCAGCGAGGGCAGCTATCTGCTCAGCATGACCTCCAAGGACAGGGAGCTGCGCAAGAACACCTTCCGCGCGCTCATGGGCACCTATCAGCAATATCGCAATACCTTGGCAAGCACGCTGACCGGCTGCGCCCGCGCCGCGCATTTCCATGCCACCGTGCATAATTACCCAAACACGCTCAGCGCCTGCCTGGCAGAGGATAATATTCCCACCTCGCTTTATGACGGGCTCATTCAAACAGTGCATGAGAATCTCGCTCCCCTGCACGAATATATGCAGCTTAAGAAGGACGCTCTCGGCTACGACGAGCTGCATCCCTACGACATCTACCTGCCACTGGCGCAAGCAGGCGACAGCTTCGCCTGCGACTTTCCCGAGGCCTGCGACATCGTGGAAAAAGCGCTGACACCGCTGGGCGAGGACTACGTCCGCACGCTGCACCACGGACTGACGCAGGGCTGGATCGACATCTACGAAAACAAGGGCAAGCGCTCCGGTGCCTATTCCTGGGGTGTTTACGGCGTGCATCCCTACGTGCTTTTGAATTACCAAAAGCGCTATAGCAGCATTTCCACCATCGCGCACGAAATGGGGCACGCGCTGCACAGCTACTATAGCGCGCAAAGTCAAAGCTACGTCAACTCCGAATACACCATCTTCTGCGCGGAGGTCGCCTCCACCACCAACGAAAGCCTGCTGCTGGAGTACGCGCTCCGCCACGCCAATGCCAAGCAGCGCGCCTACCTGCTCAACCAATTTTTAGAGGCAGTACGCACAACTGTCTATCGTCAGGTGCAATTCGCGGAGTTCGAGAAATTCATTCACGGCGAAATCAACGCTGGTCGCTCCCTACAAGCCGAAACGCTGGAGGAATATTGGCTGGAAAGCAACAAAACCTACTACGGTCCCGCGCTGACGGTCGACAGAGAGCTGGCAAGCGAATGGTCGCGCATCCCCCACTTCTATACGCCCTTCTACGTTTACAAATACGCCACAGGCTACAGCGCCGCCACCGCCTTCTCCGCTGCCATTCTTCAGCAGGAGCCGCAAGCGCTAGAAAAATATTTGGGCTTCCTCAAGGCAGGCGGTAGCGACTACTCCCTGAACATTCTCAAGCGTGCGGGCGTTGATTTAACCACGCCCCAGCCCGTCACCGTCACGCTGCATAAATTTGCCAACAAGCTGGCGGAGCTGAAGGAGCTGCTCGGCAAATAGTAGCTAGCTCAATCGCGCATTTCTAATATCGAGCAAAAAATACGGGATTTTCAAGAAAAGGTGTTGACAATCACGTCGCATCCTAGTATAATACTACTTGTTCCGAGTGCATCGGAACCTTGGAAATGCCGAAGTGGCGGAATTGGCAGACGCACTTGACTCAAAATCAAGCGGGTTTACGCCCGTGCCGGTTCGAGTCCGGCCTCCGGCACCATGTAAATTACGCGGTTTCTCGTAAGAGGAACCGCTTTTTTTGTTGATATATAGAAGCTCTGGAGAATAATATCATCAAGCTTTTATCCGTTCTGCTGACGGATAACTTGAAGCATGATACTAAGAGTGATGCTTACGGTTGTTTTGCTGCTTATAGTTTTTTCCATACTTCTTTGCTTGTCCAAAGATGTGACAAAAAATGCTACCACTATTGCATAGCGAAGCGAAAACGCTACCTGCGCAAATTTTTCTTGACAATAATTACCAATGTTGTATAATGAACATAGAAAAGGTGCTACCGATAGACGGTTGCTCCTAACTTTTGGTTAAAATGACCGCTGGATTAAGAGGCCTGGCGGTTATTTTTTTACGTCCTTACCGAGCATATAGCCCATTTTGAAACACATTAAGCCGAAGCCTAATAGTCCTAAAACCTCTAATAGCTCCATAAAGCTCCCCTCCTTTCGACGAATTTCCTACTTTAGCAAAGCTAGCGCAGGATTACGCTTAATCGGAGGGTGTATCCCCTCCGATGGAGGAGCAACCGCCTACCGTTATGATAGCACCTTAGTAATATTATAATTGCATTTGAGAAAAATCACAAGTAAAAGCTTTACGCTTTACTTGTGATTTTTTATGCTTGATTTTTTTAGAAATACACCATTTACTGTGGTGTGGTCGGAACTATCTCATTTTATGTGGTCAAAATCGCTATGCTTTTTAGTGTGGTTTTGCAGCATCACTTTATGTGGTTTCGCTATATCACACAAATGGCAAAACCCCCTTAATTTACAGAAAAACTTTCATAGACTCGTAAAGCTGATGCTTGCGGTTGTTTTACTCTTTATATACCATATCACCTAAATAAAATACTACTCTATCACAAATTCGTTGTTCCCAATCTCAAATAATGATATAATGTGCTTGTTTCTATAATATTTTACGCCACAGGCTATCCCTGTGCGAAAGGAGTTTATAATGAAAAGAAGCGACAAATTCCGTCAGGCCAACCGGGAGGCTAAGGCTACCGTAGTGGCAGCGGCAGCCGTCATCGTTTTTTGGTGCTTGGCAGGCTTCGGTTTAGCTGACAGCGAGATCACCTTTCTCCACACCCCCCTTTGGGTTTGGGGTGGCTGCGTGGGTACGTGGCTCTTCGCCATTCTGGTAACCGTTTTCCTCAGCGAAAAGGTCTTTAAAAATTTCGATTTAGACAGTAAGGAGGACGAACGCTAATGGCTCAGCTGCTCAATCTTCTCCCCGTACTGCTCTTTTTAATCGGTATGCTCCTGATCAGCGCCTATATTCAGCGCAGCTCCAAGGAGGAACGCCGCAAAAACTTTGCCAAGGATTATTTCATCGGCGGTCGCACGCTGGGCGGCTTCGTCCTCGCCATGACCACCGCCGCCACCTACAGCAGCGTCAGCACCTTCGTCGGCGGTCCCGGCATGGCTTGGGTTATCGGCTACGGCTGGCTCTATATGGCCATCGTGCAGGTCATCGTCATCTTTCTCGTGCTGGGCGTATTCGGTAAGAAAATCGCCCTCATCGCCCGTGAGATTGATGCCGTGACCATCATCGACGTAATTCGCGCCCGCTATGAATCGAATTTCCTTGCCAATATGAGCGCCTTCGTGATCGTCGCCTTCTTCTGCTCGACCATGGTCGCTCAATTCGTCGGCGCCGCCAAGCTTTTCGAAGCGGTAACGGGCTTCTCCTATCTCACAGGTCTAAGCCTTTTCGGCTTAATCGTCGTTATCTACACCACCATCGGCGGCTTTAAGGGCGTTGCCGTCACAGATGCCTGCTGCGCCATTGCCATGATCGTCGGCATGTGCATCCTTATGGGCGGCATGATGAGCGTCGGTGGAGGCTTCGACAAAATCATGCAATACATCGGCTCCTCACATCCCGATATGCTGGAACCGCTTTCCCGCGGCAAAATGCCCCTCTCGCTTTACATCAGCCAATGGCTTTTGGTCGGTATCTGTACGCTCTCCCTGCCGCAATCCGTCGTGCGCGGCATCAGCTATAAGGATACGCGCGCGCTGCATCGTGCCATGATCATCGGTACCGTCGTAATCGGTGCTATGACCTTGGTCGCTACCTGGATCGGCGTGCTGAGCAAGGGTATTCTCACCGAAGGACTGCAGGCCTATGGCAACAGCGTGGATAATATCATGCCCATCGCCATTATCAAAAGCCTGAGTCCGTTTTGGGCGGGCGTGATCATCATCGGGCCGATCGCCGCCACGATTTCCACGGTCTCCTCCCTGCTGCTCAGCTCCTCCTCCTCCATTATCAAGGACGTGTATATGTATAGCAAAAAGCAAAAGGGCGAGGAGCTGACCAACGAGCATATCCGCCTCTACAGCCTGGCGGCGACCATCATTCTCGGCATCATCGTCTACATGATCGCCATCAATCCGCCCTCCGTAATTTGGCAGATTAATATGTTCGCCTTCGGTGGCTTGGAAACCGCCTTCTTCTGGGTGCTGATCTTCGGTCTGTTTTGGTCGAAGGCTAATAAATACGGCGCCATTGCCGCGATGAGCGGCGGCGTGCTAATCTATTGCGTCACCATGGCTTTAAAGCTCAGGGTGTTCAGTCTACACCAAATCACGCTCGGCATCTTCTTCTCCCTCGCCCTCTTTCTCGTCGGCAACGCGCTCGGCAAAAGGCATGATGACAGGGTGCTGAAGGTGTTCTTCCCCGAGGAATATGACAAATAAAAAACGAGCCTCTTAACAAAGGCTCTTAGAAAAAACAAAACCGATCGCGGGCAGCAGCACATAGCTGATGCCTACGGTCGGTTTTTCATTAGCCAAGACGCCTAGCCCCTAATAGCTTTATTTATCCAAAATCGGCAGGGTTGCCGAAGCGTGTCCCATAACCGTGATCGTGTAGTCCTTCTTTCCCTGCTCCGCGAGCTTAGCCTGCGCCAGCTCCCATGCCTCCGCCAGCGTGCGGCAGGGAATATGCCCCGTCCTACGCACGAACTCGAAGTTTTCCGGACGCGTCACCAAGTACGCCGTCACATTATTCACAATGCAGCGCGATTTAAACGCCACGAAGGCAGGAATCGTGAAATTAGCGCGAATGTCCCGCTCGAACTGCTCCATATCGTTACGGCTGAAGCAATCGGTAAAGATCGCTGGCTCCTTGATATCGGGACAATCCAGCGTAAAGATCATGATACCGCCCTTCTTCACGGCGAATTGCGCGTTCATATGGCATTTCACCGCCTGATAAAGGTTCAAATCCTTGGGATAGCCGCCCGCGGAGGCGATAACCACGTCCGCCAGCTCCTTGATATGCACGCCGCTCATTTCGAGCAGATCCCTACAGCCCTGCGCCCAAGCCTCGTACCAATGCCCCGCCACGATCTCGCTAATCTCGCCGTCAGGCGTAAACACCGTATTCACGAGGAAATCGGGGTTCAGCAGCGCCGCCGCCTCGCGCATATCCTGATGAATGGGATTGTTCTCCAGCAGGCTCGCGTCGCACAGGGAGTTGCAGCCGCCGCCCTCGATCGGCGACATGGTCATGCAGTGGTTCTTCATAATGCTTTCATACGCCGCCACTCCCGGCATCACGGCCTTGCGCCCGCCGCCAAAGCCGGCAAAGGGATGCAGGGACACCGCGCCCGTCAAAATAACGCGATCAGCGTTCGCCACGTGCTTATTGATCGCGACCTCATTGCCGCAGGAGGTCGTACCCAGCACCACCATATCCTCGCGCTTGCGACTGTCGTGCTGCACGATTTTTAGGCGACGCGCCATCTCCGCGCCGCAAACTGTGATATTCTCCTCCGGCGTATGCGCGCGATGCGTTCCCGTCGCCACCACCACCGTGATGTCCTCGTCGCGCACGCCGACCTCGTTCAGCTCCGCCACGATCACGGGCAGGAACTCGCTCGTACCACACAGGCGCGTGATATCGCTGATGATGATCGTCACGCTTTCACCCGCGTGCACCAGCTCACGCAGCGGCGCCGTCCCGATCGGCTTACGCAGCGCCGCGCGCGTAGCGGCGACTATATCCTGACAAACCTCCGCCTTATTGCCATGTATATCATAAATCACATGTTCCTCCGGCAAAAGCACCTCCTCCTGGCGCTTACCGATAGGCAAAAAATACTTTTTCATAAATACATCCCACCTCCAAAACGATATTACTATTATATCGCAGAGAAGGCTTCTCCTCAACCATATCCTTAGCTTTCTTAATAGCTATTGCGCAAAAAGCGTCTATTTATTTCTGCTAGGCTATTCATTTTAGCATGAATAAATAGCGTCAGCCTCATTCACGACATGCCCCTAGCTGAATCGGCAGCTGCTTTCGCAAATCACCCATGCTTTCATAGCCGACCTCGTGCACCACGTACTCTGGCTGAATGGTCTGCAAGATTTTACGCGCCGCCGCCGTTGTAAAGGGCTTATGCTGATCCAACCGCACGATATGCTGCCACACCACCTCGGGCGTAAGCTTCTCTGGCACAAGGTGATCCATAGCGCGTACATAGCTCCCCGACAGCGAGCAGCTCAAATGCACTCCCCGCACCAGCTCACGGTAATCGCCCAGCTTCTCATACACCCTGCACACGTAATCCGCGCCCTCCGCCTCGCTGCGCAGACGCTGATTCGTATTCATCAGATGCCCCGTATCCAGCATAATGCCCACGTTATCGCGCTGAATACGCTCGAAGAAATATTTTACGTTGCGCACATCGGTCAGGCGCAGCCCCGGCCACCACAAATTTTCAAAAAGCACGGGCAGCTCCGACGGAATCTCGTCCGCCACGGAATTAAAGACCTCCGCCGCCGCCGTCAGCACCTCCCTATCGCTGTAATTAAAAGCGTAGGTGAAGATTTCCTCGTTATTCGCCTCCGCCACGTGCCAAACCAAATACTCCGGCCTTTGCGCCACGGCGGCAATGATATTACGCCGAATAACCGAAAGCCATTCCTCGCAGCTCATGGCCTCCTGAAAATACCTGTTGCGCTCATGAATATTGCGGAATTCCTGCTTCAGACGTTTCGCCTTCTTCAGCCAAAAATCCAACCAATAGGGCCAATAATGCAGATGCACGCCCACCGTTATATCCGCGTACCTATTGCTCTCCGGCTGAAGCGAGTAAACGAATTGCTCGATACCGTCCACGCCCAGCTCCCCGACTATCTGATGCAGATCCCAGCCGTTAGCCCGCAATTCGTCCTCATACCAATCAATCGCGCAGTAATTAAATAAGTGCTTGGTCATAAAAACCCGTCCCTTCACATAGCTCTCAAACGCTATCTATCATTAAAGCATAATCAATACTAATTACATATAAATTCAAATAAACAATTTAAGAATCTATATCAATATCACTCTTGTCCATTATAACATCACCCGGAGGATTTTACAAGCACGTTCACACGGTAAATATCACTGAAATGAAAAAAGGACTGCTGCCGAAGCAACAGTCCTTTAATATTTACTATTTATTTGCCAAGCCAAGAGCCGATCGCCGAACGCTTCACGCTCTTTTCCTTAGAGATCTCCACCTGCTCGGGAGCATAGAGGAGCAAATCCTCGTTAATGAAGGAAACGGAAGCATTCACGATATAGCTTACGCCATTCAGATAATCAAAAATACGATTGCGTAAAGCAGCATCCACGGAATCGAAGCTGATCAAAATCGCGGAGCCACTCATTAGAGAGTCAGCATACGCGCGCACATCGGTAAAGCTTCTGGGAGTGCGCACCATAAAATTCAGATGACCGCTTTTCACCAAACGAGGACCTGCGTACTGCTCCTCCTCGTAATTCTCCTCATTCGTAGAGGTAAATAACTTCATTGCCGCATTTTTAAGATCCATGGCCATAGCCTCCAAACTAAGAATCAAATTTATTTAACGTCATCGTATTCTCAACGCTATAATAGGTTAAACCCTACTTATATTCATTATTCTAGCAAATTTTATACGGCTTGTCAAAATAATAATGCAGGAAAATCAAGAGTTTTTCATGCGGGCACGCAATTTACCGCGTTCCAGACGATTAAGCACCTTTTTACGCATACGAATCGACTTCGGCGTAACCTCGACCAGCTCATCGTCATTGATATGCTCCAGCGCCTGCTCCAAGGAGAAGGTGCGGGGCGGAATCAGGCGGATCGCGTCATCGCTGCCGGAAGCACGCATATTGCTGACATGCTTCTTCTTGCAGGGGTTCACGTCCATGTCGTCCTCACGACTATTTTCGCCGACCAGCTGACCTTCGTAGATCTTCTCAGCAGGAATGACGAACATCGTGCCACGCTCCTGCGCGTTGCCGATGCCATAGGAGGTCGTCTCGCCGCTCTCGAAGGCTACCAGACTGCCACGGGTACGACCGGGGATATCGCCCTTGTAATCCTCATAGCCGGCAAAGACGTGGTTCATGATGCCATTGCCCTTGGTGTCAGTCAGGAACTGATTGCGGAAGCCGATCAGGCCACGTGCGGGAATCTTGAATTCCATACGCAGATAGCCAGCCATTTCGGTCATGTTTTGCAGCTCCGCCTTACGCAGGCCCAAGCCCTCCATAACGGGGCCCATAAAGTCCTGCGGTACGTCGATCGTCAGAGCCTCCATAGGCTCCTGCAAAGTGCCGGTCTCGTCACGGTGCATGATTACGCGCGGCTTGCCAACCTGAAGCTCGAAGCCCTCGCGACGCATAGTTTCGATCAAAATGGACAGATGCAGCTCGCCACGACCGGAAACCTTGTAGGCATCGGGGCTTTCGGTCTCCTCGACACGCAAAGCGACGTTGGTCTCCGCCTCCTTGAACAGGCGGTCACGGATATGACGGCTGGTAACGAACTCGCCCTCCTTACCTGCGAAGGGGCTGTTATTTACATAGAATACCATGGACAGAGTGGGCTCGTCAATCTTAATGCCCTTCAGTGCCTCCGGATTTTCCTTATCGGCGATGGTCTCGCCGATCTCGGCATCCTGTAAGCCCATAAGCGCTACGATGTCGCCTGCCTTAGCCTCGTCAACCTCGGCACGCTTCAAGCCCTGATAGGCGTAAAGACGACCGATTTTGCCGCCGCGCACGCCGTTCTCGTTCATCAGCGCGACATTTTCGCCGTTATGAATGGTACCGCGTACCACGCGACCGATAACGATACGGCCTACGAAATTATCGTAGTCCAGCGTATTTACCAGCATTTGCAAAGGAGCGTCGACATCAACGTCAGGAGCGGGGATGTTTTCCAAAATAACCTTGAACAGCGGCTCCAAATTGTTGTTATCGTCCTCCATGGACAGCTTAGCGATACCGTTACGCGCGGAAGCATAGACCACGGGGAACTCCAGCTGATCCTCGTCGGCGTTCAGCTCGATGAACAGATCCAGCACCTCGTCCACTACCTCCTCGACGCGCTGGTCGGGACGGTCGATCTTATTGATAACCACGATGGGCTTCAAATGCTGCTCCAAAGCCTTACGCAGTACGTATTTCGTCTGTGGCATGGGGCCCTCGTAGGCATCGACGAGCAGCAGCACGCCGTCGACCATGGTCAATACGCGCTCCACCTCACCGCCGAAATCGGCATGGCCCGGAGTATCCAAAATATTAATTTTAACGCCGTTGTGCATAACGGCGGTATTCTTGGACAGAATAGTGATACCACGCTCACGCTCCAGATCGTTGGAGTCCATAACGCGCTCCTCCACATGCTCATTGGCACGGAAAACGCCGCTCTGTTTCAGCATCGCATCGACCAAGGTCGTCTTGCCATGGTCAACGTGGGCAATAATAGCTATATTACGAATATCGCTTCTAATCATGGTAATATTCTCTCCTCACTTTTATTCAACAAATCACATAAAGACAAGAAAAAGGATGCTTGTCAAGTGCATCCTTCCGCAGTTTCACTAAAATATTATATGCTTTTTAGTGTCTACTGTCAATGAATTTTGTGTCAATATTTACAAAAAAAGACAAGAAAAAGGACTGCCGTAAAAACAGCAGTCCCAATTTACTTAAGGAACAAGCCTGCTCTTAGTGCTTGCGAGCGTTGAAGCAGTCACGGCAGTATACCGGACGATCGTTGGAAGGCTTGAAGGGTACCATGGTCTCTTTACCGCACTCAGCGCAGGTTGCGGGGAACATCTCGCGTTGCGGACGGTCGGATTGAATACCCATGCGTTGCTTGCGTGCTTGACGACAGCTGGGGCAACGGCGGGGTTCGTTAGTGAAGCCTTTTTCTTCGTAAAATTCCTGCTCGGAAGCGGTGAATACGAATTCTTGGTTGCATTCGCAACAGGTTAAAGTCTTGTCTTCTTTCATTATTTGATCACTCCTAATCATAGATACATACCCCAAAAAGAACGCATTAAGAATTTACTGAGGCTTCCCCATGTCATCTATGATAGGAAGAAGTTAGTAACTTACACGGACCACTGAGATACCGATAATAGTATATCCTAGATAAGTCAACTTGTCAACGTCACTTTATAAAAAAATCTGATAAATATTTTGGTGAGCAAAATATTTTCCGCTCTGCACGTCCGCATGATATTTTTGCAAAATCAAGCCCGCGCTTTCCGCTCCGCGCCCCCTTTCCAAGGCCGAAAAAGCGTGCTAAAATATCTAGGAGCAAGAATTTTACACGATAAAGCATCGGAGGTGAGGCTATGCTTAGCTATTACATAGAGCAAACAGACTCCCTGCCGCCCTATCTTTTGGACGACGGCCACGGGGACTACAACCGCAGCTATGAGCGCGGCTACGACGATTTTGATTACGCGGATTATTCAACGGATCATCGCGACAATAATTTCCGCAACTATGAAAAGAAGCGTCGCAAAAGCAATAAGGAAATTATCGAGGATTTGCTAAAGCGTTGGGACTGAGCGTCGCGACACTTTTGCCCCGAAAAATGAAAAAGCTCCATACCGCAAAGTATGGAGTAACTTGTAAGCTAGTATTGGTGCCGCGGACCGGAATCGAACCGGTACGGGTATCACTACCCGAGGGATTTTAAGTCCCTTGCGTCTGCCAGTTCCGCCACCGCGGCAGATGCAAAATGAAAATAAAAATGGAGGCGACACCCAGAATCGAACTGGGGATAAAGGTTTTGCAGACCTCTGCCTTACCGCTTGGCTATGTCGCCTTAAAAAGGTGGAGCGGAAAACGAGATTCGAACTCGCGACCCCCTCCTTGGCAAGGAGGTGCTCTACCACTGAGCTATTTCCGCATATATGGTGCCTCAGCACAGAATCGAACTGTGGACACAAGGATTTTCAGTCCTTTGCTCTACCAACTGAGCTACCGAGGCATGATTGGCGACCCGGATGGGACTCGAACCCACGACCTCCGCCGTGACAGGGCGGCATTCTAACCAACTGAACCACCGGGCCAATCAACAGTGATATTATAACCTAACACAGGGTGCTTGTCAAGACTTTATTTAACTTTTTCCTAAGTCACTCAAAGTTTTTTGTAAACGCTCCGCCAAAAGCGTGCTTAGCTGCTTCAGCTTGCGCTCGTCTGGAACCTGTGCGACGACATCGAAAAGATCCGTAGTGATCGGGAAATACCGCTTCTTCATCTCCGCGAAGATTTCGTTACGGAAGATATTATACATCAAATAAAGCTGATCGCCGTGCGCGAAATCGCTGTAATCCAAAAAGATAAAGGAGCCGTTAAGATAGGGCAAGGGGTTGTCGGGCGTGATATAAAGCTCGAAATCGCCCACCTGCTTGGGCAGCTGCCGCCAATAATCCCAAGCCTCGAAGCCCAGCTCCCGCGCCTCCCAATCCATGGCATGGGGCTGAGCGCGATCTAAATCGCTCAGTATCCTCTCCAGATCCTGCAAAAGCATTCTGGCGAACTTCTCCCGATCGCGCGCGAAATAGCGCTCATCGCGGAAGATGTGCATACCAACCGTTTTCACCGTCACATAGTCGAAGGTCTCCGCCGTGTAAATGATGTCAAGCCGGCAATGCAGGGGCTCGTTGACGTAGGCGGCGATGTTCAGGATCTGCCCGTCGATGCCCGTGCCCTTCTCCAAATGAAAGCTGCCCACCGACTGCGGCAGCTTAGTCAGAAAATCCCACTCCGCCAAGCCTGCCTCGATCTCCGTAAGCTTCGGTTGTCCCACGCTCTCTCCCCCTTCCGCAAAGCTATCGCGCTAAACCTCATACCGCTCGCTAAGCTCCTACTGCTCCTTGCGGAACTGAATCGTCCCGCTGGCAGCGTCCATTTTGTCGATGATCGCCAAGGACTGCAAATTCACGCCCATGGCGCGCAGCTTGTCGCCGCCGCCCTGGAAGCCCTTCTCGATCGCCACGCCGATACCCTCGACCGTGCCACCCGCCTGACGCACGATATCCATCAAGCCCTCCAGCGCGCAGCCGTTGGCCAAAAAGTCGTCGATGATCAGCACGTGATCCTGCTTGCCCAAATATTTCTTCGACACCACCACGTCATTGGTCTTGCTATGGGTGAAGGAATAAATCTGCGTGAAATACACATCCTTATCCATATTGCTGCCACTGGTCTTTTTCGCGAAAACCACGGGCACCTCGAAAAACATCGCCGCCACGGAGGCGATGCCGATGCCGGACGCTTCGATCGTCAAAATCTTGTTGATAGGACGATCCGCGAAGCGACGCTTGAATTCCTTGCCCAATTCCGCAATGAAGGGCACATCGATCTGGTGATTCAAAAAGCTGTCGACCTTGAGGACGTTACCGCTGCGAATAACGCCGTCCTTAAGGATTTTTTCTTCCAATAATTCCATGCGAACTCCTCCACTCAATAAATCTGCATTTATGGTAATGAATATTCTATCACAAGCATGGTGTACGGTAAAGAAATTTTAGCTGTTTCAACAAGCTTTTTGAGAATTTTTTTATCTTATGCCCACCACGCCCAGGAAAAGTCCCAAAACGCCGCTCAGGCACAGCAGCTTGATCACGCTCATCTTGTGCCTGATGCACCAAAAGGACACCGGCAGCACGACGCACGCCAAAAGGTCGATTTTCGTGAAATCCTCGGGCACGCTTTCCGTGTTCCACAGCGCGAGAAAGACGAAGCTCAAGCCCGCCGAGCTGATCAACGCCACGACAGCGGGACGCAGACCGTTCAGCACGCCGCGCACCGGACCGATGTCACCATACTTGAAAAAGAGATGCGACAGCAGCAGCACGATGAAGAACGAGGGAAAGACGAAGCCGATCGTCGCCGCCAAGGCACCCGGCACGCCTGCCAGCTTCATGCCGACAAAGGTCGCCGCGTTGATACCGATAGGTCCCGGTGTCATCTGCGAAATAGTAAAAATATCGATAAACTGCTGCATGGTCAGCCAGCCGTGCGTCTCGATGACCTGCGCCTGAATCAAGGGCATGGAGGCGTAGCCCCCGCCCACGCAAAACATGCCGACTTGGGCAAAGCTCCAAAACAGCTCCCATAAAATCATTAAATTCATGCTTTCCGCTCCTTAATCATATTTTTTATCGCGCAGGAGCAGTAGCCCCAGCAGGGCATCGACCAAGATCGCGTACATCAGATTGATGTGGAAGCAATAATTGGCGATAAACGTGCCCAAAATAATCAAAAGTGGCAGTAGCAGGCGCTTTTTAAGCTCCTTACTCAAAAGTCCGTAGACCACGTTCATGATGATCGCCGTCGCGCCACATTGCATACCCTTGAGCAGCAGCTGGATATAGGGATTGGACGCGAACGCGTCATAGGCGCAGGAGATCAGGCTCAGCGTGATTAGCGGTGGCAGAATGGTCGCGCCCAGCGCCACCAGCGCGCCCTTGATGCCAGCAATGCTATAGCCGAGGCTGACGGCGGAGTTCGCCGCCACCACGCCGGGCGAGGACTGGGCGATCGCCACCAAATTCAACGCCTCCTTATCGTCGATCCAATGATATTCATCGACAAATTTCGCCTTCAGCAAGGGTATGATGACGAAGCCGCCACCAATCGTAAAGCCACTGATCAAGAAGGTGGATTTAAAAAGCTTCCACAAAACCCCAGGCTCCTGTATTTTATGCATATCCAAATTATCGCCCCACTAATTAAACAGATAGAAATATTATAACACGAAGAGCCCTCCGTGAACAGCGGAAGGCTCCTCTTATAAAAAAATTATTCAGCTCATCATGGCCTTTGCAGCAGGATCTCCCGCACCAAGGTCGTCAGCACCCTGATCGCGTTCGCCAAGGCGGCGTGATCAAAGTGCATCTCGGGATCGTGCAGGCGCGGAACGAGATCGCAGCCTATGCCCAGGCTTGCCGTTTTCAGCCGCGGACGCTCCTGCTTGAAGAAGTTGAAATCCTCTCCAACGGTGATCGAAGCCTCGTTAATCAAGCCCTCGTTACCCAGCTCGCGCACGATCGCCGCGCGCGTCACCGCCAAAAGCGAGGGGTCAGCCTCCGCCGCCGGACAAGTGCCGACGATGCGACAGTCAGCCTCCGCGCCGTAAACCTTGGCCGTACTCAGCACTAGCTCGCGCACGCGCTCGCGCAGCGTCAGCATCTCGGCGTTCGACGTACTGCGCAGGTCGAAGCCGATCTCCACCTTGTCGCAGATAGCGTTCAGCGAGCCCGCTCCGCCCAAAAAACGCGTGGTTTTCACGCTACCACCCAAAAGCGGATTAGTGTGCAGCGCATTAATGCCGTTGACGATCGCCGCCCCGACATCGATAGCGTTCACGCCCAAATGCGGCTGCGAGCCGTGCGCCGCCAAGCCGCGGATCTCGCCCTCCATCAGCGTGCACGCCGTCCAGTTGATCTGGGCGATGATTTGCCCGCTACGAGCCATGTCCTTGGGCATCAGGTGATAGCCCAGTGCGTACTCCACATCGTCCAGCGCCCCCGCCTGCAAAAGAGCGAGCGCCCCGCGTCCGATTTCCTCCGCTGGCTGGCACAAAAGCTTCACCCTGCCGCAGGGCAGCCCCTGCTCACGCAGAAGCTCCGCCACGCCCAAGGCGATCGTCATATGCCCGTCATGCCCGCAGGCGTGTACCGGTAGCACGCTGCCGTCCTCCTGCTTAAACAAAAGGCAATCCATATCGGTGCGCACCGCCACCACAGGACCGCTCCTACCGCTGTCCCAGGTCGCGACCACTCCCGTCGTACCGCCGACGTGCTCCTCCACCTCATAGCCGAGCGCACGCAAATGCTCGGCTAAAAAGGCGGCGGTTCTTTTTTCCTCAAACGCAGGCTCCGCCAAAGTATGTAGCTGTGGCCAAACGCTGTCGATGTGCTGCTGTAGATCCATAAATACTACCCTATTTCCTATTCCTTCCAGCCGAGATATACGGAGCCGGGGAATTTAGCCTTAATGAAATCACCGTTTTCCTTGGACTGATATGCCTCTTGGAAAATCTTCAGACGAGGATCCTTTAAGGTTTCCTCCTTAACTGCCACGATATTTACATACAAAGAATCCGCGGTTTCCTTAACGATGGGATCGGTTGCAGGATTAAGTCCGGCGTTCAGCGCGTAGGTGGTGTTGATCGCCGCGCAGGTCACGTCGTCCAAGGAACGGGGAATAGCCGCCGCCTCCAGCTCGATGATCTGGAATTTATGCGGATTTTCGGTAATATCATGTACCGTGGTGGTAATATCCTTCGGGTTCTTAACCTTCAGCAGGCCGTTGGCAGCCAAAAGCAGCAGGCTGCGACCGCCATTGGTCGGATCATTCGGAATCGCGATCTTAGCACCGTCAGGAATCTTATCCCCAGGCTTCAGCTTCTTAGAATAAATATTGATCGGAAACAGCGCGGTGTTGAAGGCCTTCGCCAATTTAAAGGTGGGCTCCTTCTTCATCGTAGCGTTCAGGAACGGCTCGTGTTGGAAGCTGTTAGCCCAAATCTCGCCTGCCGCCAAAGCGGAGTTCGGCGTTACGAAATCGCTGAATTCCTTAATTTCGATCTTCAAGCCCTTCTTCTCAGCGATCTTCTTCACGTTCTCCATGATGACCGCATGGGGACCAGGGTTTACACCGACTACGACAGGCTTGCTGGTGTCAGCCTTTTTCTCCTCCTTAGCACCGCCGCCGCAGCCGACAGCAGCCAAAGCAAAAGCGGTCAAAACGCCGACGAGAGCATACCTCATAAACTTATTCATGTACATCATCCTCCCTAATCGCAACCATAAGCTGCACTTTTTAATACATACTAATATTGTAGTCTTTATGTGTTTTTTCGTCAAGCAAATATTATGTTACGAAAGCAACACTATTTAACTGAAATCGCAAAAAGTCCCCCACCACCTCTGTGGCAGGGGACGAAATTATTTAAGCGTCCGCACGGCTTACATCATACCGGGCATGCCGCCGCCCATCGGAGGCATTGCCGGAGCAGCGCCCTCCTTAGCTGGCTTATCGGCAACGATGGATTCGGTGGTGAGTACCATGGAAGCGATGCTGGCAGCGTTTTGCAGCGCGCTTCTAGTTACCTTGGTCGGATCCACGATGCCTTCGGCGATCATATCCACATATTTCTCGGTCAAAGCGTTGAAGCCAACGCCCTTGCGGCTGCGTTTAATGGTGTCGACAATAACCGCACCCTCAAGACCTGCGTTGTAGGCGATTTGACGAACAGGCTCCTCAATCGCGCGTTTAACGATCTCTACGCCGGTCTTTTCGTCGCCAACAGTCTTAACCTTAGCCAAAGCAGCCTGAACCTGTAGCAAAGCGGTACCGCCGCCAGCAACGATGCCCTCGGCAACGGCGGCACGAGTAGCGTTCAACGCGTCCTCGATGCGCAGCTTCTTGTCCTTCAGCTCAACCTCAGTAGCAGCGCCGACCTTGATTACGGCTACGCCGCCTGCCAGCTTAGCCAAGCGCTCCTGAAGCTTTTCCTTGTCGAATTCGGAGGTAGTGGTCGGGATCTGCGCGCGAATTTGTGCCACACGAGCAGCGATAGCGGCCTTATCGCCCTGACCGTCGACGATCGTGGTCATTTCCTTGGTTACGCGAACCTGACCTGCACGGCCCAAATCGGCGATGGAAGCACTGTCAAGCTTGCGGCCGACCTCCTCGCTAATTACAGTAGCGCCAGTCAAGGTAGCGATATCCTGAAGCATTGCCTTGCGGCGATCGCCGAAGCCAGGAGCCTTAACGGCAACTGCCTTAAAGGTACCGCGCAGCTTGTTAACGACCAAGGTTGCCAGAGCCTCGCCTTCCACATCTTCGGCGATGATCAGCAGCTCGCTACCGCTTTGTACTACCTTCTCCAAAACAGGCATGATGTCCTGAATCATGTTGATCTTTCTATCGGTAATCAATACGTAGGGATTGCTCAGAACGGCTTCCATCTTATCAGCATCAGTAGCCATGTAGGGGGAGATATAGCCACGGTCGAATTGCATACCGTCAACGGTGTCCAGGCTGGTATCCATGGTCTTGGATTCCTCAACGGTGATTACGCCGTCATCGCCAACCTTTTCCATAGCGTCGGCGATTAGATTACCGATCTCCTCGTCAGCAGCGGAGATAGAAGCAACCTGTGCCTTAGCCTCCTTGGTCTCTACCTTTTGAGAAACGGCCTTCAGCTCGTCAACCAATACGTCAACAGCCTTCTTAATGCCCTTCTTCAGTACCATCGGGTTAGCGCCTGCCGCAACGTTGCGCATACCCTCCTTAATCATCGCCTGCGCTAGAACGGTAGCGGTGGTGGTGCCGTCGCCGGCAACGTCGTTGGTCTTAATAGCGACCTCCTTCACCAGCTGCGCGCCCATGTTTTCGAACGGATCCTCCAGCTCGATGTCACGAGCGATGGTTACGCCGTCATTGGTGATGGTCGGCGCGCCGAATTTCTTTTCCAAAACAACATTACGGCCCTTAGGACCAAGAGTTACCTTTACCGCGTCAGCCAACGCGTTAACGCCGCGCTCCAGGCTGCGACGTGCTTCTTCATTAAAACGAATTTCCTTAGCCATTTATAATCACTCCTTGAATGCTTAGCAAAATTATCAGTCAACGATCGCCAAAATGTCGCGTTCTTCCAAAATCAAATAATCCTTGCCGTCATGCTTGATCGGCGTGCCGCTGTATTTGGCGAAAACAACGTCCTCGCCCACCTTAACCTCGGGCTTAATCAGAGTGCCGTTATCGGTATACTTGCCTGCGCCGACGGCGATGATCTTACCCTGCTGCGGCTTTTCCTTTGCGGCGGTATCCGGCAAATAAATGCCGCTGGCGGTTCTTTCCTCTTGTACGACAGGTTCTACTACTACATGACTTCCTAACGGTTTTAACATTTTTTCTAACCCCTTTCGAGTTCTCTATACTTGCACTGAATGCGAGCGTTTTATTTTTTGTTAGCACTCAATTTGTTTGAGTGCTAATTACAATTATTATTATAGTCATTAGCGCAAAAAAAGCAAGTACCTTAGAGCGCTATTTTACAATTTTGTTGCAAAAGCAGCGTAATTTCCGCTTTTAACGCGCAAAATTTCCGCCCGCTCCCAAGAAAGAGCTTGAAAATATACCTCTGAGGCTCTAAAATATAAATAAGCTGTTTTAGGAAGGGAGCCGCATGACGCTTAAAAAGAGCAATAAACGCGGCATCAGCCTAGCGACTTAACTACATTAACGACGAGGAGTTAAATATATGCAACCCTACAAAATACAGGAATTGGAAAAATGCGGACTTTTTTCCAAGCTTTTCGGCAGTACGCCAACGGAAAACGGCTGGAAGGAGCTGAACAATCTGCTCGCGCAGGCGCAGGACGTGGCGAGCATCTCCGCGGACGACGTGCATAGCGCGCTCAAAAAATGGGGCGTGAAATTCAATGAAGAAAATCTGCCGCGCCGCGCCGCTCTTTATCGCCAGCTGGCGGATGTGAGCTTCACGGACGCGCAAACGAGCGACGATTCCCTCTTCGCCCAGCTAAAAAGGCTGGCGGAGCTTTTGGAGCTGCCCGAAAATCAGGTCAAGCTCGCCGATAAAAGCGCCAGAACGGCAGCCTATTTCCAGCGCTGCCGCCGCATCCTGAGCAACGAGGAAAAGCTCGATATCAATAGCATCAACGAGCTTTTCGGCTATGATTACGAGGACGGACTCGCCATCCGCAAGCAGGTCTTTCAGGCGCATTTCAACCTGCTCTTCGAGGACATCGTTAAGGAGGCACGCTATAGCCCCGAGCAGGAGGCAGGCTTCCGCAAGGACTGCGAGCGTTTAGACATTCCCTACGAGTTTAAGAACAATATCGTCAGCGCGCTGAATAAGTACCGCAGCCTTTGGGACGCGGAGAACCGTAAGCTAGAGCCGCTGGATATCGACCTGCCCCTGGATAAGGGCGAGGCTTGCTACGTCCACGTCAACTGCGGACTGTGCCAAAACAAGGTCGTGGAGCGCGAGGACAACTACTTCGAGCTGACGCGCAAATTCAACATCGACGAAACCGTCAACTTCAAAGGCGAAAAGCTGGAGCATCCCAAGATTAAGGAGGAGATCACCGCGCTTTTGGAGCTGGGACATTTCTTCCTCACCAATACGCGCATCATCTACCTCAGCCAAAAGCAGGCGCTCGCCAAGAGGCTTGACGACCTCACGGGCGCGGATTTCGACGGGATCAACATCGTCACCTTCCATGATAAGGATAAGCAGGAGCACCTGCTGAAGTTCCCCGACGAGGCCGCCGGCGTGGTGTATATCCTGTTCAAGCGTGTTAAAAATAAAGAGATTTAAAAAATTACCTCAAGCATCGGCATCTAGCTGACGCTTGAGGTAATTTAATTTTATCATAAAGGCTTACTAGGTTTAAAATAGCTTGTGCCTTAAGCGCGCCCATAAATTATTAGGACACAGCCAAAGCGCGCGCACACCTGCCTTACGCGCACCTTTAATATCGCTGCGCAGGCTGTCGCCGATATGTACCAACTCCCTGCGATCGATTTTCTGCTCGCGTAGCACCAGCTCGAACAGCTCGCCGCTAGCCTTATTGCAGCCACTTTCGCAGGATACGTAAAGCCGCGCGTAATCGCGCACGCCGCATTGCTCAAGCATGGACGCTATTTGCGCACTTGGCAGATACATATCGGAAATTATCAGCACCTTCTTCCCTTCTCGAAGCAGACGCTTATACAGCTCTATTGAACCCCCCCTCGGTTTGCAAATGGTTTGTTCGATTTTCAGCTCTTCCGCATAAAGACGTTCTCTTTGCTCTGCATCATAATCCTCAAGGCAGTCATAAATTTGACGCAGGGTAACCTCGCCCTGCGGAGCTTGGCGACGTGCCTCCGCCTCCGCGCGCACACGCAAACGGCGAAAGGCATCACCCTCGCCAAGAACCTCCTTACCCACCAAGGTAAAAACATCGTGCGGATGCTCCACGCCTACGCGCTCGATCAACGTGTCAAATACATCGAAGGACACCGCCTGATAGCGCTTACTTAAAAAATAATATAGCCATGACATCATCTTCACCTTCTCAGCAGACTGTAAAGCCAAAAATACGGCAGGGGCAGCTTGAACGCCCCCCTCATAAAGCCTGTTTTCCACGGACTGTTGCTCAAATCGTGCATAAGCTCCCTCAAGCCGTAATGAAGCAGGGATTTTTGCGGCACGAAATACGCCTTGTTCCCGTCCATAATATAGAAAAAGGAAAACAAGCGCACGCCCTGCAAATCAGGATATTTGCCAAAGCGCATCAGCGGTCGTATATAATCCTGCTTAGTAAAGCGCTCCTGCGCGACTGGTAGATACCTTTCAACGAAGGTCAACGCTCCCTGCTGCAAGCGTTCCAAGCAACTCCTCAGCTCCGCGTCGTCCTCATATTCATATTGCGCCAAGCGTGGCTTGACCTCGTCCTGTACCTCGTAATAACCGGCGGTCGAACCCTCCAAGCTCTGAAAAAGCTTTTCCTGTACCCCCAAAAAACACAATACGTCTTTTCTAAGCGACATATCGTGTTCATTATAAAGAAAGCCCTCCGCCTTACCACGCAGTCTTACAATCGGATTGATGCCCACGTAAAGCCCAGTGAGCGAGCATGGCAGCTCGTTCACACGCAAAAACTCCTCCAAATAAAACTGCATACTGCCATGCCAGCCTATATCGACTATGGCGCATGCGCCGGACAGCTCCAGCTGCTCCAAATACCTTCTCAACAAGCTCTCCTGCTGTTGAGATTTATTTTTTATGCTCTCCCTAAGCGCCGCATATAAGGCCTTAGCCTCGGCGTTCTCCCGTAGGCCGCTAAAGCTCCAATCCGTATTCAAGCTCAAGCCATGCTCCTTAGCAATATCAGCGCGCTCCTCTGGCGTAAAGCCGTAAAATTCCAAAAAATTCGCCACCGAGATATACCTAGTAATCGACATATAGGTAAGCGTTTCCTCAAAGGAGGCGCAGCGCCATAGAAGCGCCTGCCGCAAGCTGTTGCGCGAGAAGTAAGCATAACGCGCCATAACGCCACGCTCCTTGTTCAGCAGACGAAACGCCTTCTCCATCAAATAGCCGTCCCTGGCAAAAAAGAATAGCTTTTGCAGCCGCTCCCGTCGCACGGTTTCGCAAAGCCATCGCGTATAGGCGTACAAAAACGGTCCGAAGATCGCAAAGCCAAAGCGATAATACGCGTCGGCGGCATTAGCATCGTTTTCGAGCAACGCCTGCGTGATAGCAGGAAGCTCGCAGTGGGCGAAGCGCTCCGAAGCAGACGCGGAGGCTAGGCTTTGTTGCTCACTCATCGCGACCACCTCGCAGCTTTCTCTTCAAGAACTCCCAAAGCTTTCTGCCCCAGTCCTGCTTCTCTAGGAAAACGACGGGCACCTCCACATAGCGCAGCTCACGTTTTTCCAGCCACACGTTA